>JAILEU010000177.1 GCA_024697785.1 Bacteroidaceae bacterium | reverse complement strand
CCTCGAATACTTGGAAATCCAAGAAGGAGCATGTACCTTTGCACCGCAAACCCTGAATATGATTGAACGGCTTTCCGCGGAGCCTATTCAACAAAAACAAGGGGTTAGAGAGAATCATTCAACTTCTGCCAGGGATAAGGATTAAGGTACGCAACAAGCATTCAACCTATGGCAGGGTTAAGGTAAAAAACATTCAACTTTTTTCAGGGTAGTACAAGTTTGTGACAATTGTGACAAATGACAGCGCATTTTGCGCACGCTTCGGGCGGCTCGGCGGGCAGATGGGTGAAAAACGTCGAGGGCTTTTGCGGGCAGATCCGTCGGCAAAACGCAAAACTTTTGCATAAAAACGAAAAGGAAACGAGGTTTTCGGGGGGTAGAAATAGGGTAAACGTATATGATAATAAATATATGATAATATATTAATTTATTCATTTTCTTATCTTTATCTCTTTTCCTCCCTGCTTCGAGGCCTCCGAAGTGTGCAGAAAATGCACTGTCATTTGTCACAATTGTCACAAACTCCCCGACGAGAGGCCATTGTGACCCCGATTTCACCCCCGTTTTTCGCGTTTCTAAGTGAAAAAAGCCCGATTTCGACTGCCTTTTGCTGCGAATTCAGCGTAGTGGGCTGTGAAATTATCCCCTTATTTGCAGCGGATAACGCACTGGGCTGCCGAGACAGCCCAGTGGGCTACGGAATCCGGAAATAGAAACGAGGACTGCGCTGAGAAAAGCGCGCCCCCTTTGCACGTTCTATTTCACGACGACCTTCCGTCCGTTCCGGATGTAAAAGCCGGGGGCAGCGGGTTCGATGGCGAGGCGTCGGCCCGTTTATATTGCAAACACCCGTGTACACAAAAAAGTACACAAACGCTTTGAATATTCTAAAAAAAGACCTACCTTTGCCTCGCAAAAAAACATCGACTATGACGACACTTACCATCAGAGATTTCCGCAGCCGCATGGCAGCCATCTTCGACAAGACCGATGCCGGCGAGACTGTCTTCATCCGTCGTAACAACCGCCTATACACCATTGTCCCCGTTGAGGACAACGACCTCGCCGTCACCCCCGAGCTGGCGTCAAAGATAGAGAAGGCACGTAAGGAATACAGCGCCGGAGAAGCCATGACATTCAACACCGCAGCTGAGGCACAGCAATGGATGGACGAACTATGAGCTATCGTCTTTTGCCAGAACTGGAACAGCATCCACGTACTGGGACAGGACACCCAGAGCCACTTAAAGGAGCAAACGGGACGACGTATTCCCGCCGTCTGACAGCCCACGACCGCATCATTTACGACATTTACGACGAAACCATCACCGTCCTCGTCATCGAAGTCGAAGGCCATTACAACGACAAATAGCCATCATCAGCCCTCACAAATATGCCTTAAAGAAATTGTTGATCAATTTGATTTCGTAATCAGAGAGTTATTTTAGAAGACAGAGGAACAAACAGCATCTATATGGACTTTGAACTGATTAGCAACTATGCCCCTACGGGCGACCAGCCGGAGGCTATCCGCCAGCTGACGGAGGGGGTGCTGAGCGGCACGCCGGCACAGGTGCTGCTGGGCGTGACGGGCTCGGGCAAGACGTTCACCATCGCCAACGTCGTCCAGCAGGTGGGGCGCCCCACCCTCGTGCTCAGCCACAACAAGACGCTGGCCGCGCAGCTCTACACCGAGTTCAAGGGCTTCTTCCCAAACAACGCCGTAGAGTACTACGTCAGCTACTACGACTACTACCAGCCCGAGGCCTACCTGCCGCAGACCGACACCTATATAGAAAAAGACCTCGCCATCAACGACGAGATCGACAAGCTGCGTCTGTCGGCGCTGAGCGCCCTGCTGAGCGGGCGGAAGGACGTCATCATCGTCTCGTCCGTCAGCTGCATCTACGGCATGGGCAACCCGTCGGACTTCTACGACAACGTCATCGAGGTGCGCGTGGGGCAGAAGATGGACCGCAGCGTGCTGCTGCGACGCCTCGTCGATAGCCTCTACGTCCGCAACGACCTGGAGCTGCAGCGCGGCACCTTCCGCGTGAAGGGCGACACGGTGGACGTCTGGCTGGCGTACAGCGACGCCGTCATACGCATACAGTTCTGGGACGACGACGTCGAGGCCATCGAGGAACTCGACCCCGAGAGCGGACTGCGCCTCACCGAGTACGACGGCTACAAAATCTATCCCGCCAACCTCTTCATGACCAGCCAGGACTCGACGCTGCGCGCCATCCATCAGATTGAGGAGGACCTGAAGGCGAGGGTCGATTTCTTCTACGCCCAGGGCCGTCCGTTAGAGGCCAAGCGCCTGCAGGAGCGCGTGACGTACGACATGGAGATGCTGCGCGAGCTGGGCCATTGCTCGGGCATCGAGAACTACAGCCGCTACTTCGACGGCCGCCCCCCGGGCAGCCGACCCTACTGCCTGCTCGACTTCTTCCCCAAGGACTTCCTGATGGTCATCGACGAGAGCCACGTCAGCGTTCCGCAGATCCACGCCATGTACGGCGGCGACCGTGCCCGCAAGACGAACCTCGTGGAGTATGGCTTCAGGCTGCCCGCCGCGCTGGACAACCGCCCGCTGAAGTTCGATGAGTTCAAGGAGCTTGTCCACCAGATCATCTACGTCAGCGCCACGCCGGCCGACTACGAGCTGCGGGAGAGCGAGGGCGTGGTGGTGGAGCAGGTCATCCGCCCCACGGGACTGCTGGACCCCGTCATCGAGGTGCGCCCGACGGAGAACCAGATTGACGACCTGATGGAGGAGATACGCATACGTACCGAACGGGGCGAGCGCACCCTCGTCACCACCCTCACCAAGCGCATGGCGGAGGAACTGACGGAATACCTCTCGGACTACGGCGTCCGCTGCAACTACATCCACAGCGACGTGGACACGATGGACCGCGTGGAGATCATGAACGACCTCAGGCGCGGCGAGTACGACGTCCTCATCGGCGTGAACCTGCTGCGTGAGGGTCTGGACCTTCCGGAGGTGTCGCTCGTCGCCATCCTCGACGCAGACAAAGAGGGCTTCCTGCGCAACGAACGCAGCCTGACGCAGACGGCGGGACGTGCAGCTCGCAACGTCAACGGCATGGTCATCATGTATGGCGACGTCATCACGGAGAGCATGCGCCGCACCATCGACGAGACCAACCGACGGCGCGAGAAGCAGCTGGCCTACAACGCCGCCCACGGCATCACGCCCCGACAGATCCAGAAGGCCATCAGCGATGCCCTCGTGACAGGCAAGGAGGCAGAATGGCCGGCAGGCCAGCAGGCCGGCAAGCAGGCAGCCGATGGCACAAGCCCCGCCACGCCGCATGCTGCCGAAGACCCCGTCCTGGCCTACATGACGCCCGCCCAGCTGGAGAAGTCCATCGCCCGCACCCGCCGCCTGATGCAGGAGGCTGCCGCCAAGCTCGACTTCATGCAGGCCGCCCAGTATCGCGACGAGATGTTCCGCCTCGAAGAACTCTTAAAAACGAAGAAAATGGTTTAGTTTTTGCTCGCAAATGGTTTGGTTTTTTTTACAAAAAAGGTTTAATGATTTTGCGTGGCAAAATCGGTTTATAAACCTCCGGCGCAGCCGAACTAAACTTTCTTAAACCTCCGGCGCAGCCGGAAATAAACCCATAAACCAATTATCCATTATCAAAAGATGAAAGCCGTTGTCCTTGATGCCTATACCCTTAACCCAGGCGATTTGTCGTGGGAGTGGCTGAACCAGCTGGGTGAAGCATTTGTCTATCCCCGCACAGCCCCTGAGGATGTCGTCTGCCGCTGCCAAGGTGCCGACGCCGTGCTTACCAACAAAGTAGTCCTTGGCGAGGCCGAGATGGCCCAGCTGCCAGAGCTGAAGTATATCGGCGTGCTGGCCACAGGCTACAACGTCGTTGACCTTGCGGCTGCCTCGGCTCATGGCATCGTCGTCACCAACATCCCTGCCTACAGCACCGCCAGCGTAGCACAGAGCGTCTTTGCCCACATCCTGAACATCACCAACCGCGTCGGACACTATGCGGACGAGAATCATCAGACTTCAGACGAATCAATACAGACAGACTATCAGGCTATGAAGCGCAGCCGGTGGGCAGAGAGCATCGACTTCAGCTACTACGACACGCCCCTCACCGAGCTCGACGGCAAGACGATGGGCATCGTCGGCTACGGTCGCACGGGCAGCCGCACAGCAGCCATCGCCCTTGCCTTCGGCATGACGGTACGCGTCTATACATCCAAGCCACAGGATGCCCTCCCCGAGGGTGTCGTCAAGACTACGCTGGACGACATCTTCCGCCTCTCCGACATCGTCAGCCTCCATTGCCCGCTGACGCCCGACACCCATCACCTCGTCAATGCCGCCCGCCTGAGCCTGATGAAGCCCACGGCCATCCTCATCAACTCCTCGCGCGGCCCGGTCGTCGATGAGCAGGCTCTCGCAGACGCCCTCCGCCGCGGCACCATCCAGGCAGCCGGCGTCGATGTCCTCGACCATGAGCCGCCCAGCCCCGACTGCCCCCTGCTCACGGCTCCAAACTGCTTCATCACCCCCCACATCGCCTGGGCCACCCGCGAGGCACGCATCCGACTGATGGACATCTGCCGCCAGAATCTCGCCGCCTTTGCCAACGGACAGCCGATTAACGTCGTCAATCCTTAAAAAACCCCAATAAATTTGCATTATCGCGCGGGTTGACGTAATTTTGCACGAATTTTCAGAAACAGGATGAAGAAGGAACGTCTTTTCTATATTTTCCGGCTGATGCTGCTCGCTGCCTTGCTGCCCGCCCTCACGGGCTGTTCGCAGTATCTCAAGCTGCAGAAGAGCATGAACTCGGAATACAAATACGAAATGGGCAAGGCCTACTTCATCGAAGGCCGCTACGACCGCGCCGCCGAGATGCTGGAAGACGTCAATGCCTTCATGAAAGGCTCCGCCAACGGCGAGGAGTGCCTCTACATGCTGGGCATGTGCTACTTCAACCAGAAGGACTACGTCAGCGCCTCCACCTACCTGCAGACCTACTGCACCTCGTACCCCCGCGGCCTCTACACCGAACAGGCCCGCTACCACACCGTCGTGGCCCTTTTCCGCGACACGCCCGACCCGCGTCTCGACCAGTCGAGCACCGTACGCGCCATCTCTGAAATTCAGCTGTTCAACGAGTACTATCCCTACTCCAGCCATCGCGCTCAGGTAGAAGAGATGCTCTACGCCCTCTACGACCGCCTGGTGGAGAAGGAGTACCGCTCTGCTCAGCTCTACTACAACCTCGGCAACTACATGGGCAACAACTATCAGGCCTGCATCATCACGGCCCAGAACGCCCTGCGCGACTATCCCTACACCAAATTCCGCGAGGATCTTTCGTTCCTCATCCTGAAAGCAAAGTACTCTATGGCCAAGGAGAGCATCAAGGAGAAAATGCTCGACCGCTATCGCGATGCCGTCGACGAGTACTACGCCTTCAAAAACGAGTTCCCCGAAAGCACGCGGCTTAAAGAGGCAACCAACATGCTGAACGAAGCAGAAAAGGCCATCAAGAGACTTTGACAAGCCAACGAATCAACAAAACAACAGGAAAACAAGTCAAAATAAGATATAACAATGGATTACAAGAAAACAACCGCCCCCACCAACACCGTCACGCGTAACATGAACGATTTCCGCGAAGGCACAGACAACGTTTACGAAACCGTCGCCATCCTCGGCAAACGTTCCAACCAGATTGCCGTAGAAATCCGCGACGAGCTCAAGAAGAAGCTCGATGAGTTCAGCACCAAGCAGGACAACTTGGAAGAGGTGTTTGAAAACCGTGAACAGATTGAAATTTCGCGCTTCTATGAGCGTATGCCCAAGCCCACCCTCATCGCCACGCAGGAGTATCTGGAGGACAAGATCTACTTCCGCAACCCGGCTAAGGACAAGGAGAACATGGCATAATAATTTCGATATGAAACTACGTCTTCAGCACTTCTGCATCGTGCTTGCCATAGCTGCGCTGGTGGTGTGTATGTGCTATCCCCTCATTCAGTTTGTCTATAGCGACTATACAACGGTCACCCTGACAAACTTTCGCATTCTGCAACCCGACGGCTCACATAGCGGTAGCCCCTGGGCTCTGGGCGGTCTGCTCATTGCCACGGCCCTCTGCCAGCTCTTCGTCCTCCTCATCTCTGTATTCCAGAACTTTGCCTTACAGAAACGGGGACTCATCGTCAGCATGCTCTTGCTGGCTGGCTATTACATCGTCTATCTCATCTTCGTGCTTATTCTGCGTGCCGACCTTCAGGCTGCCTTTCCACGCTGGACCACCATCCTCCCCCTCGTCAGCCTCATCCTCACCTTCATGGCACTCAACGGCGTCCGCCACACCGAAGCACGCATCATCGCTTCGGCCAACAGCTTCCGCCTCCGCGACTGAGAAACACCGAATACATCGTTTATCCTTTTTAAAAAGATAAGCACGGTAACAGGTATAACCCGTTACCGTGTTCTTTTCCTCTTTTCGTATATCTCGTTTCTTCTATAAACGAAAAATCAATCTTCAATCCCCGGTGGAGACTACCCCTCCCCAATAGAGGATGCCGCTATAGCCAATGCTGGGCGTAGTAGAACCAGTACGTCTGCCCGTAGGTGAGGGAGAGGGCGTTCAGGGTTTCCTGGCGGTCGCGCGGGCTGCGGCGCAGCGTGTCAAGGAAATCGTCAAGCTTCGGCTGCAGTTCTGCATCCCGATAATCAGGTGGCAGCGGCGAACCGGACGGACGGAGGGCCCGACAGAGAAGCCACGCCTCACGGAAATGGCGCGGAGCTCCGGAAGCGGTCGGCGGGTAGTTGCGGACAAAGTCATTCAGCTTCCCGTCAAGCAGGAGCGATGCGGCATAGAGGTTGCGGTGCAAAGGGGTATCGTCCTGCCGGTAGAGACGTTCCACGAACGCGGCAGGGGCCTCGCCGCCATAGGGCTCCGCACCCAAGAAGGCGTAGAACGTCGAAGCCCCGAAACGGGTATTCTGGCGGGTGAAGGGATTTACGCCCAAGCCGTCGGAGCCATAGGGCTGGGGATAGCAGAAGAGCTCGTCGCCCACCCTGCCCTCGCGGGCAAGAGCAATGTTGCGCAAGGCGGTGAGGGCGGGCGTCGTTTCCTGCGAACGCCGTCCCACGGCTGCCACACGGGCGGCATCGTCATGCGATGCGTGCCGATAGGCTGCCAGCTCCTGATGTAGCGCCGCATCGTGGTTGGTAAAGGTCAGACAGAGCACCATAGAGACAACGCTCACCACCAGCCCTGGCACAAGCAGGCTGACGACAGGCGTCCGCAAGTCCGAAGGCCACACACTGCGCAGCCAGCAGGCAAGCAGCACCACCAATAGACAGCCGCCCATGATGGCTGCCCAGGGAATGAGGTCGTAGTGGAGCGTACGGCTATCAACATCGGTTAACAGCCCAAGCAGCAGGTACGAGGGGAGCCACGTGAAAGCCTCCCAACGCCCGCTGAGCTGCGTGATGCGCTTTACGCCAAGATGCAGCAGGAACAACAGCAGTCCGACGATGACGGCCGTCACATAAGGGTTGTTGGTCGTCTGCCCATGTGCCCACGTCTCCTGCATCAGGGCAAAAAGGTCACACTGGAAAAAGATGACGTAGAAAGCCGTGAAGAGCAGGAACAGTATGGACAGAATGGTGGCTATCGCGTTATTGCGCTTTTGCTGAAGACGGTCGTGCATGGCTGACAGGGAGCTTTACGGTTGACGGGGAAAGAGGGGGCTTAGTCGGCCGACGCCGGAGTGCGTTTCAGCACCATAGCGGTCCGGGCAGGAAGGTAGAGCTTGAGCCACTCCTTCCGTTCGCGACGATAGAGCGGGTCGGGGCAGGTGTAGTGGTTGACTGAAGCGTCCACCAGTCCTTGTCCGCCAAAGCGGGTACAGTCGGTGTCGAGCACTTCGTGGTAGGTGCCACGCGGCACAAGCAGGCCGTAGTCGGTGAAAGAGCGCGTCGGACTGAAGTTGAAGACGAACAGCAGGTCGCCACGCAGATAGGCCAGCACCTGGTCGCCGTCGTTCTGGCAAACGGGCTGGATGGCCTTCTTCTGGAATCCGCGTACGGAGGAGACAAGATGTATCATCTCTTCGTCGAACAGACCAAGGTATTCGTAGCAAAGGCGGTCATTGTCGCGCAAGTTCCACTGACGGCGGGCATACTTGTAGCTCCAGCCATTGCCCTGACGGGGGAAGTCAATCCACTCGGGGTGTCCGAACTCATTACCCATGAAGTTCAGGTAGGCACCGTTGATGGTAGAGGCCGTGAGCAGGCGTATCATCTTATGAAGGGCTATGCCGCGGCTGACAGCGTAATTCTCGTCGCCCTTCGAGAAATGCCAGTACATGTCGGCATCAATCAGACGGAAGATGATGGTCTTGTCGCCCACCAATGCCTGGTCGTGGCTCTCGGCATAGGAGACGGTGTGCTCGTCGGCACGGCGGTTGGTGACCTCCCAGAAGAGTGCGGTGGGCTTCCAGTCCTCGTCGATACGTTCCTTGATGATCTTAATCCAGAAATCGGGGATGTTCATGGCCATGCGGTAGTCGAAGCCGTATCCGCCGTCGGCAATGGGGGCAGCAAGGCCGGGCATGCCGCTGACCTCCTCGGCAATGGTGATGGCCGTGGGTTTGACCTCGTGGATGAGGGCGTTGGCCAGCGTCAGGTAGCAGATGGCATCGCCGTCCTGTCCGCCATTGTAGTAGGTGCCATAGTCCGTATAGGCTGTGCCCAGACCGTGGTCGTAGTAGATCATGGAGGTGACGCCGTCGAAACGGAAACCGTCGAAGTGGAATTCGTCGAGCCAGTATTTGCAGTTCGAGAGGAGGAAATGGCAGACGTCGTCAGAGCCGTAGTTGAAACAGAGGCTGTCCCACTGGCGATGTTCGCGCCGCTCGCCGGCATGAAAATACTGCGAGGGGTCGCCAGCCAGCAGGCCGAGGCCCTCGCGTTCGTTCTTCACGGCATGGCTGTGGACGAGGTCCATGATAACGCTTATGCCCATGCCGTGAGCCTCGTCGATAAGTTGTTTCAGTTCCTCGGGGGTGCCGAAGCGGCTGCTCGGAGCGAAGAAGTTGCTGACGTGATAGCCGAACGAGCCGTAGTAGGGGTGCTCCTGTATGGCCATGATCTGTATGCAGTTGTATCCTGCACGGGCCACACGGGGCAGCACCCGTTCGCGGAACTCGTTGTAGGTGCCGACACGCTCCTCGTCCTGCGCCATGCCGATGTGGCATTCGTAGATGAGCAGGGGGTCACGTTGCGGACGGAACGTCTTTTTCCGCCATTTATAGGTGACCACAAGAGGATCCCAGACCTGTGCGCTGAAGATGGCCGTAGCGGCATCCTGGACAACACGCCCGGCATAGGCCGGGATGCGCTCGCCCCAACCGCCGTTCCACTCCACCAACATCTTATAGTGCTGGCCGTGGCAGAGAGCATCGTCAGGCATCGTCAGCTCCCAGTCGCCATGTTCGTTCAGGCGCTGCAACCGATAGGCATCGTTCTTCTGCCAGTTGTTGAAGTCGCCCAGCAGCCAGATGGCCGTTGCGTTGGGCGCCCACTCACGGAACACCCAGCCGCCGTCGGTGGTGCGATGGAGACCATACCACAAATGACCGTTTGCAAAATCAGACAACCTGCGGCTGCCATTCTCGGTGAGCGCTTTCAGACGTTCCTCAAAGTAGGCATAGCGTCCTTCGATGGCGGGGGCATACGGCTCCAGCCAAGGATCGTTCTTTATGAGTTTCAGCATATCGTGTTGTTCTTTTTTCATACTTTTACCTTAATGATGATTTTCTTCAAGCCTGTGGGCGTGATGCCGGGAGCATGTCCGTCGGCAGGAAAGAAAATGGCAAACATGCCCGGCTGAAGGGTGAAATAGTTCGCCGCCTTTCCCTCGTAGAGCGTCATATCGACAGCTGCGTCGTAGGGGGCCTCCGGCAGGTCGGCAGCAGGCGTATAGCCCAAGGTCTCTGAGGCAGAGATGGGCACCTGAATGTCGATGAACTCCACGTGCGTCTCCAGTTTGGCTTCGTCAGCCGTTTTCGGGCCGATGGCGTTGACGTTCACCACCAGCCGGTCCGGCTCGAGCACAATCTTGCCCGGCTCAAGAGCCGCAAGGTCCGTGTTCTGAAGAAAATGAACAGCCTCTGCAAAGAGGGGATTCAGGGAGGCATAGTTGCCCAGGTTGTCTAACGTATCCAGAATCATAGTTAATGGTTTATGGGTTTAGTTCGGCTCTGCCGAGGTTTAGTTCCGGCTGCGCCGGAGGTTTATTTAGTTAAGAGTTAAGAGTTAAGAAGTAAGAAGTAAGAAGTAAGAAGTAAGAGGTCATGGGACGTGTTCGTTAAACATTAAACATTAAACATTAAACGTTAAACCAAAATCATAGGACGTGTTCGTTAAACACTAAACATTAAACGTTAAACCTCAGTTCCGGCTTCACCATCTGAAGCTTCAGCGCCTTCCTCCGAGTCGGCTTCGAAGTCCTCGTCAAAAGCCTCGTCTTCGAGATCTTCGTCCATCTCCAGATCTTCGCTGTCGAAGAGATTGTTGTCGTTGAACACGACATGCTGAACGAAAGCTCCGGCTTCGTCATATTCATTGAACGTACCCACCCGACGGCCGTTCACAAACTCGCCTTCAAAACGGTGTTTGGTCTTGGCATCGATGAAACGTCCGTGTCCGTGCGGCAGTCCCGCATGCCATGTGCCTTTGAAGCTGTCGCCGTTGGGTGCCACAAAGGTTCCGACGCCTTCGAACAAGCCGGCAGCCCAATGGCCGTCGTAGCTGCCCCCACTGGCAAAGCTGTAGAGTCCTTCGCCTTGCATGACGCCGCCCTCCATGTGACCGTTATAGATGTCGCCATTGGCAAAGGTATAGACGCCGTCGCCGGTGCGCTGGCCGCGGTTGAAGTCGCCTTGATAGACATCGCCATTGGCAAAGCGGTATTTGCCCTGACCATGCATCACGTCGTTATACCATTGTCCGTCAAACGAGTCCTTGTTGGCAAACAGGGCCTTTCCCTGTCCGTGGCGGCGTCCAGCCCGCCACTGTCCATCGTATCGGCTGCCGTCGGGCTCCGTCAGTACGCCGTATCCATCACGCAGGTTCTCTTTCCATCCCCCGCTGTAGTTTGCACCGGTGGCAGCCCACGTGTAGCTGCCCTGCCCCGTGCGGGCACCATGTTCCCAGAGACCGAAATAGGAATCGCCACTGGCATAGTGGAGTGAGCCGTAGCCCTGTATCTCGCCTGCACGCCATTGGCCGTCGTAGGTGTCGCCATTGGCATAGTAGCGGATGCCCTTCTCGTCGGGCTTGTCCTGCTGCCAATGGCCTTCGTAGCGGCTGCCGTCACGATAGTAGCAGATGCCTTCGCCCTGCCGCTTGCCGCGCACAAACTGCCCGACATAGCGCTCGCCGTCGCCCATCAGCTGCTCGCCCTGTCCGTGGGGCACAAGGCCAATGATAGACTGCCCCTTATAGGTGGAGCCATCGTGCAGATGGATGACCTTACCCGTTGTTACGGTGTCGTTTTTTTCGTTCTGACGGGCCTGCTGCTGAGGCCATGGGGCAGCAAGGACAGCTTGTGACATCAGCACACATAAAGCCACGCTGACGGATATCTTTAGTTGCATCACATAATTCATAGACTTTTTCATCTTTTTGAAGGATGGGGTGCAAAAGTAATCATTTACCCGCAAATAGCCAAACAAAAGAAGGGAAATTGTCTGTTCTCTGTGGTGAATCGACGTTTCCTATCAAAATCAGTCGATGGTAAACTGGTGTCTGCCCTGCTCTACTTCAGTCGAGGTGCCATCGGGAAAGACGACCGTAGCCTCTGACCCTACGGGGATGATGACCGTGAGACGCCACTTCTCGCCCACACGCTGAACTTCGCTTCGCAACAGGCCGAAAGGTGTCATTTTCTCATAGGCCACGCGGGGTAGCGTGGGGCTCAGACAGGGACGTATAATGACGTGACGATAGCCGGCACTCTTCACCAGAGAGAAACCAAGCCGGCGCCATTCGTCGTCGGAAGCCGACAAAGAGGGTTCAAGGCGCACGCCCGCCAAGTCGCGGTAGAGGCTGACGAGCCCGCCACCGAACATAGGATGGTTGCGCGAGTTGCTGCCGTCCCACGCCTCCCAGGTGACGGTGGCGCCCTGTTCAATCCAATGGCCGAAGCCGGGGAAGTCGCGCTGGCGGAGCACACGGAGGGCTAGTTCGGTCAAGTCGTTGTCACACAACACCTCGAAGAGGAAGCGTGTGCCGAAAATACCCGTGTTCAGATGACCATTGTAGGTTTCGCTGATTTCGTGCTCCAACGTACGCACCACGTCGGCCTTCACCGAATCAGGCACGCCCATGTAGAGAGCGAGGACGTTGCTGCCGTAGTCGCCGTAGCTTTTTGCCTCGGGGTCATAGAATTTATGATGAAAGGCATCGCGGGTGCGTTTTGCAAGGGCGTGGTACGTTTCCGTGTCTTCTGTGAATTCATTGGGTACCAAGTGGAAACCGTGAGCAATTACTCTCGCTGCACGGGCTGTCAGCTCGGCACAATACCACAGATAGAAGGTATGCACAAGTTCGTCCTTCGGCAACCCGAAGGCGGGCGACCAGTCGCCGAGGTTGAGCCAATAGAGGGGCTTGCCGTCGGGTCCCCCCTTTTGCTGGAACATGGTGCCGTCGGCCGTAATCGACTGCTGCATGTGACGGAGCTGTTCCTTCATGGCATGGTAGTTAAATCTTAAATCGAAGACATCTCCCGTGTGCATATAGAGTTCCCAGGGGATGATGTTCATGGCAGCGCCCCACGCCACGCCTCCGCCGCAGATGGGCTGCCACGGGGCGCCATTGGGGACGTAGCCGTCATCGACATTCTGTGTGTCGCGTATGTCGCGCAGCCATTTGCGGTAGAAGGCCGTCGCATTGAAGTTCTCCAGTACCGTCGGGCAGGCCACTTGACCGTCGCCGGTGTAGGGAGCGCGCTCGCGGTGGGGACAGTCGGAGGCAACGCCACAATGCATATTGTCAATCTGCGACTGCTGCCAGATGGTGTTGATGCGATTGAGCAGACGGTCGGAGCTGACGAAACGGGCATCGATGGGAACATCGGTGCCGATGCACTCGGCGGTAACCATGTCGGGCGTCAGGTGCTCCACACCGGTGATGATGGCCTGCGAAAAGACGTACCACGTGAAGCGGGCACCATACTCCTCTTCACCTTCGCCGCGGAAGATGTACTTGTCGGTACCGACAGGCTCTTCGCAGGGATAGCGGACGGTCAGTTCCTGCCCCGCCTTCCCCTTGATGCCACGCAGGTGGAGGCGGCCGGAGATAACGTGGTCGAATGTCGCCGTCCATTCGCCCGACTTGTTGCGGACGAGGGAGAGGGGACGGAGCGTCTCAACGACCTTATCCGTCGGGGCGTCATGGGCGGTGAGCTTTCCGTCGGGCGCCTTGCGTATCACAGCCTTCTGCCAGCCGGAGGTATTGCAACCGGCACTTGCCCAGAGTGGTTCCTCCAAACGGGCATCATAGACCTCGCCGGTGTAGATGTCGTTGTTCTGGATGGGCGACGGCTTGACAAGCCAGCTCCCGTCGGTGACAACCATCTCGTGCCGTCCGCCGGCATAGGTGATATCCAGCTGACAGAGGAGGCGCGGCGAGCCGAACGGCGCCATCAGGCGGTGGCTGGGATGGGCCCAGCCGTTACCCAACAACACGCCAACGGCATTCTCGCCCTCATGGACATAGGGCGTAAGGTCGTAGGCGAGATACATGATGCGGTAGTCGCTGAAGTGGTCGCTGATGGGGATATTGGCATGGTCGAGCCCCTCTCGGCGAGTGAAATTGGTGAAGTTGGGCACATAGTAGTCGTCGCCCACGCGCTGGCCGTTAGCGTGGAGTTCGAAGAATCCCATCGCCGTGACGTATGCCTTCACGCGTTCAATCTTACCTTTTAAAATAAAGTCCTTTCGGAACATGGGCGCCACGCTGTCGGCGGCCGAAACTTCTTCGCTCTGCCAGGGGGCACCGATCCATTGGGCCTTCCAGTCATCGGCCTTCAGGCCAACGCCGAAGTGGGCGGGCTCACTCCAGTCGGAGACGACACCCCGCTCGTCCCACACGCGCACTTGCCACCAGGCTTCCTGACCGCTCTTCAGCGTCTTGCCCGAATACATGTTTGGAATGAAATTAGTATAGTTGTCGGTTATCTGTTTGCCGGAATTCCACAAGTCGGCCTTCCCCTTCAGGAGTTTTTCCTTCGACGAGGCCACGCGAATCTGATAGGACGTCTGCCGTTTGCCCTTCAGCGTGTCGCTGGTGGGGACGTTAATCCACGACAGGCGTGGATGGCGGGTTTCCAACGCCATCGGGTCTGCCATGTTCTCACTCGTCAGCGACTGAGGTACGATTTCCACGTTTTTTTCTTGCCGAGCCTCTGCAGCAAGTGTTGCTACAGCACATACGGAAATGAGCAAAAAGAATCGATGCAAAGTTTTCATATTCTATTTTATCATTTTTCAATTATCAATTATCAATTATCAATTGCGCCGCAGGCGCCAAGTTCATCCAGTCGTCTATCAGGCGTCGCGCCATGCTCTCCGGCCCGGGGATGGCGAGCGAGCCGTCGTCATGCATGGGCAACGACTCACGGCTGAAGAAGCGGCCGTCCTTCAGCTCGCCGTCGGCAAACGTCACTTCGCCGCTCACGTAGTCGGCATGGAAGCCTACCATCAGCCCTAACGGGTAGGGCCACGGCTGGCTGCCGAAGTAACGGATGTTCTCCACCACGAGCGACGTCTCCTCCTTCACCTCCCGAGCCACACACTCTTCGAGGCTCTCGCCGGTTTCGACGAAGCCCGCCACCAGTCCGAAGAAATCGCGGCGGAACGTCTTTGCCTTCACCAGAAGCGCTTCATCGCCTTTGTGAACCAGCACGATGATGGCCGTGTTCAGTTGTGGCCACACCTCCTGTCCGCAGCTGTCGCACACTCGGCTGATAGCCGTGTGCCACCTCATGGGTGCGCCGCAGCAGCCGCAGAACCGCGTCTGCTCGCTCCAGTAGAGCAGCTCCCAAGCCTTCCCTGCCCGCTGGTAGTCCTCTGGCGGCAGCATCCGGCTC
The DNA here is from genome assembly GCA_024697785.1 of Bacteroidaceae bacterium. Lineage (GTDB taxonomy): Bacteria > Bacteroidota > Bacteroidia > Bacteroidales > Bacteroidaceae > UBA1189. The sequence goes on along the minus strand of JAILEU010000177.1, from coordinate 2,036 downwards.
GTCTCGCGCAGGCCGAAAGCCTCCAGCCCGCCTTCGTCCGCAGCAGCCGGCGTGAGGTCCACCCGACCCACAGACTCATCGGCCGAAAAGGCATGTAGGGTCTGTCTGAGGGTCGTCGAAGCGGGCAGCACCCACTTCCCCTCCACACGGTTCAGCAGAATTTTATCCTCCTTATTAAATAAATAAAGCCGACGCATGATAAAAAACTTTCACTTTCGGGGACAAAGATACGGTTTTTTTTGTATTTTTGCACACGAAACCGAAAACACCTTGCATGCCATCATGAAAAAGTCCTTTTTTAGCCTTTTTGCAGCCGCCGTAGCGGCGCTGTTTGCCCTCTCCGCCTGCGGACCGAGGGAGATTGAATTCCGCATTGTGGGCACTAGCGACGTCCATGGCAACTACTACCCCTACGACTTCGTGACCGATCGCCTTGCAGCGGGCAGTCTGGCACGCGTCCAGAGCTATCTGCGCGAGCAGCGCTCGACGTGGGGCGACCGGCTCATCTACGTCGATAACGGCGACCTCATCCAGGGCCAGCCTACGTCGTATTACTATAATACCGTCGCCGTGGCCGACGTCCATCTGGCCGACCAGATGCTCAACTACATGGGCTGCGAGATCGGCACGCTCGGCAACCACGAAATCGAGACTGGAGGCACCACCTACCAGCGCTACATCCTCGACGCCGACTTCCCCGTGCTGGGCGCAAACATCCTGCTCGAGGGTACGGAGCATAACTTCATTCCTCCCTACAAGGTCATCGAGCGTCACGGCGTACGGATAGCCTTCATCGGCATGCTCACCCCCGCCATCCCCAACTGGCTGCCGCGCGAGCTGTGGCGCGAGCTGGAGTTTACAGACATCGAGACGTCTGCCCGCAAATGGGTGGCATACGTGCAGGAGCACGAGCAGCCCGACGTCATCATCGGCGTCTTCCATTGCGGCCTTAATGGCGGCATCGTCACCGACACATACGCCGAGAATGCCACCGAGCAGGTGGCGCGCACGATACCCGGCTTCGACGCCATCATCTTCGGCCACGACCATCACCTCTACTGCGACACTATCGTCTCCGCCGAGGGTAAGGTCGTACCCCTTGTCAACCCCGCGAACGGCGCCCGCAGCGTCTCGCAGCTGACACTCTCGCTGAAGAAGGATCATGGCCGGTGGACCCTGGCGCACACCGATGCCGCCAACGTCTCCGTCCTCGACTATGAACCCGACCCCGACTTCATGACTACCTTCGCCCCGCAGATGGAGCTCATCAAGAAATACGTCTCCAAGCGCATCGGCACGTTCACCGAGACCATCTCGTCGCGCGACGCCTACTTCGGTCCCTGCCCCTTCATGGACTTCATCCACCAGATGCAGCTCGACATCACCCATGCCGACATCTCCATCGCCGCCCCCCTCTCGCTGAACGCCACCATCAAGGCTGGCGACGTCTATGTGCGCGACATGTTCAATCTCTATCGCTACGAGAACATGCTCTACACCATGCTGCTGACGGGCCGCGAGGTGCGCGACCATCTGGAGATGTCCTACTCCCTCTGGGCCAACCAGATGAAGTCGCCTGCCGACCATCTGCTTCTGCTGAGCGACGGCGACACAGCCAGCGGCGACAAGAACACCGCTGCCGGACGCCCCAAGTTCCAGGGCATCTACTATAACTTCGACAGCGCGGCGGGCATCCGCTACGAGGTCGATGTCACCAAGCCCGTCGGACAGCGTGTGCGCATCCTCAGCATGGCCGACGGCCGGCCCTTCGACCCCGACAAGACCTACCGCGTAGCCGTCAACTCCTATCGCGGCAACGGCGGCGGCGAGCTGCTGACGCGCGGCGCCGGCATCCCCCACGACGAGCTGCGCAGCCGCGTCGACTACAGCACCGATGCCGACCTCCGCTTCTACATGCTCTCCTACATCGAAGCCCGCGACACCATCACCCCCCAGCCCGTCTGCCAATGGCGCTTTGTGCCCGAGCGCTGGACCGTCCCCGCCGCCCAGCGCGACCGCGCCCTACTCTTCAACTA
>JAILEU010000174.1 GCA_024697785.1 Bacteroidaceae bacterium | reverse complement strand
GGAATGCTTTTGCCCTTTCAGGGCGCGGAATGATGTGTGCCCGAATAAACCCAGGGCGTTGCCCTGGGCTGGTGGCTTTCTGCCCTTTCAGGGCGCTCATCGCAGTCTTGAACCGTTTTTTAACTTCCGAAACTTAAATTAAATAAGACTTCAAATGAATATAGACTGTCAGACTTTCAGACTATTCAGACTAACAGATAATAGTGTCGCGTCTGAATCATCTGCAAAACATTCATCTGCCAGTCTGAAAGTCTGAAAGTCTAAAAGTATAAAAAATAGTCTGTTAGTCTATAAAATGGTTTTCGCATGAATTTTACGGGAATTATCATCGGCATCGGGTCGTTTATCTGCATCGGCTTGTTTCATCCTCTGGTCATCAAGGCCGAGTATCATTTCGGCGTCAGGAGCTGGTGGATGTTTGCCTTAGCTGGAGTGCTGGGCGTCGTCGGCTCGCTGCTGGCGGCGGACGTCATCGTCTCTACCCTGCTGGGGGTGTTTGCCTTTAGCGCGTTCTGGGGCATCCACGAGCTGTTCCAGCAGCGGAAGCGGGTGCAGCGGGGATGGTTTCCGAAGAATCCGAAGAGACTGAAGGACTACTGACCTTAGCGCCTGAGCGTTACACAGCATGAAAGCCGGAGACGAAGCCTGGTTGCAGCTGGCGGCGGAGATGCAAGCCAAGGGGCTGGCAGAGGAGCATCCGCTGAAGCCTTTCCTGCCTGACGGAGGACGCGTGCTGTTCCTCGGCAGCTTTCCTCCGCCAAGGGAGAAATGGTCGATGGACTTCTTCTACCCCAATTTCATCAACGACTTCTGGCGCATCTGGGGATTGCTTTACTTTAACGATAAAACCCACTTTGAAATACCTGCATCGTCGGGACGGCGCAAGGCGTTCAACCAGAAAGCCATAGAGGATTTTGCCTGCGATAAGGGCATGGCGTTTTTCGACACCGCGCAGAAGGTTTGCCGGCTGAAAGGGAATGCCAGCGACGACTTCCTGCACATCGTCGAGCCTACTGATGTGGACGCTCTGCTGGCGCAGCTCCCCGACTGCCACACCCTTGTCACTACGGGCGGCAAGGCATCGGAACAGCTGCTGGCACAGCTCTCTGAGGCACAAGAAACAACGACGGAGAAGGCTCCGTCGTTGCAAATCCCTGCCGTGGGCACCTACAGCGAGTGGAAAGCCTTTGGGCGCACGCTGCGATGGTACCGCATGCCCTCATCGTCGCGCGCCTTCCCCATGCCCATCGAACAGAAAGCGGCACGCTACCGCATGCTCATGCCTCTGCTGCGCTAATCTCCTCGTCGAGAATCTGCTGTGTCAGGCGGATGACCTGCGGCTCATCGCGTATGATGGCGCGCAGCTCCTCAAGCCTGCGGGCATTGGGCGAGCCGGGTATCCATAGCTTCAGGTAGCCCCCATCGCCATACTTCTCCTTCAGATGTCCGATGCAGCGCGACAGGTGTCCCTCACGCGACAGCTGCGGGTAGTGCTGGAGGCTGTATTGTGCCGTACGGCGGATGATGGTCTCGGCCTCGATGAAGCGGTCTGCTTCGGCAATGATGCGTCCGTAGAGGCTGCGGGGAGCATGGTCGGACGAGGCACGATGGTCTTCAGCGGCCTCGGCGATGAGCTCGATGTCCTCCTCCGAAAACCACTTCCTTAGCTGTTTGTCGGAACGGATGATTTCGCCTGACACCAGATGGTGGCGTTCACGCCCCTCCACCAGCCCCGTATCGTGATAGGCAGCGGCGGCGTAGAGCAGCTCGCGGTCAGCGCCCAGCATGTCGGCAAGCTCCAGCGCCTGGGCTATCACCATACGGACATGATCCTCGCGATGCGCTTTGTCGAAAGCGCGGTAACGGGGGATAATCTCCGTCTCGATATAGGTTTTCAGTCCTTCCCTGATGTCGTTCATCTGCTTCGTAATCCCTCGCGACGGAAAATGTCGCGGGTATAGACATTCTCGGCAACGCTTGATGGTTATTCTTTCATCTTCAATTTTCAATCTTCTTCACTTGCACCGTGCCGTCGGAGAGGTAGCGGCGGACAATGAAGAGCCCGTGGGTGGGGGTTGTGACGCGTCGTCCGTTCAGGTCATAGTATTCCGTACGGACAACAGCCGGAGTGCCAATCGTGATGTCGCGGACGGAGAGCTCCGGGTCGTCGGTGACGCGCAGGATGCCGTCGGACGACAAGTCGGTGATGTCCCAATAGAGTCCTTCGGGCAGGGTGCCGAGGGTGAGTTTCTCAATGTTCACGCCGGCGGCCTCGGCCTTCCACAGCTGGAACTCCTTGCCTACGGCAATCCCGCTGGCTCCTTCGCGCACCCGCACCACCACCTCGCCTTCAAGCACCAGGTCGCCGATGTTGGCGAGCTTCGTATAGAGTGCCTGGCTGGAGATGAAGAACTGCAGGGTGCCTCCAGCTGCTACAGTGAGCTTCTGGCCGCCGAAGTCGATGGTGCCGCTCATGGACGTCTCCTTGACGCCCGGGCGGAGCAGGCCACCGCGGCTGATGGTGACGCTGGCGTTCTCCAGCCGTCCGGCACCCGTCAGGGCTGCGCCCGACTTAACCGTGAGTGGCCCCGTTCCCAGCATGGCCTTGGTGGCCTTGCTGTTGTTGAGGCAGAGCGTGCCCTCGCCGACGGTGTTGGTGCCGGTGTGGCTGCTGCCCTGCCCTGTCAGCGACATCGTGCCCGAGCCCACTTTCTCGAAGCGGGTGCCCGAGCCGACGATGGTGCCGCCAAACTCGAAGTCAGTGCCGAGAGAGCCCACCTGCCACGTATTGGCGCCGCTGGCTGAGCTGCTGAGCGAGCAACTGCCGCCCAGGCGTCCGGTGCCGGTGACAGCACCCACCTTATACGTCTTGCCCGTGCTCTGCACCTCGATGCCGGAGGGGATGTTGAATGTTCCCTTGGGCATGCCCTTGGCGCTGTTGAGGCAGAATCGTCCGTCGGCAGCCACGCCGGCAGGCTTGATGGTCCCTTCGAAGGCCGACCAGTCGCCAT
>JAILEU010000146.1 GCA_024697785.1 Bacteroidaceae bacterium | reverse complement strand
GTCAGCTTGGGTGCGGCACGCATCGCAGGCAACCTGGGGCTCGACAACCTCATCATGTTCTATGATGCCAATAAGATACAGCTTTCCACCGAAACCAAGGTAGTCATGAACGAAGATACGGCAGCCAAGTATCGTGCCCTGGGATGGGAAGTGTTCGAGATCGACGGCAACGACGTGGCGCAGATACGCATGGCGCTGGACAAGGCCAAGGCTGTCCACGACCGCCCCACCCTCATCATCGGACATTGTGTCATGGGAAAGGGCGCCCGCCAGGCTGACGGCTCCAGCTACGAGAACTCCTGCAAGACGCATGGCGCACCGCTGGGTGGAGATGCCTATCGCAATACGATACTCCATCTGGGAGGCAATCCCGACGAACCCTTCACCATTTTCCCCGAGGTGGAAGCAATGTATGAAAAGCGCTTCCAGGAACTGCGCCAGATTGTAGCAAAGAGGCATGATGAAGAGGCTGCATGGATCCAGAAGAACCCCCAGTCGGCCAAGCAACTTGAAGGGTGGTTCGAGGGTAAGTTACCTTCCATCGACTGGGAGAGCATCGAGCAGAAACCAGGCGATGCCACGCGTAATGCCTCCAGCCGTTGCCTGAGCCTCCTGGCCACACAGGTACCCAATATGATCTGTGCCTCGGCCGACCTCTGTAACTCCGACAAGACGGATGGTTTCCTGAAGCAGACTCGTGCTATCCAGCGGGCTGACTTTGGTGGAGCCTTCCTGCAGGCAGGCGTGTCGGAGCTCACTATGGCCTGCTGCTGCATCGGTATGGCCCTTCACGGAGGCGTCATTCCCGCCTGCGGCACCTTCTTCGTCTTCAGCGACTACATGAAACCCGCCGTCCGTATGGCTGCCCTCATGGAGCTGCCCGTCAAGTTCATCTGGACCCACGACGCCTTCCGCGTCGGCGAGGACGGCCCCACCCACGAGCCCGTCGAGCAGGAAGCCCAGATCCGCCTTATGGAGAAGCTCCACAACCACAGCGGCCGTCCCTCCATGCTGGTGCTCCGTCCTGCTGATGCCGAGGAGACCACCGTCTGCTGGCGTCTGGCTATGGAGAACACCTCCACGCCTACGGCCCTCGTCCTCAGCCGTCAGAACATCGTCAATCTGCCCGCCGGCAACGACTACAGCCAGGCCTCGCGCGGCGCCTACATCGTCGAGGGCAGCGATGCCGACCCCGACGTCATCCTCCTCGCCAGCGGCTCAGAGGTCAGCACCCTCGTCAGCGGCGCACCCCTGCTCCGTGCCGACGGCCTGAAGGTTCGCGTCGTCAGCGTCCCCTCCGAAGGCCTCTTCCGCTGCCAGCCGAAGGACTATCAGCAGAGCGTCCTGCCCGCAGGCGTCAGGAAGTTCGGTCTCACGGCCGGTCTGCCCGTCACCCTCGAAGGTCTTGTCGGTGCCGACGGCACCGTCTGGGGCCTCACCAGCTTCGGCTTCTCCGCCCCCTACAAGGTGCTCGACGAGAAGCTAGGCTTCACCGCCCAGAACGTCTATGACCAGGTGAAGAAAATCGTAAAATGAGGATTGAGTTATAGACTGTCAGACTAACAGACTGTCAGACTAACAGATGATTGAGTTATAGACTATCAGACTATCAGACTAACAGACTATCAGATAATAGTGCTGCAACTGATTTATTCGCAGAACATTCATCTGACAGTCTGAATGTCTGACAGTCTGGCAGTCTAAGAAAGTGGTTTATATAGTCCTAAGACAATTTTTGCGTATGAAACGGGTTTGTTTGTTTGCACTTTTGGTATGCTCCCTGCTGACCGTGGGGGCACAGACGAAGTGGGTGAACCCTCTTGAGTTGGAGGGGAATATGGTTCATGGCCGCTGGTGGGGCAACGAGCTGAAGGCTGGCTACCACCGCCTGACGCCGCGTGCCGAAGGCGTGGTGCGGAGCGCCGTCTGGAGCCTCAGCCAGCAGTCGGCGGGACTCTCCCTCCGCTTCCACACCAACGCGCCGACCATCAAGGTGCGCTACAAGGTGAGCCGCGGACTCAGTATGTTCCACATGCCGTCCACAGGCGCGTCGGGCCTCGACCTCTTCGCCACCGACGCCGAGGGCCAGCTGCGCTGGTGCGCCAGCCGCTTCAACCTCTCGTTCAAGGACACCATCAACTACGAGTTCAAGGACATCACCTACTTCACGGGCGAAGGGCGTGGCTATGACTTCGAGCTCTTCCTGCCCCTCTACAACGAGGTGACGTGGCTCGAGGTGGGCGTCCCCGACGACCGCGAGATTACCTTCCAGCCCGTCTCGCTCGAACAGCCCATCGTGGTCTATGGCACCTCTGTGGCGCAGGGCGCCTGCGCCTCACGCCCCGGTATGGCGTGGACCAACATCGTCCATCGCGAGACAGGCTATCCCGTCATCAACCTCGGTTTCTCGGGCAACGGCCTGCTCGAGGAAGAGGTGTTCCGCCTGCTCTCCGAGATCGACGCCAAGCTCTACATCATCGACTGCCTGCCTAACCTCTCCACCGAGCGTACCGAGCTCATCTACGACCGCATGCTGAAGGGCGTCAAACTGCTGCGCGAGAAGAGCGATGCACCCATCCTGCTGATGGAGCATTGCTACTCCAACGGCAGCGCCTCGCAGCAGGCCATCGACTGGTACATGAACGCCAACAAAGAGCAGCGCCGCGCCTACCAGACGTTGCAGGAGCAGGGCGTCAAGGGGCTCCACTACCTGCCCTACGAGGTGATGGGCTTCACGCTCGACTTCATGGTCGAGGGCTGTCATCCCAACGACCTCGGCATGCGCCAGTATGGCGACGCCGTAGGCAAGAAGATCGACGAGATTTTCGACGAGGTGGGCACAGGCCATCCGAAGTTCTACCCCCGCACCCAGCAGCGCGACTGGTACAACTGGCGCGCGCGACACGAGCTGATGCTGCAGCGCAACCGCGACGAACAGCCCGACATCGTGATGCTCGGCAACAGCATCACCCACTTCTGGAGCGACGATGTGCGCAAGGACGCCAAGCAGGCCAAGGCCTTCGCCAAGAGCTGGGACAAGCTCTTCAAGGGCCACGTGGCGCACAACCAGGGCTTCGGCTGGGACCGCATCGAGAACGGCCTCTGGCGCATCGCCCACGGTGAGCTCGACGGCTTCGAGGCCAAGAAGGTGTTCCTGCTGCTCGGCACCAACAACATCGGCATCAACACCGACGACGAGATTGTCGAGGGCATGATGATGCTCATCGACGCCGTGCGCAAGCACCAGCCGACGGCCCGCATCTATCAGGTAGGCATCATGCCGCGCCTCGGCGCCGAACAGCATGTCGCAGCCCTCAACGCCCGCGTGGCCGAACGCCTCCGAGACACCGACGTCACCTATGTCGATATCACCCCCGGCTTCGTCGATGCCGACGGCAAGCTCATCGAGTCCCTCTTCATCGGCGATGGCCTCCATCCCAACGAGAAGGGTTATGCCATCGAAGCCCGCAACCTCGAACCCTACGTAAAAGAGTAGTTAGAGGTTAGAGGTTAGGGGTTAGGGGTTAGTAATTAGAGGTTAGAGGTTAGGGAAGCCGTTGGAATAGAGCTTGCTTGAACTCTGCCGAGTCGTGACGGACGAAGACGAAGTCAAAAAAACATAGCTCAGGTCTGGGCGCCCTAACGGCCTGAAAGGCCAAAAGAGCATAGCTCAGGTCTGGGCGCCCTAACGGCCTGAAAGGCCAAAAGAACATAGCCCAGGGCAACGCCCTGGGTAAAAACAACATTACTAACTTCGCCCTGAAAGGGCAAAAGAATTTGAAACATAATGCTTTTGCCCTTTCAGGGCGCGGAATGAAGTGAGCCCGAATATACCCAGGGCGATGCCCTGGGCTGGGGGCTCACTGCCCTTTCAGGGCGCTCATCGCCGTCTGGTTCTTTTTTTTACTTCCGAGATTAAATAAAGAGGCTTCCAGTTCAGGGCAAGACAAGGCCGAGGCGCTCCCTGCGCCCCTATGCCTTTCGGGACGACAGGGCTGCCTGGCGCCCATTCCACGCCTTCGGAACAGCGCAGTGGGCTGTCGGATTAACGCAGTGGGCCGTCGGCACAGCGCAGTGGGCCGTCGGATTATCCCCCTTTGTGTTTTGTATCTGCAAATCCGCCTGAACGAAGCGGCAGAATCGGCGCGACAGCACCTTCTCGCTGCAAGTGGAAACTAACGGAAAAGAAATGTTGTATCTTTGTAGAGGATTTAGAAACGCTTTGCTGTAGAACGTCCTCCGCGCTGTAGGGCCCGACAGGGCGGGGAGAGTTCGACAGGCTGTAAAAATGTTTTTTTAGCTCTTTTTGGCGTTGCCGCTGTTTTGTTCCACGGAAACGTTTGGATGATTCGGATTCTTTCTTTATCTTTGCCCCGCGAACCTGATTGTTTAACGAAAATATCTATACCCTAACCCCTAATACCTAATTCTCATGACCATCGGATTAGCATCAGACCATGCAGGCTTTGCCCTGAAACAGTTTGTGAAGACATACCTCGACGCGGCGGGCGTCAGCTACAAGGACTTCGGCACCTACACCGAGGAGAGTTGCGACTATGCCGACTTCGGCCACGCGCTGGCCTACGCCGTCGAGCGGGGCGAGGTGGACAGCGGCATCGCCATCTGCGGCTCGGGCGAGGGCATCGCCATGACGGTGAACAAGCACCCGGGCATCCGCGCCGGACTATGCTGGACACCCGAGATTGCCCACCTCATCCGCCAGCACAACAATGCCAACATCCTCGTCATGCCGGGACGGTTCATCGACAACGACACCGCTGCCGCCATCATGGACGAGTACTTCAACACACCCTTCGAGGGCGGACGACACCAGCGCCGCATCGAGAAAATCCCCCTTCAGCTATCGTGCAATTGATCATTGAAGAAAAGGTTTAGTTTTGCTCTGAAAAAGGTTTCGTTTTTTTGTTTTACACAAAAGGTTCAATGATTTTGCGTGGCAAAACCGGTTTATAAACCTCCGGCGCAGCCGGAACTAAACCTCGGCAAAGCCGAACTAAACCTCCGGCAAAGCCGGAACTAAACCTCGGCGCAGCCGAACTAAACCTATAAACCATTTCAAACCATGAACTATAAAGCCGCTTTCATCTTGTTGTTGGCAATGGCGTCGTCCGTCCTCTATGCCCAGCCTGAGGACGGCAGGATATACCGCCTCGTCAACCGCTACTACCCCACCCTGGCTGCGACGGAGGACATCAGCACCAGCGGCATCGTCACCCGCGAGACGGGCGGCGACGATGCCTTCGAACAGATGTGGCGCCTGGATGCCAAAGGCACGGGCTACACCCTCACCAACGTCCTCACCGGCAATGCCATAGCGGGCTACGGCAGTCCCAACAACCAGTACTTTACGTCGGCCGACGGCACGGCGGGTCACACCTTCCAGCTCGTCCCGGCCGCCGAGGGCTACTGGAACGTGCGCCAGGCCACCAACATGGGCGGGCTGCACGCCGCCTGGACAGGCAAGGTGGTCTATTGGCACGACAATGCCGCCGATGCTACACAATGGCAGCTGAAGGAAATCAGCCACCTCTCGGAAGAGCAGCTGTCGCTCCGCCAGCTGGTGTACAAGAGCTACGTGGACCTCACCACCCACGAGGCGGACTACAACGAAGCGCTGGCGACGTTCTTCACTGACGGCTCGTGCTCGGAGCTGCGCCCGACCTACGCCTCGATGGGCGACGACGAGCTGCGCGGGGCGATGAGCATCCTGCCCGACGACTTCATCCGCATGGCCCTCAGGGTGAAGAACAATGCCTGGGGACATCGCGAGCGGGAGTTCCGCATCCGCGACTACATGGCCTACAGCGACCCCGAATACTGGCACGAGGTGCTGCTCACCAACCGCCCGGGACGTATCAACAACCCCACAGGCATCTATGGCAGCGCGGGCGACATCATCCTCGTCTTCGTCGCGGGCGACATCCCCCAGGGCGCCACGCTGCAGCTCGAGTTCATACAGGGCACCTCGGTCGAGGGCAGCGCCGTCAACCTCCACAGCGGACTGAACCTCCTCACCGTCGCCCTCGACGAATCGGCCTTCTACATCCAGTACATCGGCACCACCTCGAAGGACGACAGCCGCCTCATCACCGACTATCCCCCCCTGCGCATACACATCGAGAACGGCATCGTCAACGGCTTCTGGAACATGGCCGAGCATACCGACGAGGACTGGGTGGACATCCTGGGTCACGCTACGGCCTCGGCCATCGACGTCAAGGGCGACAAGGTGATGTACCACATGCACACCAGCGTCATGCGCCAGAACTGCCCACGGGGCATACATTGCGCCATCGACTGGTGGGAGAACATGCTGCGCTGGCAGCACGGCATCATGGGCATGGAGGACTACGTGCCGCAGAAGTGCAACAACATGGCCTGCGCCATCACCCTCGACGACGACCACACCTACATGGCTGCCACGTGGTACCGCACACAGTACCACGTCAACGTGGCCTATAAGATACTCGACTTCAACACCGTCATCACCGACCCCGACTACTGCTTCGGCCCTGCCCACGAGAACGGCCACATGGAGCAGGGCGCCATCAACATCGTGGGCTGCACCGAAAGCAGCAACGGCGTCATGGAGAACCTCGTGGTGTGGAACATCGGCAAGTACCTCACCCGCGGCCCCGTCATGACCTCGGTCTATAACGAATACGCCGACGGCATCCCCTGGGTGAACCGCGCCAACGACGACATGCTGCGCCTGCAATGGCAGCTCTACCTCTACTTCCACGAGCTGGGCATCGACCCCACCTTCTGGCCGCGCGTCTTCAAGGCCATGCGCCAGACTCCCCTCCCCATCCGCTATGGAGGCAAGCGCGAGGTCACCGCTGCCGAGGACATGCTGCTCTTTGCCCGCACCTGCTGCGACGTCGCCCAGATGGACCTCACGGACTTCTTCGCCGTCTATGGCTACCTCGTGCCCCACGACAAGACCGAGACGCGCGAGTCGGGCAACTTCCTCACCACGCCGCAGAAGGACATCGACGCCTTCGTGGCCTACGCCAGCCGCTACCCGAAGGCACCGCCCATCGAGTTCATCGACGACCGCACACGCCCCATCCCCCGCACCGACGGCGGACAGGGAAACCGCCTCACCTACGACTACGGCCCCGGACAGTGTGGCGACGTCGGCCTCTACACCGACTTCATCGACACCACCGTCCCCGCCGAGGGATACATCTACAGCCGTACGGGCAGCACCATCGCCCTGAAGGACGGCACGGGAGCCATCGGCTTCCGCATCTATCACAAGGATAGCGGGCGGCTGCTCTACCTTTCCAACAGCCTGCGCTTCACCCTGCCCGCCAGCTGCCAGTCGGCGCCGCTCCGCATCGTGGCCGTGCAGGCCGACGGCACCGAGGTGCGCGTCCCCTCGACAGCCGAGGCCGGCACCGAGGCCGAGCAGCTCGCAGCCCTCAAATCGTCGCTCACCACAGCCAAGAGCGTCCTCGACCTGCGCGACGACGAGGGGCTCTCCGTAGGCTACCTCTTCGGCTTTGCCCTCACCGGCCTTCAGGCCATCTACGACAGCGCCCTCGCTGCCCGCGACAATGCCGACCAGACCGTCCACACCTACGGCCAGTGGGCCATGATGCTCGACGAGGCCGTGCAGGAAGCGTTGGCCGACGACGAGGCACGCGTACCCGTTTACAGCGAAAACATCTACGCCCTCAGCCTGCTGCGCTACAGGAACTACTCGCTCTACTACATCGCCTCCGGTCCCAAGGGAAACACCCTCGACCCGACGACCAACGACCTCAAGCACTGGCAGTTCGTCCCCACCGGCAAGGAGGGCGAATATGCCATCCAGAACGCCGCGAACGGCCTGTTCATCACCGCTGTCGAGAGCGACAAACGCATCAGGATGCAGTCTGACGACATCGCCCAGGCCACGCACTTTGCCGTCAAGCCGAACGCCACCGGCAAGATCACCCTCCCCGTCTGCGGCACCGACCTCTACCTCTCGTACAACGACAACAAGGAGGCCATCGGCTCGCGCACCGCCGACGTCTGGGCCGTCACCACCGTCGTCAACCATCACGCCGAAGCGCTCATGAGCCGCGCCGATGCCTACCTGCGCGTGGCTGACTACATGTACAACGACGTCATCAGCGTCTTCCAAAACGACGGCAATACGACGGACGCCGACATCGCCATCCTGTCCGACGACTTCCTGACGCTCTCGGGCCGGTTCTTCGACGCCCGCAAGGCCGTCATCGACCTCATGCCCCACCCCTCAGAGGGCCGTCTCGACCTCCTGCTCGACGCGCTGTGGGAAGCAATGGAGGCGCTCTCGCCCACCTACTGCCTCCGCCACCTGGACAAAGAGTTGAGGCCCTATCGCGGCATCACCGACGACGGACAGGGCTCCTGGCAGGGCTACTTCGTCTATCTGCAGAACCTCCGCACGGGCACATACGCCTACTACAGCGACCAGTCAGGCCGCTACGAGGGCTGCCTGCGCATGGGAGCACTCACCAACCCCGACGACACGCGCTTCCAGTTCTACATCGAGCGCGACGACGAGGGTAACCACTACCTGCGTAACATCTACAGCGGACAGCTGGCCGCACTCTGGAGCTCCTACATCGACGTTTCCGGCGGACGCGACGTCGTCCCCTTCCACATCGCCTTCGACGAAGACGAGGGTGGACTGCTCATCAGCGGCGACGAGGGCTACTGGACCTGCCAGACCTCAGCCGGAGGCTACGCCCAGTTCCGCGCCAAGGGCACACCCTGGAAATTGCGCGTCGGTGGCTACAACGAACGTATGGGCATCGACACCCCCACCCTTCAGGATGTACCCGACGTGTACGCCCCCCTCTACGACCTCACCGGCCGGAGAGTGTCCGACGCGGGCGGGGCAGACAGCCAGCCGTCGCCGGGCATCTACATCCGTCAGGGACGCAAAGAGATACACGCCCATCCGCTCCGCTAACAAAAAAAAGAATGAGAATAATAAGCAAACGGCTTAATCTATTAACTTTAACACCCAAATTATCCGTATGAAAGAGCAAGTATTAAAGGCCATGCGTGAGGCAGGTAAGCCCGTATCGGCAGGTGATGTCACCAAGGCACTGAGTGCCGACCGTAAGGAAGTCGATAAGGCTTTCGCTGAACTGAAGAAGGAGGGCGCCATCGTCTCTCCCGTCCGCTGCAAGTGGGAACCCGCTAAGTAAAGCCGTTCACACTTAAGACTAACAGACTAACAGACTGTCAGACTAACAGACTAACAGATAATAGTGCCGGGACGGAGTAGTCCTGAAGCATTCATCTGATAGTCTGTTAGTCTGTAAGTCTGTAAGTCTAAAAAAAGTCTGTCAGTCTAAAAAGCCTGTCAGTTTCTTTCCACCAGCATCAGGCTGTCTGCCTGTACGCGCGCCTTCAGCCAACGGCGCAGCCGCTGGGCATCGTTGGACGACAAGGGCTCATTGTCGTCGGTGCTGACGATGGCTGCCACGAAATGACTGACGGCCAGCGTGTCGCGGCTGGCTTCAGAGACGCGCGAGAGACTCAGCGTATGCACCTGCGGGAACAAGGCCGCCATCTCGTTACGAAGCTCAGCGGGCAGGTTCTCGAAACGCGTATATTCAGCCAGTTGGGCGTTCGCTGTGCTCAGATCGGCCGACAGTTCAAGCAGTTTCTGATGTTCCGCCTCACGCGAACTGGCCATGCGGCTAATCTCGTTGTTCAACAGCATTAGGCTATCCGTCTGCGCGCCCTGAATGATGCTGAGGTCATACTTCCCCAAGCTGTAGTGTTCCATGCGGCGACGTGCCTCTGCCGTCATGTTCTCGTCGATGGTGCGCCCAACCGCCACCACACGCAACCTCTTGCTCTCTTTGTCCACGCTGTTCGAGATGATCTGCGTGCCCGTCTGCGTCAGCTCGGCCTTGATGAAGTGGCGCACATTGTTTTCGAACACACTCTCGCGGACGGTCTTAACCGTCGTAAAGGCTGCGGGAATGAGCGTGATGACGATGATGGCCGGCACGATGCGCCGCGCCTGCCGGGCCCGCTGCAGCGAGAGATGCTCATGCTGGCTGAAGCGCAGCAGCCGCACGCCCAGATAGGTGGCAAGGGTGATGAATATGGTATTAATAAGAAAAAGGTAGAATGCACCGAAAAAGAAGTGGAAGTTGCCCGTTGCCAGTCCGAATCCAGCCGTGCAGAGGGGCGGCATCAAGGCGGTGGCGATGGCGACACCCGGGATGACGTTTCCCTTGCCGCCCGTACACATAGCCACAACGCCCGCTGCACCGCCGAAGAAGGCAATCAGCACATCGTAGAGCGTGGGCGACGTACGGGCCAGCAGCTCACTCTGCACCTCCGAGAAGGGCGAAAGGAGGAAATAGACGGTGGCCGTCAGCACACTGATGAGCGTTGCCACCCCGAAATTCTTCGCTGCCCGTGTCAGCAGTCCCAGGTCGCCCGTACCCAGCGCCAACCCCATGCCGATGATAGGTCCCATGAGGGGCGAGATGAGCATAGCGCCGATGATGACGGCTGTGGAGTTGACGTTCAGCCCCAGCGATGCAATGAATATGGCAAAGATGAGCACCCACAGATTGGCGCCGCGAAACGACACGCCGCTGCTGATCTGGGCTATCACCTGTTCTTCGTCCTCCTTATCCGGCAGCAGGTTGAAATAGACCCGCGCCCGCTCCAGCAAATCCTTGGGTGTCATAGATTTTTTCGTTTAACGTTTAACGTTTATTGTTTAACGAACACGTCCTTTGGCTTAGGTTTAATGTTTAATGTTTAACGAACACGTCCTCTGATTCACTTCCTGCCGCAAGGTCGTTAAACATTAAACGTTAAACGTTAAACCAAAATTCAATCTTCAATCTTCATTGTTTTCTGCGGCAAAAGTAACACTTCCCAACCGATAAAGCAAAAAAAGAACCGTTTTATTTGCATTATCGGCCTTCACACACTATCTTTGCACACTCCGGTGAACAGGAGATTCACACAAAAAAAAAAATGAAATGTGATATATTTTAAGATGTTAAACCAAAAAAAATAAACGGATGAAAAAATCTCTACTCTTCTTCTCGTTCGCTCTTGCAGCGACAGTGGTGAACAGCCAGACCATTGAGTATAGTACAGAACTGCTGTATCAGCCATCCGGCGACGGAGTGATGGTGGTACGCCAAATCACACAGGCCGGCCCGGGTAACGAAACGAAAACCATCATTGGCGATTACAAGGGCATCATGGTTATTCCTGAGACGGCCCCCGACGGAACAAAGGTCGTCGCCATCGACGACTTTGCTTTCAAGGATTGCAAAGAGCTCACGGAGATTACCATCCCGGCCAGCGTGACTCAGTCTGGCAAACAGGCTTTCTATGGGTGCAAGTCATTGAAGACGCTGACGCTTGAAGATAGCGACGCAGAAATACGTTTCATTGAAGACGCCGACGACTGGGTCACCACTCGCTACTGGGAGTTTACGGCATTGGAGGACGCTTACATCGGCCGTAACTATCAGCACGTGAAAGAAAACGGCGAACAGGCAGACCCCTTTGGCGAGCCTTTCAGCTATAACGGCACCCTGAAGAACGTCGTCTTTGGAGATAAGGTGACGCGCATCAACAATTCGGCGTTCATGGCCGACACGCTGCTTCAATCCATCACATTCGGCACGGGGCTCGTCACCATTGGCAATGGGGCGTTCGAGGGGTGTAAAGAACTGACCTCAAAGCTCCATTTCCCCTCCACGCTGAAGACGATTGGCGCTGAAGCTTTTTATGGTGCCCCCATTTCCGAAATGGTCATCCCCGCCAGCGTCGAAGAAATCGGCGACTATGGCCTGTCCATCCCCGCGCTTAACAAAGTAGTCATCGAGGATGGCGAGACGACACTTAAAATAGGTATGAACGGCTACGGCCCCATGTTCTCCGGTTCGGCCAGCGAATTCGGCATGATGATGGAGGAGGCCTACGTGGGACGCAACGTCGAGTCGGCACTATTTCAGGGGAATACCACCATCAAACGCATCGTCATCGGCGACCTTGTGACGGAGCTGCCCGCAGACTACTGTGTCGGTTGCGCACGGTTGGAAAAAATTGTTCTGGGTCGCGGACTGGAACGCATTGGCAATACGGCCATTGCTGCCTACTGGGAAGAGACGTCCAGCCTGAAGGAGATTGTGAGCCGAGCCACTACGCCTCCTGTTTGCGGAGTGGATGTATTCAATAATGTCAACAAGCAGACGTGTAAGCTCTACGTCCCTGGGACGAGCATCGATGCCTACAAAAGTGCCGACCAGTGGAAGGACTTCTTCCAGATCGAGCCGATGGGAATCAACGCCACAGAAGCCGACACCTTCACATACAAAGAGGTGTTCTCGCTAAGCTGACAACGGCTGGAGACGCCGCAGAGCGGCATCAGCATCTGGCGCATGTCCGACGGCAGCGTACGCAAGGTCCTCAGATGACCTTTTCTGCCTTTTTCGGCTTTTTTTGCATCGGCTCGAAAAAAAAGAGAGGCTAATGCTTGCTCATTTGCACAGAAAGCACTACCTTCGCAGCCGCTTTTGACAATTGAAAAAGGGAAAAATCCAAGACAACACATTGTCCATTTTCAATTTTCAATTTAAGAAAGGGACGGGATGTAGTACAGTTGGTAGTATACTTGGTTTGGGACCAAGTGGTCGCACGTTCGAGTCGTGTCATCCCGACAGAAAGATAGATGGTTCAAATCATCTATCTTTTTTTACTAAACTTTTTCCAAAGACGCTTGCTTTTTCGCGGCGGATGTGCTATCTTCGCGGCCAGAAATATGCCAAATTCGTTGGCGTAGCTCATAAACCTGCTCCGGCACAGTCGGAAATAAACGAATATTAAAAGAGTATGCACAGTCTGGTAACCATTGCAGATTTGTCGAAAGAGAAACTTCTTTCGCTGCTTGCCTCTGCGGCCCGTTTTGAAGCGGAGCCTAACCGCAAGACGTTGGACGGTCGCGTCGTCGCCACCTTGTTTTTCGAACCTTCGACGCGCACAAGACTGAGCTTCGAGACGGCAGCAAACCGTCTGGGAGCCCGTGTGATTGGATTTTCGGACGCTGCCACAAGCAGCTCGTCGAAGGGTGAGAGCCTGAAGGACACCATCATGATGGTGAGCAACTATGCCGACCTCATCGTCATGCGTCACCACCTGGAGGGTGCGGCGCGCTATGCCAGCGAGGTGTCGCCCGTGCCCATCATCAACGCCGGCGACGGTGCCAACCAGCACCCCTCGCAGACCATGCTCGACCTCTACTCCATCCTGAAGACCCAGGGCACGCTGGAGGGGCTGGACATCTGCCTGGTGGGCGACCTGAAATACGGACGCACGGTCCACTCGCTCATCATGGCCATGCGCCATTTCCATCCGCTCTTCCACTTCGTGGCACCCACCGAGCTGGCTATGCCTGCTGAGTATAAGCTCTACTGCCACGAGCACGGCATCGACTACACCGAGCACACGGCACTCGACGAGGAGCTCATCACGGGCACGGACATCCTCTACATGACCCGCGTACAGCGTGAGCGATTCACCGACCTGATGGAGTACGAGCGGGTGAAGAACGTCTATGTGCTGCGCGCCGACATGCTGCGCCACACACGCCCCAACCTGCGCATCCTCCATCCCCTGCCCCGCGTGGGCGAGATTGCCTACGACGTGGACAACTGCCCGCAGGCTTACTACTTCCAGCAGGCCAAGAACGGCCTCTTCGTCCGTCAGGCACTCATCTGCGATTGTCTGGAAATTGAAGGATGAAGAATGAAGATTGAAAATTGAAGACTGAAGATTGAAGATTGAAGAACTATGAAAAAAGAGGAACTGCTTGTTGCCGCGCTTGAGAACGGCACCGTCATCGACCACATTCCTTCGGAACTGGTATTCAAGATCGTTGATCTGCTCGACCTCCAGCACGAAAAGAGGAGCGTCACCATCGGATATAACCTCGAGTCGGAGAAAATCGGACGTAAAGGCATCATCAAGGTGGCCGACCGGTTTTTCTCGGACGAGGAGATCAGCCGCCTCTCCGTCACCGCCCCCAACGTGGTGCTCAACATCATCCGCAACTACGAGGTGGTAGAGAAAAAAACCGTCGTCATCCCCGACGAGCTGCACGGCATCGTCCGCTGCCCCAACCCCAAGTGCATATCGAACAACGAACCTATGGCGTCGTTCTTCCACGTCATCGACAAGGGCGAGCGGCTGCTGAAGTGCCACTACTGCGAAAAGGAACTGAACGTGTAGGCGCTGTTTTTCATGAACGAGGTTTAGACGCTAAGCAAGCACAGATGAAGATCAGTTTCAAGCCTGGGACGATGATTTATCCGCTGCCGGCGGTGATGGTGACGGTGGGCAGCACGCCCGACGAATATAACATCATCACCATCGCATGGGTGGGCACCCTATGCACCAACCCACCCATGTGCTACATCTCCGTGCGGCCCGAACGCCACTCGGCAGAGCTGCTGAGACGTAACATGGAGTTCGTTATCAACCTCACCACAGCCGAACTGGCACGCGAAACCGACTGGTGCGGCGTGCGCTCAGGCAGAGACTATCGTAAGTTCGACGAGATGCACCTCACACCCGGCAAGGCGCAGATTGTGCAGGCGCCCATCATCGAGGAGGCTCCCCTCAGCATCGAGTGCCGCGTGAAGGAAATCATCCCCCTCGGCTCGCACGACATGTACATCGCCGACGTCGTGAACGTGTTGGCCGACGAACGGTATTACAACCACGAGACAGACAAGTTCGAACTGGCCCAAAGCGACCCGCTCGTCTATGTCCACGGCGGCTACTACCATCTGGGTGAGAAAATCGGAAAATTCGGCTGGAGCGTGGAGAAAGGAAAAAATAAATAGGATGAGAAAGTGGAGTTTAATCGTCATCCTGTTGCTGATATGCCCAAGCATGGTGCATGCGCAGCGATGGAAGAACATACGTAGCACGTCGTTCAACTACGGTGCTACGGCCAGCTTCAGCTCCACCTTCTATTCCGTTGAGACGCTCCGCATCAGCGGCACCGACATCAACGACATCACCACCAAGTCCGAAGTCAGTCTGAGCTACACGGGCTTTGCCCGCCTCAACATCCGCCGGCACTATCTGCAGACACAGATTGCCTACAGCATCAGCCGCTACTCCATCCTCTTCCCCACAGCCCAATGGAGCCCCAACGCCACTTCGTCTGACGTCTCCTCCATCAGCACCGAAATTATCGGTCTGGAGGTGCCGCTCTACTACGGCTACTACATGCAGAAGAAGGGACCCTACCGGCTTGCCTGCTTTGCCGGCCCGAAGGTCAACTTCATCCTTCCCGGGCGAAGCCGACATCTCTTCGAGAGCTTTACCCAGGCCGACATCGACGAGACCATCTGGCCATTCATCTTCAGCGGAGTGGCAGGCTTCAGCGTCAGCATCAGCCACATCGTCTTCGACATCAGTTTCGAAGCCGGACTGAACAACATCAGCCGCTACTTCACTACCACCGATGCCAACGGACAAACCAGCACCGACGACCTGATCTTCAACCGCCGCAAAAACGGCGTAAGCTTCTCCCTGGGCGTGATATTCTGATGATATATGATGAAAGAAATGCATACAATTGTTCTGCCGCATGGTCATTAAACGTTAAACAATAAACGAAAATCCCTAATTCCTAATTTCTAATTTCTAATTTCTAATTTCTAATTCCTAATTCCTAATTCCTAATATCTAATTCCTAATTCCTAATTTCTTATTCCTAATTTCTAATTTCTAATTCCTAATTTTAAAGATGATTACCCTTGCCGCTGCTATTCCATTCGTAAGACCTACCGACTGTGCCTATAATGTCAGCCGCCTTGTTGCCCTTGCCCGCAAGGCCTCAGAAGCAGGAGCCGATGTCACCCTGTTTCCCCTGCTTTGCATCAGCGGAGCTACCTGTGGCGACCTCGCAGCTATGCCCACCCTGTTGAACGAAGCAGAACGGCAGCTGAACATTTTCCTTGAGCAGACAGCCTCATTGGCAGGCACCTTCGTTGTCAGCCTGCCTTGCAGGGACGTAACGGATGGTTCGTCCACATCCAGCGGCGTCACCCCGCTCACTGTTGCTGTCAGCAGCGGCAACGTGATAGCCCGCACACTGGGCGACACTCCGCTGAAGCTCTACGACGATGTCGTCCTGCAGCCTGCCGCCACCCCCGACGTAGCTGGACACTATGTCCGTCTGCGCCGCGCGCTCATCGCCCGCTCAGAAACCGAACACAAGGCCATCATCTACTGCAACTGCGGCTTTGGCGAGTCCACCACCGACCACGTCTTTGGCGGCGGCGCACTCATCGTCAGCAACGGACAACAGCTCGGCGAGGCACAAAGGTTCTCGTTTGACGAACAGCTCATCACAGCCACCGTTGACCTACCGTCTTCCTCCGTCGCGACTCGGCATAGTTCGTCCCCCCTTGACCCGGCTCTCGCCACTCCGTCGGCTGACCTCGACCCCCTCTGCTCAGCTCAAGCCATATCCCCCACCCCCTTCCTGCCGGACGACCAACCGGTAGACGACTATTTCGAAGAAATTCTCGACATGCAGGCCACGGCTCTCGCCACGCGCCTCACCCACATCCATTGTCAGAAGGTCATCCTCGGCATCTCGGGAGGACTCGACTCCACGCTGGCCCTACTCGCCTCCGTCCGCACCTTCGACCGTCTGGGCTACGACCGTGCGGGCATCTACGGCATCACCATGCCTGGCTTCGGCACCTCTGACCGCACCTACCACAACGCGCTGGCACTCATGCAGCATCTCGGCATCACCATGCAGGAAATCCCCATCCGCAACGCCTGCATGCAGCACTTTAGCGACATCGGCCTCGACCCGTCTGCCCGCGACGTCACCTACGAGAACAGCCAGGCTCGCGAACGCACACAAATCCTTATGGACCTTGCCAACAAAGTGGATGCCATCGTCGTCGGCACCGGCGACCTCTCTGAGATTGCCCTCGGCTGGTGCACCTTCGGCGGCGACCATCTCTCGATGTACGGCGTCAACGGCAGCATCCCCAAGACACTCATGCAGCACATCGTTCGCCACATCGCCCACACCACAACGGACGAGGTTATCCGCGCCACCCTGCTCGACATTGTCGATACTCCCATCTCGCCCGAGCTTGTCCCTGCCGGGGCGCCGGCTACCGACAGCTCCACCCCGACCGTCATCACGCAGAAGACGGAGAGCATCGTGGGCCCCTATGAGCTGCACGACTTCTTCCTGTGGCATTTCCTGATCAATCGCGCCACTCCACGCAACATCTACCTCATGGCACGCAGCGTGTTCGGCGGGCCGGACGGAAAGTACACCGACGAAGAGCTGAAGCATTGGCTACGCACCTTCTTCCGCCGTTTCTTCGGCCAGCAGTTCAAGCGCAGCTGCATGCCCGACGGCCCCAAGATTACCGACATCTCGCTCAGTCCTCGCGGCGCGTGGAGCATGCCCAGCGACATCGCCGCCACCCTCTGGCTAAACGAATGCGACGCTTTGTAAACCACAAATTAGGTTAGGGGTTAGTGGTTAGAGGTTAGAGTTGTACTGCTGCAAATAATAAAAAAATCCAATCGTCAATAAATCGTAAATAAATAGTAAATCGTCCATAAATCGTAAATAGTAAATCGTCAAATAGTAAATTAAACAGGATCGTAAATAATATCATGATTATCATTGGCATTGCAGGCGGAACGGGCTCAGGAAAGACCACCGTTGTCCGCAAACTTCAAGAGTATTTCTACCCTGGCGAAGTTGTCATCATCCCGCAGGACTCCTACTACAAGGACAGCAGTCACATCCCCGTCGAAGAGCGTCAGAACATCAACTTCGACCATCCCGATGCCTTCGACTGGCCGTTACTCTCCAAGCACATCGAGATGCTGAAGAACCATCAGGCCGTCGAACAGCCCACCTACTCTTATCTGACGTGCACCCGCCAGCCCGAGACCATCCACGTCGAGCCGCGCGAAGTCATCATCATCGAAGGCATCCTCGCCCTCTGCGACCCGACGATGCGCGACCTCATGGACCTTAAGATTTTCGTCGATGCCGACCCCGACGACCGTCTCATCCGTGTCATCCGCCGCGACGTTATCGAACGCGGACGTACCGCCGAGGCCGTCATGGACCGCTATGAGCGTGTGCTGAAGCCTATGCACATGGAGTTCATCGAGCCCACCAAGCGCTACGCCGACATCATCCTGCCGCAAGGAGGCCACAACCATCGGGCCATCTCCATGCTACGCACGTTCATACGCCAGATTCTCGACCAGAAGAAAAACGAATGAGCGACCGGAGAGCGACCGAATGGGCACTAACGCTGGGCGTCGCGGCCTTCCTCATGTGTGCTATCTGGACCAGGCATCACAGAGGGCTCACCCCCGACACCCCGCACGTAGGAGACGGCACCACCGTCCTCTACGACACCGTCATAACCCTTCGCAAAGCTCCTCCGTTTACCATCAGCCCCTACGATGCCATTTTCCGCCGTTATGCCGACTCGCTGCGCTGGGACTGGAAGTGGCTTGCTGCCGTAGCCTACAACGAATCGCGCTTCCACGCCGATGCCGTCAACCCCTCGGGCGCAACGGGACTCATGCAGCTCATGCCCCGCACGGCCGTCCGCATGGGAGTCGATTCGCTCAGCCTTACCAATCCGCACATGAATGTCAAAGCCGCCGCTCGCCTGTTCAAACGCCTGGATGCCATCTATTCCAGCTCGGCTATGCCCGACAGAGCCTGCATGGTGCTGGCAGCCTATAATGCCGGAGCAGGACACGTCAACGACGCCGCTCTGCTCACCGAGAAATATGGCGGCAACCGCAAGCAATGGTACGGCAACGTCGAATACTTCATACAGATGCTCCGCGAACCCAAATACTACAACGACCCAGTCTGCACGGGCGGCAAATTCAATGCCGGCGAAACAACCCGCTTTGTCCGGAACGTCTTCGACAAGTATATGGAATACAGCCGTCTCGAGCACCTCTATAATACCATCAACCACGCCGACACCATCATCGTAGAAAAGAAGATTGAAAAGATTGAAGATTAGTTTAACGTTTAACGTTTAACGAGGTGTCCATGCGCAGCCAAATAGAAATCGTAAATAGTTAAATAGTACATAAAACATGAAGTCTGATGCCCCAACTAACCTCGGACGCGAAGAACCACTACAGTTAACGTCGTTCAACCTCGCCAACGTGCACGAGCGCGACAGCCACGTGCATTTCTATCCCGACTGCCACGCCTATACCTACGACGACATCCCCGCCGAAGCCGTCAGCACCATCATCGGCTCATGGTTTCCGACATTCGACGCCGAGCATAATGCCCAGCGCAAAGCCACCCCCGACCACCCCAAGCAGCAGTATCTTGAGGAGTGGGAATCGCGCGGCAACGAAGCCCGCGCCACAGGCACCTTCATGCACGCTCAGATCGAGCAGACGTTGCTTGGCCAGCCAAGCAGCGACGTCTTCAACTTCCGCTACAACGGTCAATACGTCAAGCTCGACAGGAACATCAACATCAGTCATGAGCTGAAGGCTTTCCAGCGTTTCATGGACAAATGGAAGCCCACACCCTACCGTACCGAGTGGCGCATCTGCGACGAAGAGCATCACATGGCCGGCACCATCGACTTCCTCGCCCAGAACGATGCCGGCGACTTCATCATGTTCGACTGGAAACGCAGCAACAAGATCGGCACGCCCGAAGCCCTCGGCTTCCAGCCCTGCCGCCAGAATCCCTTCCACCGTACCGCCTACGGCCTGCTGGCCCACCTCGACGACATGCCCTACAACCACTACTGCCTGCAGCAGAACCTCTATCGCTACATGCTCGGTCACCATTACGGCATCCACCTCTCCGCCATGTACCTCGTCGTCCTCCATCCCGACTACCCCACCTACCACGTCGTACCCGTCCCCGTGATGGAGCCCGAAGTCCGCACCATCCTCAGCCGCCTGCGGTAGGGAAAAACCGGGAAAAACAAAAAAAAGGTTAGTGGAGTAAGCTTTTTCCACCAAAAATCGCTTATTCCACTAACCTTTTTTCGGATTTTTTTGGTTATTGCAATAACCTTTTTTAGGAGGCATCAACCAATATCCTGGGTTCTTCACATCCGTAGAGTTAAACGCTGCGCGCACAGAATCAAACTCCACCTAATAATTTAATTGTTTTGGGTCGGAAGAAACAAGGCTTCGCCTGCTGGAAATCTCTCTTGTTTTTCTTCTTTTCAAAAATTATTTTTTAACGGCGCCGCTGTTAATATTGACAGCGGCGCTGTCAATATTAACGGCGGCGCTGTCAAAATAAACAGCGGCGCCGTTAAAAAAAACAGAAGCCGCGTTTATAAACTATTTCTAACTTCCGGAAATATGTGCGAAAGAATAAAGAAAGTACGTCCTTCGGGCTTTAAGCGGACAGCGCTAATACACAATCCTGACGCGAGGAATAACAAACCGGAAGTGGTCATCTGAAACGGAATGGGATTGCTATGCTGATGCAACAAGTGACACGTCCATTCCTATAAGAAAGTGCGCGTTCCTGCGCGGTTTACTTTTTAACCCGTCACTACTTCGGGTGTCTGCGCAAACCTTGCTTACGGTTTTTTTATCAAGTGTTTTTCCCGTAACGTTTGGCGTCGTGAGCGTAGAATTAAACGCTATCCACACAGAATCAAACGTTAGCAAAATAGAATCAAACGCTGGCGAAATAGCATCAAACGCTGAGAAGACAGGATTTTATTCTTAGCCACTCCCCTCCCTTTCGGATTGAAAGCGGAATGTCCGGAGCTCTCTTATCCGAGTGACGGGTCAAAAAGGTAACCGCGCAGGAGAGCGCGGTTTGTTATAGGAATGGAAGGTTTGCAACCCGTCACTCGCAGGTATTCCCTCTCCATGAAAAGAAAACAAAGCGTTCCGCGGAAAGCCTTACTTTCAGTTTGTAACCAGCACAATTCGTTGCATGAATTTAGGTAGGTGTTGGCCATTTTTTTGAAGTTTGTTTGGCCATTCGGCATTATTTTTGTAACTTTACCGCAGATTATTATTTTAGCCCGGATATGATAAACATAAATCACATTTTTACCATTGAAGACGGCAGGGTCAACATGAAAGGAATATACATTGGCCTCCCGTCAGAGCGATTAACGCAGCTGTTATTAGAACAAGGGTTTACCGTTGTTGAAGATGATTCCTCGCCGAGGGTTTTCAAAGGCAACATTGGGGAATTGGGAATCTGTCGTTTGAGGATAAGCGGAGCCGACAAGGTTGGGACGATTATCATTTCTACAGAACGGGAATGTACAGAGGAAGAAGCACGGGCTATCATTAACCAGGTGAAAAACGACCTACACGCTGAGCCCGGTTTCGACTACAACGGTTTTGGCATAG
>JAILEU010000015.1 GCA_024697785.1 Bacteroidaceae bacterium | reverse complement strand
ATGGAAAGCTTTTGCCCTTTCAGGGCGCGGAATGATGTGTGCCCGAATAAACCCAGGGCGTTGCCCTGGGCTGGTGGCTTTCTGCCCTTTCAGGGCGCTCATCGCAGTCTGGAACCGTTTTTTAACTTCCGAAACTTAAATTCTTAACTCTTAACTGCAAAAAAGTATTTTTTTATGAACGTCATCAATCTGAGTGAGCAGAACTCCATCCTCTGCCGTTTTCTGGCTGAGCTGCGCGATGTGAATATCCAGAAGGACCCGATGCGCTTCCGCCGCAACCTGGAGCGCATCGGCGAGATCTGCGCCTACGAGATCAGCAAGCAGCTTACGTACGAAACCGTGAAGGTTCAGACGCCTCTGGGCAAGGCTCCTACGGCGCTGTCGCCCGAGCGGATTGTCCTTGCCACCATCTTCCGTGCCGGACTGCCCTTCCATCAGGGCTTCCTTAACTACTTCGACCGTGCCGAGAACGCTTTCGTCAGCGCCTACCGCTACTACAAGGACGCGGAGTGCAAGGAGGTGGGCATCAAGATAGAGTATATAGCCTCGCCCGACCTCACGGGCAAGACGCTCATCATTGCCGACCCCATGCTGGCCACCGGCGGCAGCATGGAGCTGGCTCTGAAGGCGTTCCACACGAAGGGCGAGGCCCAGCGCATCCACTTCGCCTGCGTCATCGCCGCACAGCCCGGCGTGGAGTACCTGCAGAAGGCCTTTGCCGGCCGCGACGACATCACCCTCTGGTGTGCCGCCATCGACAAGAAGCTCAACGACCACTCCTATATCGTGCCTGGCCTGGGCGACGCCGGCGACCTCGCCTTTGGCGAAAAGATGTCCGAATCCTACCAGTGGGACTGATTTTCCGGCCCTGCAGATATGCATAAAGGCATATTCTTGCAGAAAAAAACTTTTTTTATTAAAAAAATGGTTCGAGGAGACCAACATTGGTCTCCTTTTTGTATTTTTGTCGCGTATTACTATTTTTTAATAATGTTTTATCATGAAAAAGACCCGTTTATTATGTTTGACGGCCATGCTGCTGGCATTCAGTATGGCTTGGGCTGAAGACTTCATCTGGACCTTCAACCCTGAAGAGGGGCTCATCACAGACGCCTCGCAGCTCTACGCGAACTCGGTTGAGAGTGAGCAGTTCAATGTGGAAAGGCTCATCGACCCGAGCGACGACTACACCAACATCATCTTCCACTCATCGTGGAGCAACCCGCTGCCCAGCGGCGTGTACAACTACCTGCAGGTTCACCTGAACGAGGCCCGCGAGGATTTCGTCTTCACGATGGTAGGCTCGAACTGGGTGGCCACCTACGACACGCCCGACGAGATGGAGATCTTCGTCTCGAACGACCCTGAGGACGACGCTTCGTGGGTTTCTGTGGCTCATCTGCCCGACATGATTCCCGAGGACATGCACAGCGTGCATCCGGCGTTCTACACCTCGCCCTACATCTCGCTCGGCGGCAAGTACACCGACGTGCGCTTTGTGGTGAAGGCCACGGTGAACAACCGCAGCAACGGCAACGGCAACATCTACTTCAGCCTCGCCCGCTTCCAGATGTACCCGCCCGTGAAGATTGACGACCCCGTGCAGCTGCTGCAGATGGAGCTTGACAAGCTGGCCGGCTATGAGTTCCCCGTAGCCTCCGACCCGGGCTTCCACGAGAAGTCGCTCGTTGAGGCCTACGAGAAAGCCCTTGCCGAAGCGCAGAAGGCCGTGGCGGCAGCCGATGCTGAGCGTTGCCGTGCCGCCAAGGAGGCCCTGCTGGCTGCCTTCGAGGCTGTGATGGAGGGTGTGAACCCCGTCACGGACGGATTCTACTACATCGTGAACAGCGACGAGCGCTTCGACGACGTCCAGGGCTACGAAAAGGCTATGTTCATCGATTCGCACACGCTGAGCTGGAAGTCGTTCGACGCGAGCGACGAGAGCTTCATCTTCCGCATTGAGAAGAACAGCGATGGCAGCTTCGCCATCCGCAACTTCACCTCAGGCGAGTACATCTTCTGCCAGAGCGGCTCAGCCACGACCGTGTCGGCCAGCGCCACGCCCAGCGTAGGCCAGGTGCTCACCAGCAAGGGCGCCGGCAAATGGCATATCTCAAACTTCAACAACCAAAAGGCCTACCACGCCTCTGGACACAGCATGGGCGCCGGCGAGAGCGGCTTCGTCTCGCAATGGCAGAACGCCGAGCTCGACTTCTGCCTCTGGTACCTGCGCCGCATCGACGACGAGGACTACATCAAGGACCTCCTCGACCGTCAGGACAACAACGCGCTCAACAACGTCCTTGCCGAGCTGGTCACGACGGGACGAGGGGTGTACAACTCGGCCTTCTCCTACATCATCGACACCGAGAATCCCCTCATCACCGACCCCTTGCAGCTCTACGCCAACTCCGTCGAGAGCGAGCAGTTCTACGAGGGACGCCTCATCGACCCGAGCGACGACTACAACACCATCATCTTCCACTCGTCGTGGAGCAACCCGCTGCCGGCAGGCGTGTACAACTACCTGCAGGTGCACCTCAACGAAGCCCGCGACAACATCGTCTTCTCGATGATAGGCTCCAACTGGCCCAGCACCTACGACACGCCCGACCAGATGGAGATTCTCGTTACCGACGACCCGAGCGACGAAGAGTCGTGGATCTCGGTAGCCACGCTGCCCGACATGATACCTTCCGAGGACCACAACAAGCATCCTGCCTTCTACACCTCGCCGCGCATCGACTTCGGCGACTCGTACACCGACGTGCGCTTTGTGGTGAAGGGCACCGTCAACAACCGCAACAACGGCAACGGCAACATCTACTTCAGCCTCGCCCGCTTCCAGATGTACGACTCGGAGGTTGACTACGACAACTCGCTGTGCTACATGGTTGAAGGCCTTGAGGACGCCTGCGACAACCTCGCCACGCTCATCGAGGACGCCCAGCTGAAGATTGACAACGAGGACGTGGTGACCCAGGCCGACATCAACCGTCTGACGGAAGCCATCGCCCTGGTGCGCGAGCTCGTCGAGGGCAAGCCGCTCATCAAGTTCAACTACACCAAGGACCTCGTCACGGGCAACTACTGGTACTACAATCCCTCCGACGGCCTGCTCACGTCCGAGGAGCAGCTCTATGCCAACTCCGAGCAGAGCTCCGTGTTCCGCGTCGGCCGTCTCATCGACCCGACGGACAACTACAGCGGCATCATCTTCCACACCTCGTGGGACAACCCGCTGCCCGCCGGCACCGACAACTACCTGCAGTTCCACTTCAACGAGCCGCACGACGCCTTCGTCTTCAAGATGGTCGGCTCGGGCTGGAGCGGCACGTACGACACGCCCGACCACGTCGTCTTCCTCGGCACCAACACGCCCGGCGACGAGAGCTCGTGGAAGAAGCTCATCGAGCTGCCTGACCTCATCCCCGACGAGCTCCATGATGCCTATCCCGCTCACTACCAGTCGCCCCGCATCAGCCTCGACGACAGCTACACCGACCTCCGCATGGTGGTGAAGGCCACGACGAACAACCGCAACAACGGCAACGGCAACATCTTCGTCAGCCTTGCCCGCCTGCAGTTCTACGAGGCTCGCGAGCTCACCGACCAGGCCGTCATCGACTCGCTCCGCAAGGCCGAGACCGACGCCATCATCAACCCGATGCTCGACTCCGTAGCCCTCTACTACAACAAGGCCAAGGGCGTAGGCACCACGCCGCTCATCACCCGCGACGACCAGCTCTACGCCAACTCCGAGGAGAGCGACCAGTTCTACGTCGGACGCCTCATCGACCCCTCGCAGGACTACAGCTCCATCATCTTCCACACCTCGTGGAGCGACCCGCTGCCGGCCGGCACCACCAACTACATCCAGGTGCACCTCGACGAGGCCATCGAGCACTTCATCTTCACCATGATAGGCTCCAACTGGCCCGCCACGTACGACACGCCCGACCACATCATCATCCAGGCCACCAACACGCCCGACAAGGACGACTCGTGGACCGACATCATAGAGATGCCCGACCTCATCCCCGCCGAGCAGCACGGCGTCCATCCCGCCCAGTACACGTCGCCCGTCATCGAGCTGGGTGCCAAGTACACCGACTTCCGCTTCATGATCCTGGAGACCGTCAACATGCGTCTGGGCGGCCACGGCGTGCCCTACGTCAGCCTGGCCCGCTTCCAGATGTGGGGCGACAAGCCTGTTGACGAGGCTCCCTACACCACCGTGAAGGGCCTTGGCGATGCCGTCGATGCCATGATGGCCGCTGCCGATAAGGCGAAGGCCGAGCCCACAAGCGACAACATCGCCCGCCTGCGCGAAGCCATCAAGCTGGTGCGCTGGACCCTCATCAACGGCAACCTCGAGCCCGGTAAGGAGCCCGTGAACATCCTCTTCATCGGCAACAGCATCACCTATGGTGCCGGCCTCGCCGACCGAGGCACAGAGGCTCCTCCCGTCAAGTGCGCCGAGAAGGTTGCCGCGAAGAGCGAGCGTCCCGTCTTCTTCCAGAACTGCGGCGTCAGCGGCGCCACCACCCTCGACTGGCTGCCCAAGACGGCCCTGTTCCGCAACTCCAGCCGTTCGGCCAACGACCTCACCGAGAACGGCGGCTTCCTCTTCTTCAGCATGATGCTCGGCACCAACGACAGCGCCGAGAACGGTCCCAACGGCTCGCCCGTCAGCCCCGAGGACTATGGCGAGAACCTCAAGACCATCATAGGCAAGCTCCACAGCACCTATCCCGACGCCCTCTTCATCGTCAACTACCCCATCTGGTACAGCCCCAACACCCACAACGGCGCCACCTACATGGAGGCAGGCCTGAACCGCCTGAAGAGCTACCATCCCATCATCGACAAGGTGGTGGCCGAGCTGCAGGGACAGGGCTTGCAGGTCTGGGCAGGCAGCAAGGAGGCCTTCGGATTCTTCGAGGACCATCCCGAGTACTTCATTGCCGAGAATGGCTACGACGGCGTCTTCTACCTCCATCCCAACGCGACGGGTGCTGAACATCTGGGCGCCTTCTGGGCCGAGAGCATCGTCGAGCACATCCCCGAAGGCCTGGGCATCGACGCCGTTGAGGCCGGCACGCCAGCCGCCAACGCCGTCTTCAACCTGCAGGGACAGCGCATCCACGACACCGAGCACCTCGCACCCGGGCTCTACATCAAGGCCGGACGCAAGGTCGTCATCCTCCGCTAACGGCAAGGCCGGTGGTTCCCCCTCGGGGCCACCGGCCTTCCTTTTCCCTCCCCCCTGGCGCATCCCCGAGGCCATGAAAAAGCCACCGATACGTTAAAAAGGACTAAAAAAAGAGCCATTCGTTAGCCATACTTCATAAAAAGCGTTACATTTGCACGCTTTTTGAAGAATTAAAAACAACGAAAGAGTTGAAAATGTTTTATTAACTTCATTAAAAATTAAAAGTACAATGAAAAAAGTTTTAGCACTTGTTGCAGCTGTTATGCTGCTTGGCGGTACCGCTATGGCACAGGCCAGCTTTGGCGTTGGTTACATGAACCCCAACTATCAGGGCGCCAATGACGGCGAGACCCTGACGGGTTTCTATGCCGGTTTTGACTACAACATCCATCTGTCGGAGAACTTCGGCATTGCCCCGGGTGTTTACTATTCCTATCAGTTCAAAAACACGGAGAGCACACTGGCCACTCTCACCACCAAGACAGCTTTTACAGAGCACTACATTGGTGTTCCTGTGAACCTGAACTATAGCTTCAAGCTCGCCCCTGACTTCGCTCTCAGCATCTATGCCGGCCCGACTTTCAGCTACGGTGTTCTTTCTTCAACGAAAATCCATGCCAATGAGAGCATCACTGGCATCAACACCGACAACACGGTCAACAATTACGACGACGACAACTACAAGCCCTTTGACGTGCTGATTGGCGGTGGCGTGGCCTTCGACTATGCAGAGATGTTCCGCGTCAACATTGGTTACAACTACGGCATTCTCGATCGTAATGCTAGCGATAATGCCTCCTACAACCGCAGCTACCTCCACATGGGCGTTGCCTATCTGTTCTAAGCCAGGACAGCAGAACCAATCGAAAGGGAGGGATGTGAGCGTGCTCACATCCCCCCTTTTCATTTTTCCCCTCTTTATTAGTTAAGAATTAAGAGTTAAGAAAAATTGTGCTGGCAAACAAGGCCTATTTTTCATGTTTATCCGCAAAAATACTCCTGACTTAAATAGTGCGCCCCGAAGGGGCAATGAGCACTCAGCCCAGGGCAACGCCCTGGGTACAAATGGCAAAAGTAACTTTCGCCCTGAAGGGGCAAAAGCTTTAAAAAAAATGGCGGCTGCTTGTATGTCTCCCTCTGAATGCTTTTGCCCTTTCAGGGCGGCAGAATGTAGCGACCACCAGAACCCAGGGCGTTGCCCTGGGCTGTATGCTTGTTGCCCCTTCGGGGCGCCATCGGGTGATTGTGGATAATCATATTGAATTAAGAGTTAAGAAAAATAGTGCTGGTTTCCGCCCGAACAGGTGGACGAGGAAAGGGGGCACGCTTTTCTCAGCGCAGTCTTCGTTTGATTTCCGTATTCCGTAGCCCACTGGGCTGTTTCGGTAGCCCAGTGCGTTATCCGCCGCAAATAAGGGGATAATTTCACAGCCCACTACGCTGAATTCGCAGCAAACGGCAGACGAAATCGGGCTTTTTTCACTCAGAAACGCGAAAAACGGGGGCGAAATCGCAGCCTCGATGACCTCTCGTCGGGAGTTTGTGACAATTGTGACAATTAGACAGTCATTTTCTGCACACTTCGGAGGCCTCGAAGTGGGGGTAGAAAAGGATAAATATAAGAAAATGAATAAATTAACTTATCATCATATATATATTATCATATACATATACCCTATTCCTACCCCCCGAAAACCCCGTTTCCTTTTCATTTTTATGCAAAAGCTTTGTGTTTTGCCGACGGATCTGCCCGCAAAAGCCCTCGACGTTTTTTCCCCATCTGCCCGCCGAGCCGCCCGAAGCGTGCGCAAAATGCGCTGTCATTTGTCACAATTGTCACAAAACTGGTTTTCTGGCGTTTCCTTCTCGTTCGGAGACAACCTCGTTCACTCGTTCAGCCGGATTGAAAATCCACCCGAACGGGCATCCTTTTTCAGGAAACGACAAATCTGTGGCAACGGCTGTTTTGCAAACCATGTTTGTCACTTTACCAACGGAAAAAGGAAAAAAGTTTAACAAAATTGAAAAATCAGATTTTGCAAATAAAAAACTCCTCTGGCGCTTTTCTTTTCCGAGAATTCGTTGTACCTTTGTAAGCGGAAAAGAAAGGAATTTTTCAAACTACAATCAATAACCCTTTAACAAATACATTAAAAAACAATGAGAGCAGAAGAACTCAAAAAGTATGGCATCACTGGCGTGAAGGAAGTTGTTTACAACCCCACCTACGAAGTGCTGTTCAACGAAGAGACGAAGCCCGAGCTGACGGGCTACGAGAAGGCTCAGGAGACTGAGCTGGGTGCACTGAACGTGATGACCGGCATCTACACCGGCCGCAGCCCCAAGGACAAGTACATCGTCATGGACGAGAACTCGAAGAACACCGTGTGGTGGAACACCCCCGAATACCCCAACGACAACCACGAGATGAGCGAAACCGTGTGGGCCGAGGTCAAGAAGCTCGCCCTCACCCAGCTGAGCGGCAAGAAGCTCTACGTCGTCGACGGCTTCTGCGGCACCAACCACGACACCCGCATGAAGGTGCGCTTCATCATGGAGGTCGCCTGGCAGGCTCACTTCGTCACCAACATGTTCATCCGTCCCCAGAACCAGGCTGAGTTCGACCAGGAGCCCGACTTCGTGGTCTATGCAGCCAGCAAGGCCAAGGTGGACAACTTCAAGGAGCTCGGCCTCCGCAGCGACACCTGCGTGGCCTTCAACGTCACCAGCAAGGAACAGGTCATCCTCAACACCTGGTACGGCGGCGAGATGAAGAAGGGCGTGTTCTCCATGGTGAACTACTTCCTCCCCCTCAAGGGCATCGCAGCCATGCACTGCTCCGCCAACACCGACATGAACGGCGAGAATACCGCTATTTTCTTCGGCCTTTCCGGCACCGGCAAAACTACCCTGTCCACCGATCCCAAGCGCCTGCTGATCGGCGACGACGAGCACGGCTGGGACGACAACGGCGTCTTCAATTTCGAAGGCGGCTGCTA
Organism: Bacteroidaceae bacterium; assembly: GCA_024697785.1. Classification (GTDB taxonomy): domain Bacteria; phylum Bacteroidota; class Bacteroidia; order Bacteroidales; family Bacteroidaceae; genus UBA1189. Next base: position 294 of record JAILEU010000015.1, on the reverse strand, counting down.
TGCGAAGGTCATCAACCTGGACAAGGAATCCGAGCCGGATATCTATAACGCCATCCGCCGCAACGCCCTGCTGGAAAACGTGACCGTGGACGAGAACGGCAAGATCGATTTTGCGGACAAGTCCGTGACTGAGAACACCCGCGTGTCCTACCCGATCGAGCACATCGAGAAGATCGTCAAGAACGTCCATCCCGTATCCGCCGGTCCGGATGCGAAGAACGTTATCTTCCTCTCCGCGGACGCGTTCGGAGTCCTGCCCCCGGTCTCCGTTCTGACTCCGGATCAGACCAAGTA
>JAILEU010000171.1 GCA_024697785.1 Bacteroidaceae bacterium | reverse complement strand
CTTCGTCGATAAGCTCATCGACATGGGCGCGCAGATCATCCTCTGCGACCCCCATCGTGCTGTCGTCAACGGCCACGACCACGCCTTCCGCCTCCGCGCCCGTAAGATGACGAGCCCCGACATCCGCGCCGGTATCGCCCTACTGATTGCTGCCATGAGTGCCGACGGCACCAGCACCATCGGCGACATCGACCAGATAGACCGCGGCTATCAGGACATCGACAACCGCCTGAACGCCCTCGGGGCCCACATCCTGCGCGTGCCAAGTGAAAATTTCCACTCATGAGGTAAGAAGTAAGATGTAAGAAGTAAGATGTAAGAAGTAAGAGGTAAGAAGTAAGATGTAAGATGTAAGAGGTATGATGTAAGAGTTTAAAGGGCCGGCATAGAAATCGTCAATAAATCGTAAATCGTCAATCGTCAATAAATCGTAAATCGTCAAATCGTAAATATCAAAGATGATCCAGCGCGACGAACTAATTCCCGTAGGCAAATTCACCCGCCCACATGGTGTGCGGGGCGAGATGTCGCTGCTCCTTTCCGGCGACGTGTTCGAGGATTCGGCAGGCGAATGTGTGGTTTGTGCCATGGACGGCATCTTCGTCCCCTTCTTCATCGAGGAGTACCGCTACAAAACCGACAACGTCGTCCTGGTGAAATTCGAGAAGATTGACACGGTGGAACAGGCACGTATGTTCACCAACAAGGAGGCGTATGTGCTGAAACGCGACTGCGACGGCGGGCAGGCCGACTTCACGTGGGCCGATTTCATCGGCTTCTCGGCTGAAGACACGGTCAAGGGACCGCTGGGCAGCATAGCCTACGTGGACGACAGCACCCTGAACGTGCTGTTCGTCGTGGAGCGCCCCGACGGCTCTGAGCTCTTCATACCCGCCCAGGAAGTGTTCATCGAAGAGATAGATTACGACAATCAGCATTTGCTGTTCAATCTGCCTGAGGGACTGGTGGATTGACGAATGAGAACCGAAAGATGGAAGAGAAAGAATCAAAAAACAAACATCGGTACGTCTGGCTGAACATCCTCTGTGGGCTGGGCATCGCCGCCATCGTGGTGGTGCTGCTGTGTTTCACGCCGCTGCGCACCCTTCAGCCCGGCTACCTCACTCCGCAGTCGCGCGAGCAGGTCATCAACTTCGCCCTCCGTGTCGATTCGCTTGAGGAGGCCGTAGCGCGGCAGAACCTCTACGTCACCAACCTGCAGGACATCCTCAGCGGGCGTGTGAAGGTGGACACGGTTGTCAGCATCGACACCCTTACCGCCCTGCGCGCGGCCGACCTCATGGAGCAGACCGAACGCGAGAAAGAGTTTGCACGCCAGTACGAGGCGAACGAGAAGTACAACCTCACGTCGCTGGCCTCGCGGGCAGCAGGCGTAGCCGGACTCAATCTGGTGGTACCTGTGAGAGGTGTGGTGCAGCAGACCTTCGACCCTCATCACCAGCACTATGGCATCGAGGTGCTGCCCACTTCGCGCGCCAGCATCCTGGCTGTGCTCGACGGCACCGTGCTCCAGAGCGGCTACACGGCAAACAACGGCTACATGGTGGTCCTCCAGCATAACGGCGACCTCGTCTCCGTCTATTCCCATTGCGGCACGCTCGTCTGTAAGACCGGCGACAGGGTGCGGTCGGGCGAAGCCATCGCCTCGGCCGCCAGCGTCACGGACGAACAGACCGGAAATGCCGTCCACATCGAACTTTGGCATAAGGGCGTCGCCCTCGACCCCTCACTTTACATAGCATTCTGACATCATGAATAACGAAAAGAAACGTATCGCCATACTCGGCTCCACGGGCTCCATCGGCACCCAGGCGCTTCAGGTGATAGCTGCCCATGCCGACGAGTACGAAGTCTATGCCCTGACGGCTAACAACAATGCCGACCTGCTCATCCAGCAGGCGCGGACGTTCCAGCCCGAGGCGGTGGTCATCGCCAACGAGGCCCATTATAATAAGGTAAAGGAAGCGTTGGCCGAGCTCCCCATCAAGGTGTTCACAGGCGCCGACGCACTCTGCGAGGTGGTCAGCATGTCGCCCGTTGACGTGGTGCTGGCGTCGCTGGTTGGCTACGCCGGTCTGCGGCCGACGATGGCGGCTATCCGTGCCGGCAAAACCATCGCCCTGGCCAACAAGGAGACACTGGTGGTGGCAGGAGAGCTGATAACGGCTCTGGCCAACGAATACCGCGTACCCGTCCTGCCCGTCGATAGCGAGCATTCGGCCATCTTCCAATGCCTGGTGGGCGAGCCGGACGATGCGGTCGAGAAAATCATCCTTACTGCCTCGGGCGGCCCCTTCCGCACGTGGACGAAAGAGCAGCTCGCACATGCCACGTCGGCGCAGGCACTCCGGCATCCCAACTGGGACATGGGGGCAAAGGTGACCATCGATTCTGCTTCGATGATGAACAAGGGCTTTGAGGTGATGGAAGCCCGATGGCTTTTCGGCATCAGGCCCGAGGATATCCAGGTCATCGTCCATCCGCAGAGTGTCGTCCACTCGATGGTGCAGTATGTCGATGGCTCCATCAAAGCCCAGCTCGGCTGCCCCGACATGAGGCTGCCCATCCAGTATGCCTTCTCCTATCCCCGCCGCCTCACGTCCGACTTCCCCCGCGTGGACTTCGCTCAGTTGGGCAGCCTGACGTTCGAAGCCCCCGACCCTGTGCGCTTCCCCAATCTGGCGCTGGCCTTCGATGCCATCCGCCGAGGGGGCAACATGCCGTGCATCCTGAATGCCGCCAACGAAGTCTGCGTAGATGCCTTCCTGCACGACCGTGTCGGCTTCCTGCAGATGAGCGACATCAACGCAGAAGTTATGGGGCGTGTCCCCTTCATCGAGCACCCCACTTACGAGGATTATGTCGAAACCGACCGCATAGCCCGTGACCTGGCTCGGCAAATCGTCAATAGTAAATCGTCCAATCGTCAATAAATCGTCAATAGTAAATCGTCAAATCGTAAATAAACTATATGGTAGCACTAATAAAAACGGCTCAGCTCATCCTCTCCTTATCCCTGTTGGTTGTCTTTCATGAGTTTGGCCACTTCCTGTGGTCGAAGTTCTTCAAGACGCGTGTTGATAAGTTCTACATGTTCTTCAACCCTAAGTTCTCGCTGTTTCGCGCCAAGCGTGTTGACGGGAAGCTTCGCGTCCGCTTCTTCGCGCCCAACGTTGAAGATCCTATTGTGGAGCTGACCGACGAAGCCGGTAATGTCCGCAAGGACGACAAGGGGAACCCCCTTTATCGTCCGATGACCGACGACGAGCGTGCCGCCCTGCCCAAGGGCGACTGGCGTCGCGACCCTGACAACACGGAGTTTGGCATCGGCTGGGTGCCCTTCGGCGGCTACTGCCGCATCACCGGTATGGTGGATGAGACGCAGAGCGCCAGCGACATGGCCAGCACGCCGCAGCCCTACGAGTTCCGTACCAAGAAGCCCTGGCAGCGGCTGCTCATCATGACCGGTGGCGTCATCAACAACCTCATCCTTGCCTTTTTCGTCTATTCCATGGTGCTGTTCACGTGGGGCGATGAGTTCCGTCCCCTCAGAGGCAGCCGCTACGGCATGGAGTTCAACAACTATGCGCAGGAGATAGGCTTCAAGGACCACGACGTGCTGCTGCGTACGGACAAGACCAATCTCACCCGTTTCGACGCCGACATGCTGCGGGCCATAGCTGACGCGGACGAGGTGACGGTGCTGCGAGACGGACAGGAAGTCCGCATCCCCATCCCTGCCGACCTGACGCTCCTCAATATGAACCGCGACGGGATGTCGTTCGTCTCGTTCTACGTGCCGATGCTGATTGACAGCGTCATGCCCGACATGGGCGCGGCACGCGCCGGACTGCGCAAGGGCGACCGTATCGTCAGCGTGGGTGACACGCAGACCGACACGTGGAACCGCTTCGTGGGCGCTCTGCAGACCCTCGTCCAACGCGAGAAAGATGGTGAAATCATCAACCACGACCTGCGAGTGGCTTATCTGCGCGACGGCGTCCTGGATACCGTTGTCGTCTCGGCCAACACCAGTTTTCAGGTGGGTGTCATCCAGTCGTCCGAGCTGCCCTATGAGTGGCAGACCGACCACTACAGCTTCTGGGCTTCCATCCCTGCCGGCATCCGCTATGGCTGGAACACGTTGCGCGGATATGTCAGCGACTTCAAGTACGTCTTCACCCGCGAGGGCGCCAAGAGCCTCGGCGGCTTCGGAACCATCGGCAGCATCTTCCCCGCCATGTGGAACTGGCATGCCTTCTGGATGATGACGGCCCTCCTCAGCATTATCCTTGCATTCATGAACATCATCCCTATCCCCGGCCTCGACGGCGGACACGTGCTCTTCCTGCTCTGGGAAGTCGTTACGGGCAAGAAAGTGTCCGACAAAGTGCTGGAGAAAGCCGAATGGGTGGGCTTCATCCTGCTGATGGTGCTGATGGTCTATGCCAATGCCAACGACGTGGTGAGGTTCCTGTTCTAAATGAACCTCCAGCGTCTTATAGCCGAAGGCGAGCATCAGCAGCAGGACTTTAAGTTCGAGATTACGAGCGCTTGCAAGATTGCCCGCAGCCTCTCTGCCTTTGCCAATACCGACGGCGGACGGCTGCTGATTGGCGTCAAGGACAACGGCGCCATAGCGGGCGTCCGTAGCGACGAGGAGATGTATATGGTGGAAGCCGCAGGCGAAGTGTGGTGCAATCCGCCGGTCCATTGCCGCATGACAGCCTATCGGGTGGGCGTTCCCTCGTCGGCACACGAGACGCGTACCGTTGTCATCGCCGAGGTTGATCCCGCCATGCAACGTCCCGTTTGTGCGCGGCTGGAAGACGGCAGTCTGCGGGCTTTCATCCGCATAGCCGACGAAAACATCATGGCTTCACCCGTCCGTATGGCTCTTTGGCGCAGCGAGACGGCTTCCAACGGAGCCCTTCTGCCGCTAACCGACGAAGAGCTGTCGCTTCTCCATCTCTTCCGCCAACCCTCTAACGATAAATTGGTTAGTGGTGAGGGGTTAGAGGTTAGGGCCAAGGCTGGTGTAGCAAACAACTCTAGTCCCTCGCCTCTAACCCCTAACCCCTCACCTCTAACCCCTAACCCATCCCCCCTAACCCTAAACCAGTTCTGCCGGCGAGCCCGTGTCCCCCGTTTCCGTGCCGTTCGTCTGTTGGCTACGTTCATCCGCTTCGGTCTGGTGGAGGAGGTATTCCAGAACCACGCGTTTGTCTATCGTGCTATTATTTAGTTAAGAGTTAAGAATTAAGAGTTAAAAAAAGGGTTAGGGGTTTGGCGCCTTAGGCGCAATGGACAATGTACAATGGATAATTATCAATTACCAATTATCAATTATCAATTAATAGAAGAAGGGGATATGGCAGCGAGCCATATCCCCTTCTTCTCGATTCTCTGTTCCTAGCAAGCCTTGCCGTCGGAGCCGAGCACATTCACAATCTTGTGGATGTAGAGCTTCTTCATGTTGTCGCGGGCGGGGCCGAGATACTTGCGGGGGTCAAACTCAGCGGGCTTCTCAGCAAACACCTTGCGGATAGCGGCGGTCATGGCCAGACGGCTGTCGGAGTCGATGTTGATCTTGCAGACAGCGCTCTTGGCAGCTTCGCGAAGCTGTTCCTCGGGGATGCCGACAGCAGCCTTGAGGGCACCGCCATACTTGTTGATGGTGTCAACCTCGTCCTGGGGGACGCTTGACGAACCGTGGAGCACGATGGGGAAGCCGGGGAGCTTCTTCTCAACCTCGTGGAGCACGTCGAAGGCGAGGGGAGGAGGAACGAGACGGCCTGTGGCGGGGTCAACGGTGCATTGTTCGGGCGTGAACTTGTAAGCGCCGTGGCTGGTGCCGATGGAGATGGCGAGGCTGTCGCAACCCGAACGGGTAGCGAAGTCGATGACCTCCTCAGGCTTGGTGTAGTGGCTTTCCTCAGCGCAGACCTCATCCTCAACACCGGCAAGCACACCCAGCTCAGCCTCGACGGTCACGTCGTACTGGTGAGCATAGTCAACCACCTTCTTCGTGAGGGCGATGTTCTCCTCGTAGGGCAGCGACGAAGCGTCAATCATCACGCTCGAGAAACCCATGTCGACGCAGCTCTTGCAAAGCTCGAAGCTGTCGCCGTGGTCGAGGTGGAGCACGATTTCAGGCTTCTCCCAGCCCAGTTCCTTAGCGTAAGCCACAGCACCTTCAGCCATGTAGCGCAGGAGCGTCTGGTTGGCATAGTTGCGGGCACCCTTCGACACCTGGAGGATGACGGGAGATTTGGTCTCGGCAGCAGCCATGATGATGGCCTGAAGCTGTTCCATGTTGTTGAAGTTGAAAGCGGGGATGGCATAGCCGCCCTTGACTGCCTTGGCAAACATCTCGCGGGTGTTTACAAGGCCCAATTCTTTGTAACTAACCATGTTTTGTTTGATTTATTAGTGATACATGCTTTTTTCCGTCCGCGAAAGTACGGAATAAATAGGAGAAATCGTCCGTTTCGGAGGACTTTTTTGCAGAGGAAGTGCAAAGATTGTGAAAAACGCTTGTTTTTTCGCGTCAGAAACCGTTATTTTGCAAAACAAATTCAGCAAAACCTCCATGAAACTCCGCCATCTTTCCGCCGTCGCTCTTTACCTTGGCTCACTCTTGTGTGTCGGCTGCCTCTCCCCGCTGGTTCCCGATGACGAGGGTGGAGGAGGAAAGCCCGAAGGAGAAACGACGCCCAAAGACACGTTTACTGTCCCTGTCCCTGTCGATACCGTCGAGATTATCCATAAAGGCTCGGCACGCGATGAATATACGGTAGCCGAAGCGCAAGCCATCGGCAAGACGGATACGGCCGTTTGGGTGAAGGGCTATGTGGTTGGTACGGTGAAGAGTAGCATGAAGAGCGGCTGCCAGTTCGAACCGCCGTTTAGCGTGGAGACGAACGTCCTCCTGGCCGATACCATCACTACAGACTGGCGGCGTTGTATGCCGGTGGAGCTGAAAACGGAATTCAACCAATATTCGTTAAGTCTGGCGCAAAATCCCACGTTTCTTCATGAAAAGCGCCGGTTATTAGGAACGATTGATACCTACTTCGGTGTGCCGGGCATCCGTGATGTGCTGATTATCGCGGCCGACCATCCTGAAAACGATGAAAACCCGCAGCCTGAGGACAGCACGTCTGTTCACGGCGAGAGTCTTTCCGACCCGTTGTCTGTCGCCGAGGGCATTGCCGGGCAGGGAACAGAGGTCTATTCGGAAATAAAATATGTGAGCGGCTACGTCGTGGGCGTCTGCACCGGAAAGGGAAAGGTGGCGTTTGCCGACACCCTCTCCGTACATGACATCACCACCAACGGCAACGTTGTCCTTGCCGACTCCATAGGAGAAAGCGATTTGAAGAAAGTGCTTGTCGTTCAGCTGCCCAAGGGCTGCATTCGCGATGATGTCAACCTCGCCGCTCATCCCGAAAACCTTTTCCGTCGTCTGACGGCATGTGGCCGTCTCCTGACCTATCAAGGCCTTGCCGGTCTGCGCGATGTGCTCGGCACAGGCCGACGTACCGATGCCGCTGGTAATCCTCTTTATTTGTTAGAATAGCCTCAAAGGCAGATTCTCTTATTGTGCCTCTTTGACCAGATAGATAGTGGTGGGGAGGTGGTCAGAGTAGCCGTTGAGCCACGTGCCTGAGGCGTGGGTGCGGAGGGGGTTGCCTTTGTAACGTCCTTCCTGTTGGATGAGGTAGTCGCGGACGAAAATCTCGTTCTTGAAATACTGCAGGTGGCTGCGGTCGCCATCGACGAGGTGTCCCGAGACGATAATCTGGTCGAAGAGGTTCCACTTGCCGTCGTACTTCAGCGTGCCGACGCCATCGTCGCGCAGCGTCTTCCACCAGGGGTTGTAGAGGTCGGCGTCGGAGGTGCATTGTTCCTTGTTCTTCTTGGCGCCAAGACCGACGGTGAGGCTCTTGTCGTCGGGGTCGTCGTTGAGGTCGCCCATGATGATGATGGACGAGCCGGGATACTGGGCGATGATGGAGTCTTTGATGGCGCGGACCAGTTCGCCGGCACGTTCGCGGGCGGGCGATTCGCTGAAGCGGCTCGGCCAGTGGCAGACGATGGCGTGGACCTTCTCTCCGGCCAGCGTGCCGCCGATGGTGAGGAAGCCGCGCGTGTAGTAGAGGCTGCCGTCGGCATTATAATAAAGAGGATAGGTGACGCTCTCCAGCTTGAACTGTTTGGGGTTGTAGAAGAAGGCACAGTCGACGCCGCGCTGGTCAGGGCTCTCGACGTGGGCAATCTCCCATCCGCGGTCGCGCAGGACGGGCTGCTTCAGCAGGTCCTCGAGCACGGCACGGTTCTCTATCTCGCTGACGCCGATGAGTGTGGCGCCGCCCGGGATGCGGTCGGTGGCCATCTGGCTCAGCACCTGCGCCATGTTCTTCAGCTTGGCTTCGTACTTCATGGTGCCCCACTTCATGGTGCCGTCGGGCAGGAACTCATAGTCGTTCTTGTCCGTGCCGTCGGGAGCCAGCGAGTGGATGGTGTCGAAGAGATTCTCGAGGTTATAGAAGCCGATGCCGTAGAGGTTATAGCGCTTCTCGGCAGCAGAGCCGTTGGCCGTTGTCGTTTTGTTGGTCGTTCCGCAGGCGCAGAGGAGCGCAGGAATCAGGAGGGTGAGAAGGAGCTTTCTGTTTTTCATAGGGGCCTTTCTTTTTGTTTCGTGGGGCAAATATAAGCTCAAAAAATGAATTTATCCCCATTTTCTTTGAAAAAATGGGCAAAATGTGAGGAAAAGCAAGATTTATTCGTATCTTCGCACGAAAAACAATTCGAAGTACAAATGAAAAACATCATTCTTTTGGTCTTCTTGCTTGCCGGTGGCGTGTTGACGGCCGGTGCGCAAGTGGTAGTCACAGACGAGCCGACAGGCCAGCAAAACAACCAGACAGCCAGTGGACAGGCCGCAGCCGAGAACGACGAATCGGCCTTTACGTTCACCGAGTCGCAGTTGGGCGAGGACGACGATGCCATCCAGAGCGTTTCGGCGCTGACCTCCTCATCCAACGACATCTTCCTGCGCGAGGTGGGCTACCTCTTTAGCCCCATGCGCTTCAAGGTACGTGCGCTCGACTCGAAGTACAACGACGTGCTTGTCAACGGCGTGCTGATGAACGATGCCGAGACGGGACGCTTCTCCTACGGCATGATAGGCGGCTTGAACGACGCCACCCGCAACCAGGAGGGCGTCGGCTCGTTCGAGACCAACCGCTTCGCCTTCACCCCCGTGGGCGGTGCCAGCAACATCAACATGCGTGCCTCGCAGTATGCCACCGGCTCGAAGGCATCCGTCAGCGCCACCAACCGCAACTACATCGCCCGTGCCATGTTCACCCACAGCACAGGCCTGATGCCGAACGGCTGGGCCTTCACCATGAGCGCCTCCTACCGTTGGGCCAACGAAGGCGTCATCGAGGGCACGTTCTATAATGCCTTCGGCTATTTCCTCGCCGCGCAGAAGAAGTGGGGCGACCGCCACAGCCTCAGCCTCTCCACGTGGGGCGCTCCGACCGAGCGCGCCCAGCAGAGCGCCGCTACCGAGGAGGCCTTCGCGCTGGCCGGCTCGCACTACTACAACCCCTACTGGGGCTATCAGAACGGCGTGAAGCGTAACGCCCGCGTCGTCACCTCGTTCGAGCCGACGGCCGTTGCCACGTGGGACTTCAACATCAACGACGACAGCCGTCTCTCCACCAGCGCGTCGTTCAAGTACAGCAACTACGGCACCACCGCCCTCGGCTGGAACGGCAACGCCGCCGACCCGCGTCCCGACTACTACAAGAAGCTCCCCAGCTCGGCCTACAACGTATGGGATGCCACCCACGTCGTGACAGCCGACGACTACGCCGCCTGGCAGTCGCTCTACGACACGTTCACCGGCTCGCCTGCCGGACGCCAGATCAACTGGGACCAGCTCTACTTTGCCAACCATCAGGCTAACGCCGTGGGCGGCGAGGCACTCTATTATGTCGAGGAACGGCACAACGACCAGATGGCACTCAACCTCACCTCCACCTACAGCCGTACGCTCAACCGCTTCAACCGCCTTGTGGGCGGCGTCGCCCTCTCTGCCACGCAGGGCATGCACTATAAAACCATGAGCGACCTGCTTGGCGCCAACACCTACATCGATGTCGATAAGTTCGCCGCCCGCGACTATGGCCGCGGCAGCCAGCTGGCCCAGAACGACCTCCGCAACCCCGACCGTCGGATTGCCGAGGGCGACGTCTTCGGGTACAATTATAATATATATGTCAACAAAGCTCGCGCTTGGGGACAGTACTCCTTCAACAACGGTCCGCTTGCCCTTGTCCTTTCGGGTCAGGTCACGGGCACCACGCTCGAGCGCTTCGGCTTCATGCAGAACGGCCGTGCCGCCGACCGCAGCTACGGCTCCAGCGGCGTGGCCAAGTTCCTCGGCGGCGGAGGTAAGGCCATGTTCGCATGGCGTCCCAACGCCCGTAACGTCATCAGCCTCAACGCCGGCTACCAGAAGGATGCCCCGCTGGCCTACAACGCCTTCATCGCCAACCGCACCCGCAGCGACTTCGTCCACGACCTCAAGCTCGAGGGCATCTTCAGCGCCGAGGCCTCCTACGCCCTTACCGCCGGACCGTTCCAGGGCCGCGTGGCGGGCTACTACATCCGCTTCGACAACGCCGTTGAGCAGACCGCCTTCTACAACGACTCGCAGAGCCACTTCACCTACCTCACCATGAACGGCATCGAGCGCACCCACTACGGCGTGGAGGCCGCAGCCGTCATGCACGTGACCAGCTCGCTCTACTTCACCTTCATCGGCAACGTGGGCGAGGCGCTTTACACGAACAATCCCGCAGCTGTGCTCACCTACGAGGATGCCAGCGCCTACATCGCTTCGCCCAAGAATCCCGTCACGGGACAGGAGGAGCAGCTGCGTGTCATCGCCGAAGGCTGCCGCGTGGGCAGCACGCCTCTCACCGCCCTCAGCCTCGGCGTCGATTACAACGTCAACGGCTGGTACCTCGGCGCCAACGTCAACTACTACGATCGCGTCTTCATCGGCTTCTCGCCTTATAACCGCCTGACCAACATCTATCAGGCCAACCAGAAGTGCTACGTCTCAGACGGCAGCATCGACGAGAACGGCAATCCCTCGTACGGCGTCGATGAGGCCACGCTGCTGGAGAACGGCGGCATCCTCTACAACGCCGACGGCACCATCAACAAAGCCTACTCTGTCCGCCAGCAGCAATGTAAGGGCGGCTTCATGGTCGATGCCAACATCGGGCATAACATCCGTCTGAAGAAGGGCCGTAGCGTCAGCATCAACCTCACGGTCAACAACCTGCTCAACAACACCAACATGTGTACCGGCGGTTATGAGCAGAGCCGCGACGACCTCTACTACGAAGACGGCGTGGCCGGCGAAGCCCGCACCTACGTCTTCTCCAAGAACCCCAAGCTCTACTATGCCAACGCCCTCAACGCCTTCCTCAACGTGGGCTTTAAGTTCTAAACGATGAAGAATGAAAAATGAAGAATGAACAATAAAATGCACATTCCTATGAAAAGACATACGTTTTCAATGCTATCTCTCTTGACGACAGCTCTGCTCCTGTCGGCGTGCAGCATGAATCAGTTTGACGACCTGACGTTCACGGACGGCAGCTTCCCCTATGGCAACAACGCCATTCCCGCCGATGCCCCCATCACGTCCATCCAGGCCCTCAAGACCGAGAAGTATCCGCAGCTCTTCCAGTCGTCGTCGCTCTATAACTACCAATATACCACCGTCGTGGAAGACCTCTATATCAGCGGACGCATCGTCAGCAACGACGAGAGCGGTAATGTCTATAAGACCATCGCCATCGCCGACGAGACGGGAGCCGTCGTCATCGGCGTCAACGCCACCGGCCTCTACAGCTTCCTCCCCATGGGGCAGAAGGTTATCGTCAGCCTCAAGGGGCTCGACTTCGGCGCCTACTCCAATATGCCCGAGGTCGGCAAGGCCTTCATGTCCGACAAGTATGGCCTCCAGCTGGGGCGCATCAGCCAGAAAGACTTTGAGCAGCACATCCGCCTCATCGGCAGCCCCGAGCCGTCGGCCATCGCCCCCGAGGAGATGACGGAGGCCAAGCTGAAAAGCCTCAAGGCCACGGACTATCCCCGCTACGTCATCCTGAAGGACGTCACCTTTGCTGACGGCGGACAGCCCTACGCCCCCAACGACGGCGCTACCGAGGACCGCTACATCTCCGTCGGCTCGCAGAAGGTGGACTGCCGTATGAGCAGCTATGCCAACTTCGCCCAGAGCATCATCCCCACCGGCCGCGTCAACGTCACCGGCCTCCTCACCCTCTACGGCTCCACAAAGCAACTCCTCGTCCGCGTTGCCGATGACATTACCCCCGCCCAATAACTTAGGTTTTCCATTTTAAGATCTTCCGGATAATCCGGTTATTCCGGAAAAACCCGGTTCCCTTTCCCCCTAACCCAGAACCCTCAAAAATCAATCCAATATGAAAAAGACCTTCCGATTTCTTTTTGCGGCGCTTGCCCTGCTGGGCATCGCGTCCTGCGCCGATGTACCCGAACTCCCTTATCCCGTTCCTGACCCGAACGGCGGCGGAGGCGGCGGAAAAACCGCCAGCGGCCTCCCTTTCACCAGCGCCAGCCTGAACAACTTCGAGGTGAAGACCATCGAGGGCATCGACTGGAGCCTCGGCTCGTCGTACGCCAAGGCCAGCGGCTACGACAACAACACGAAGTCTACCACCGCCACGAGGACGTGGCTCGTCAGCCCTGCCATCAACACCACCGTCACGGGCACGAGTGCCGACGGCTCGAACACCGACGGCATCATCATCAGCTTCGACCACGTGCTCCGCTACGTCAGGTCCTCTACCGACGTCAAGGGCTGGCACAAGGTGCTGGCCAGCAAGGACTATGCCGGCGATGTCACCACCGCCACGTGGATTGACCTCAACTTCCAGCCCGTCGAGTCGTCCACCAACGACTGGACCTTCTATCCCGCCAACCCCGTCATCCTACCCGCCGAGCTGTGGAACGAGGAGAAGGTATATATCGCCTTCTACTTCCAATGCGACGCCACCAACTCCACCACGTGGGAGCTGAAGAACCTCACCGTGAAGGAGGGCATGACACCCGATCCCGGCCCCGGCCCGACCCCCGGCGACGTGACGCCCGTCACCATTGCCGAGTTTAATGCCGCCCCTGTCAGCACCACCGTCTGGTATGAGCTTACGGGTGTGGCTTCCGGCATCAAGAGCGGCGACCAGTACGGCAACTTCGACCTTACCGATGAGACGGGCAAGGTCTATGTCTATGGTCTGCTGGCCGAGAAGGGCGGCGCCGGCAAGGCGTTCCAGGACCTTGTTGCCAAGACTGGCCTCGCCAACGGCGACAAGATCAGGATTCACGGCCAGCGTGGCGACTATAACGGTAAGATTGAAGTTCTGAGCGCCTACCTCGTCGAAATCGTCGAAAAAGGGGGCGATACCCCCGGCCCCGGCCCGACGCCTGGCGGCGATGGTGACGGCTCCGAGAGCTCGCCTTACAACGTGGCCTACGTCCGTAGCGCAGGTAACCCCGGCTCCACGGCTTGGGTGAAGGGCTACATCGTCGGAACCGTCAAGGATGGCGGCAAGACCTACAGCGATGCCGTCTTCGGTTTGGAGAGCGCCAGCAACACCAACATCCTTCTGGCCGATGCTGCCGACTGTGCCGATGCCTCGCTCTGCATCCCCGTACAGCTGCCGAATGGAAGTGTGCGCGAAGCCCTCAGCCTGCAGCAACACCCCGAGAATCTGGGCAAGCAGGTGGCGTTGTGTGGCACGTTGGAGAAATACTTTGGCGAGCCGGGTGTCAAGAACACCAGCAAATACAGCTGGGATGGCAACGGCGGTGGCGTGGGTCCCGACCCGACGCCTGGCGACGCCCTCTTCAGCGCCGACTTCACGAAGGGCGAGAATGGTTTCAAGGCTTACGATGTAGAGCTGGGCACGCTGGGTTACGTCTGGGCTGTCGATACCCGCTACGGCTGGAAGGCCAGCGCCTACAAGGATAATGCAAACGTCGCGTCCGAGAGCTGGCTCGTCAGCCCCGTCATCGACCTGACGTCCGCCTCCGCGGCTACGCTCACGTTCAGCCATACGGCCAACTACCTGAATGGCGCCGCCTGTACCGACTTCCTCTCCGTCCTCGTCAGCACGAACTTCGGGGATGACGTGGCGAAGGCCAGCTGGGTGACGCTGGCCGTCCCCACGTGGCCCACAGGCAAGGACTGGACGTTCGTCGATTCCGGCGACATCGCCCTCTCGGGCTATGCTGGCAGCAAGATTACCATCGCCTTCCGCTATACCTCTACTTCCTCAACCGCCCCCACGTGGGAAATCAAGAGCATTGGCGTGAAATAATGGAAAATGGTTTAACGTTAAACAAAAGTTAACGTTATCGTTTCATTCCTGCCGCCCGACTGCGGTTCACCACCGCCACGCCGCTGAACACCAGCAGCGCGGCGGCGGCTTTTTGCCACGTCGGGGTGTCCTGGCCGATGCAGATGCTCACTACGGCTGCCAGTATGGGCTGGACGTACGAGTACATGCTGACCAGCGTGGGGCGGATGCGCTTCTGCCCGTAGGGGATGAGGAAGTACGCCACAAACGTGGCGAAGAAGATGACGTAGGCCACCTCCCAGCCCACGCTGGCGGGGACGTCGCTCCATCGTGCCGAGGCAAAGTCCTTTGCCGAGAAGGGCAGCGACACCAGTAACGATACCAGAAAGCTCCACTTCATGAACGTCACCACGCTGTAGCGGGCGATGAGGGGACGGAATGCCCCCAGGTAGAGGGCGAAGCTCAGACAGTTCATCAGGATGAGCACCACGCCTAAGGGCTTCGTCTGCTCGACGGCACCTGCGTCATGGAACGTGCCCGAGATGAGCAGCAGCACGCCCGCGAAGCTCATAGCCACGCCGCCCGCCTTCTTCAGCGTGATAGGTTCGTGGAGGAATACGGCGGCGATGAACATCGTCATGATGGGGCTGAACGACGAGAGGATGGAGACGTCGATGCTCGTCGTCATGGTGATGGCGACGAGGAAGGTCATCTGCGGCACGAACAGCCCGAGTAGCGATGCCGCCACGATGCGCCCCCAGTCGCGACGTGCCACCCGCTCGCGCGGCATGAAGGCCGACACCAGCCAGAACAACGCCGTCGCCCCTGCCGCCCGAAGCGTGAAGAGCATGGTGGGCGTGATGGTGTCGGAGCACCTGGCAATATCCTTGCACATCACAATGTTCAGTCCGAAGATGATGTACGCCCCAGCGCAGGCCAGATGGCCCGCAAGGCGGCTTTTTCCTGTTTCATCCATAGCGCGTCTCTGCCTTTCTTAGAATTTTGGGCGCAAAATTACTTCTATTCGCCCAAACCGCCATGCCTTCCCGCTGTTTTTTTCTTCTTCCGTGCCGCTGGCCCGAAGTTTTCGCTCCTTATTTTAGAGGAATTTCGCAAAAAAGTGCAAACACCTACCTAAAGCCTTGCAATCGTCTGTAGTATTGAGCGTTATCCCAGGTAGGTGTTTGTCAAACACCTACCTAACACCTACCTAACACCTACCTAACACCTACCTAAACACCTACCTAAGCACTTACCCCCAAAGAGCAAACAAGGTAACTCAAGTATGGGAAATGCATAAAAGTGGCTCGAGAGTAGCCCTACGAGGTAAATATCTTTGAGCTGTGAGGGCAAAAATAGGCCAAAGAAACTTGATAAAGGCACCTGATGAGGCTAAAGTCAAGCTAAATTCAGGTAGGTGTCAGGTAGGTGTCAGGTAGGTGTTAGGTAGGTGTTTAGCAAACACCTACCTAATGTAACGCGTTGCAAAGCAATTTATTGCATGACTTTAGGTAGGTGTTGGCCATTTTTTCGAAAAAACCTTTTTTCCTGAATGGGTTGACATTATTTTGACGGGCGTCAGGAAGAGAAGGGTTTTCTATGTTTACGTTGTCGCCATAGCGTTAAGGGCTGTCGCCGTAGCGTTAAGGGCTGACGCCGTAGCGTTAAGGGCTGTCGCCGTAGCGTTAAGGGCTGTCGCCGTAGCGTTAAGGGCTGACGCCGTAGCGTTATGGGCTGTCGCCGTAGCGTTAAGGGCTGTCGCCGTAGCGTTAAGGGCTGTTGCCATAGCGTTAAGGGCTGTCGCCGTAGCGTTAAGGGCTATTCGCCCGATGTCAAACGATTCTATTTCATTTATTCAAGTTTCGGAAGTATGAAATTGTACCAGAGAGGAGCGCCCCGAAGGGGCATGGAGCACCCAGCCCAGGGCAACGCCCTGGGTACAAATGGCCAAAGTAACTTTCGCCCTGAAGGGGCAAAAGCTTTACAACACATGGCTGCTGCTTTTAAGTTCCCCTCTGAATGGAATGCTTTTGCCCTTTCAGGGCGCGGAATGATGTGTGACCGAGATACCCAGGGCGCTGCCCTGGGCTGGTGGCTTTCTGCCCTTTCAGGGCGCTCATCGCTTTCTGGGCTCGTTTTTTT
>JAILEU010000154.1 GCA_024697785.1 Bacteroidaceae bacterium | reverse complement strand
AGAGTTATTCAGGTGGCTATGGCATCGGGGTTCCACCTCTTCCCATTCCGAACAGAGCAGTTAAGCCCGATCACGCCGATGGTACTGCGTAAGTGGGAGAGTAGGTAGCCGCCGTTTTTCATGAGAGCAGGGTTTCAGTCGTAAGACCGAAGCCCTGCTTCTTTTTTTGCCTGCTGCTCTTCTTCCTTCAGCGCTGCTCTTTTTACGCTGAAAGCTCAAAAATCCCCCATTTCATCGGGGTTTTCTTTCGTTTTTCATGGGCATTACCTGACGTAACAAACAAAAATCTTTCCTGTGGGTTGTTACAAAAAACGTTGCTTGGAGATATACATTCCGAAATAATGCGTACTTTTGCAAAAACTCAATTTGCCTCATGGATAAACTCTCCCCTCAGCAGCGGCATAAGAATATGGCGGCTATACGGTCGAAAGGCACGAAGCCTGAACTGATTGTGCGGCGAGGACTGTGGCGCCGAGGGTTTCGCTATAGGCTGAATGCACCCGGTTTGCCTGGACATCCGGATTTGGTGCTGAGGAAATACAGGACCTGTATCTTTGTGAACGGGTGCTTCTGGCATGGACACGGGGTGACGTTGTCACCAATGAAAAATGAAGAATTAAAAATGGAAAATGATGGCATTGAAAATTCGACTTGCTGCAAGATTCCGCATACGAACAGGGAGTTCTGGGTGAAGAAAATCCAGCGGAACCAGGCGCGGGACATCGAGCAACAGCATAGGCTGGCACGGCTGGGGTGGCATTGCATCACCATCTGGGAGTGTGAGCTGAAGCCCAGCTTGCGCGAGCAGACGCTAGACTCGCTGGCATTTACTCTGAACCACATCTGGCTCGAAGACCATGGCGCGAAGGTCAAATCTTATTCCCCGTCCGACGATGTGGACATGCGCGTACCTCTGGCTGCCGAAGGGGAGATGGAATACGAAGGAAGAAAGAACGAAGAAAAACGCAAAGAGCCATAAGCAAAAGAGTGTTTACAAAAAAGTGAATCGCCATATGGATAATCAAAAAGAAAAGTTCCCGATTGTAGATGAAGAAGGCCGGGTGATAGGCTCCGCCACACGAAGCGAGTGCCATAGCGGGACAGGACTGCTGCACCCTGTGGTTCACCTGCATGTGCTTAACACGGCAGGTGATCTGTATCTGCAAAAACGTCCGGAATGGAAAGATATTCAACCGGGAAGGTGGGACACGGCTGTGGGCGGACACATCGACTATGGCGAAACGCCCGAGGAGGCTTTGCTTCGTGAGGTTCGTGAGGAACTGGGCATCACGGACTTTACGCCTGAGTTCGTGGAAAAATATGTGTTTGAGAGCCCTGTCGAACGCGAGTTGGTGTATGTTTACCGCTGCATCTACAACGGGGAGATTCGTCCGTCCGCAGAGGAGCTGGACGGCGGACGCTTCTGGACTAGGAAGGAGATTAGCGCGGCTATGGGAAGGGATATGCTGACGCCAAATTTCGAAAGTGAGTTTGTGAGGTTTTTTCATAACAAATAAAATGGAAGAAAAAAAACAACAAAAATTTGGTGGTTTAGAAAACATATTTGTATCTTTGCGCCCAGAGAACATTAAAAACTGATAGCTCATGAAACATTTTGTACTTGTAATGATGGCAGCGATGGCCTTGAGCACTACGGCCATTGCACAAAACAGAGTGACGAACATCTATGCCAGTGCCGATAAGCTGAACATAGAAAAATTGCAGGATAGCGAGCAGACCGTCCAGCTGAACCGCTATTTCCTGGAGGGCTATAACACACTGTGCCTGCCCTTTACCCTTACGGCCGAACAGGTGGCTGAGGCTGCCAAGGAGCTGAAGGTGGAACGTCTGGCTGGCATCAAGCAGGTGGGCGAAGCCCTGAACCTCTACTTCGTGGAGTGCACGGCTGAAGGCATTCAGGCTGGCGTTCCCTATCTGGTCTATTCGCCTACCTCTCAGTATATGAGGGTGAAGAACACCGATGTCCTGACCTTCGATGCAGAGCTGAAGGCTATCAGCATGGAGGATGGTAAGGGCAACGCCGTGACCTTCGCCAGCAGCTGGGAAAGCATACAGAAGGAGGGACGCTATGGCATCCCCGCCAAGCAGGAGGTGACCCCGCTGGAGAGCGTACTGCTGAAGACCGATGCTGAAAAGATCTTCCTGCCCACCCGCTGCGGTTTCAGCTGGGATAGCCAGTCGCCCACAGCCGGTGAACTGAAGATTGTGCATGCCGACAGCATGGGCGAAGTGACAGCCATCTTGGGCGTCAACCAGGACGAGGTTCCCGAAGGCAACTACTACAATCTTCAGGGCCAGAAGGTCTCGAAGGACGCCAAGGGCATTCGCGTGCAGAAAGGCAAGAAATCCATCGTTAAGTAAACGAAATCCAAGCAGACAAAAGGGGGCTCAGTGCCCCCTTTCTTGCTTTTCATTATAGCGACTCATTATAACAACAGAAAAAAACTTATGAAAAAGATGACGATACGTAAAGCGATGGCCCTGCTGCTGGCGGGAGCGATGATGGCCTCATGCGGCACGAAAAGTGGCGGGAAAGCTGCTTCGGCAGGACAGAAACCTTTTGACGGCGTGGGCATTGTGGCTCACCGCGGCTACTGGAACTGCGAAGAAGGCGGCTTTGCCCGGAACTCTGTTGCGGCGCTGAAGGCGGCACAGAAAGCAGGCTTCTGGGGCAGCGAATTCGATGTGAATATGACGGCCGACAGCGTGCTGATTGTGTTTCACGACAGCTCCATAAACGGCAAGCGCATAGAGAGCAATCCTCACTCGGCCTTTGAGGACTATCGTCTGGAGAACGGCGAACCTATCCCATTGTTGGAACAGTTCCTGGCCGCAGCACAGCCGTGCCCTACCACCAAACTGGTGTTTGAGATGAAGCAGCACTCGACGCCGGCAATCGAGGACGAGGCTGTGCGGCGGTCTGTGGCCCTGCTGAAGACATACGGATTGCTGGACCCTGAGCGGGTGATGTTCATCTCGTTCAGCCTTCATGTCTGCCGTGAGTTTGCGCGGCTGTGCCCTGGTTTCACGGTGCAGTACCTGGGGGCGAACCTGTGGCCTGCGGAGGTGCTCGACAATGGACTGAACGGCATCGACCTCAACCACGACGCCTATATGGCCAATGGACGTTTCCACGACGAGGCACGCGAGAAAGGCATGAGCATCAACGTCTGGACCGTGAACAGCCCCGAGCGGATGCAACAAGTGGTAGCCACAGGCATCGACCAGCTGACAACCGACGAACCCATGAAGGCCCGCGAGCTGTTGGGGGCACAAGAGGTGAGGAAATGAAGGGCTGGATTGGCTGGATTGACTGGAAGGGCTGGATTGGCTGGAGAGACTGGAAAGACTGGAGGAACTGGACAGACTGAAGAGGCTGGATGGACTGGAGGGGAGATGGCCTGGGATGAGGTTTAGAAAAAGGTGCAAAAGAATTTTTATTTTTCTTTTGCATTTTTTCTTTCATGTCGCAAAAATGTCGTACCTTCGCGGCGTAAAACGATGCTAAAGACGAAGATAGTTTATATTTGTTTTATTAATCAATTCATTATGTTCAAAAACCTGCGTTTCTTTTTGGCAGCTGCATTGATGCTTATCACCGCAGCTGCAAGTGCTCAGATTACCACATCGGCTTTGGCCGGTAAGGTTGTCGACAGTGACGATGAAGCCGTGATTGGTGCTTCCGTGTTGGCTGTGCATATGCCTTCAGGAACCCAGTACGGTGGTATCACCAACATCGACGGTCGCTATGCCATTCAGGGTATGCGCGCCGGTGGTCCTTACAAGGTGACGATTTCTTACGTCGGCTATCAGTCGGCCAGCTATCAGGATGTGACCCTCGTCCTCGGTGAGACATACGTGCTGAACCACCGGATGAAGGAATCGGCCGAATTGCTTGACGAGGTTGTCATCTCAGCTACGGCTACAAAGTTCAACACCGCCAAGACGGGTGCTGTGACGAACATTAACAACCAGCAGATTGCTACCCTGCCCACGGTGACCCGTAACATCACGGACGTTACCCGCCTCTCGCCCTACGGCGGCAATGGCATGAGCTTCGCCGGTGCTGACGGCCGTACGGCCAACTTCACCGTCGATGGTGCTAACTTCAACAACAACTTCGGTCTGAGCGACAACCTCCCTGGTGGCGGCAGCCCCATCAGCATCGATGCCATCGAAGAGATGCAGGTTGTCATCAGCCCGTTTGACGTCCGCCAGACCAACTTCATCGGCGGTGGTGTGAACGCCATCACCAAGTCCGGTACGAACACCGTGAAGGGTACGGCCTACGTCTATCATCGCAACGAGAACATGCGTGGCGACGCCATCTACGGCGACCAGATCACCGGTGCCCGTGCCACGGACCGCAGCACCACCTACGGCATGACCCTCGGCGCTCCCATCATCAAGAACAAGCTGTTCTTCTTCGGTAACTTCGAGTATTCTGAGATTCCTACGGTTGTCAACCGCTGGAGAGGTTCTGAGGACGGCAAGGCTGTGCCCAACGACTATATCTCGCGCACGACGAACGCCGACCTGCAGGCCGTTTCTGAGTATGTGGCCCAGAAGTATGGCTACCGCACAGGCTCATGGACCGACTTCCCCGCCAACGAGAGCAACATGAAGGCTCTGGCCCGCTTGGACTGGAACATCACCAACAAGCACCACCTTGCCCTCCGTTACAACTACACGCTGAACAAGATCTGGAACTCGCCCAACGCCACCTCCATGGACGGCGGTACCCGTATGTCCGGCGCCCGTATGTCGCAGTACTCCATGTCGTATGCCAACTCGATGTACTCGATGAACAACCTTGTTCACTCTGTCTCTCTCGACCTCAACAGCCGCATCAGCGACAAGCTGTCCAACCAGTTCCTGGCTACGTTCTCGAAGCTGGACGACGTCCGCGGCTCTATGTCCGATGAATTCCCCTTCATCGACATCACGAAGAACGACAACAACTACATCGCCCTCGGCTACGAGCTCTTCACCTGGAACAACGCCGTCCACAACACCGTCGGCAACATCCGTGACGACATCACCCTCAACCTGGGCAACCACAAGATCATGGCTGGTCTGAGCTACGAGTACCAGATGGCCGACAACCAGTACATGCGTAACGGTACGGGTTACTATCGCTACAACTGGGCCGACGGAATGACTGTTGACCAGCTGTTCACCCAGGCTCCTGAGGTTGTCTGCCTCACCTACGGCTACAATGGTGAGAAGACCCCTGCTGCCCGCGTGCAGTTCCACAAGGCTGGCCTCTATGCTCAGGACGACTGGGACGTGACCCGTCAGTTCAAGCTGACCTACGGTCTGCGTCTCGACGGTCTGTTCTTCGACAACAGCGACCTTGTGACCAACGACAAGATTTATGACCTTCTCTACTATCCCAAGCGTTACAACTACGAGGAGACCCGCATCGACACAGGCCGCTGGCCTACCTCCAATGTCACCATCTCCCCGCGCGTCGGTTACACGTGGGATGTGGTTGGCGACAAGAGCTTCGTCGTCCGTGGCGGTACCGGCTTCTTCTCGGGCCGTCTGCCTCTGGTGTTCTTCACCAACATGCCTACCAACGGCGGTCTCGTCCAGTATCAGGCTCAGCTCAATGCCAAGAACGGCCAGAGCAAGGGTTACACGATGGACCAGTTTGCCGGTGGCCTCGTAACGGAAAACGGCAAGGCTACGGTGGATGCCCTCTACAACAAGCTTGTCACCATGGGCTTCCCCAGCGAGATCGTCCTCGACGCCGATGGTAAGGCCGGTTCCGTTCCTTCCTCCATCAGCGCTGTTGACCCCAACTTCAAGATGCCGCAGGTGTGGAAGACCTCCCTCGCCTTCGACTATTCGTTCCCCACGGAATTCCCCCTCAGCATCACGGCTGAAGGTATCTTCAACAAGACCATCAATGGTGTCTGCATCTCCGACTGGAGCGTGCTCCCCGTCGGCGGCTTTGCCCGTCTGAACGGAGCTGACAACCGTCCTCTCTATCCCAGCAACTTCCGCACCGGCACCAAGGCCTTCGTGCTTGAGAACACCAACAAGGGTTACGGCTGGAGCGCCAACGTGCAGTTAAACGCCCGTCCCACCGAGAGCCTCAGCCTCATGGCTGCCTACACCCACACCGTGTCGAAGGAAATCACCGGTATGCCCGGCTCGGCTGCTGAGAGCGCCTTCACCTATGTCCCCACCTGGGAAGGCCCCAACAACATCCGTCTGCACAACTCGCAGTATGTCACTCCCGACCGTGTCGTAGCCAGCGCTACCCACCACGACAAGAGCGGCAACCACTACAGCCTCATCTACGAAGCATGGCGTGGCGGCTACAACTACGGCTACATGACGACCAACGACATGAACGGCGACGGCTATGCCTACGATGCCATCTATGTTCCCACTCAGGAGCAGGTTGACAACAAGGAGTTCCGCTTCGTCTCTGCCGACGATGCCAAGCGCTTCATGGACTTCGTGGCTAACGACAGCTACCTGAGCAAGCATCAGGGCCAGTATGCCGAAGGCTACGCCGTCTATAGCCCGTGGGTACATCGCTTCGACGTCAGCTACAAGCACGACTTCAAGGCTAAGATTGGCAAGAGCACCAACATCCTGCAGTTCAGCGCCGACATCAAGAACGTGATGAACCTCTTCAACTCCAGCTGGGGCGTGAGCAAGTACCTCAACCCCGCCATCGGCAGCGAAGCCCGCATCCTGAAGTACGAAGGTGTTGACAAGGACGGCTACGCCACCTTCTCGACCCCCGCTTCCATCAGCGGCAACACCGAGACCTTCGTTCCCAACCACGCTCTTAGCCAGTGCTGGTATGCTTCTATCGGTCTTAAGTACATTTTTAATTAATTCATAAACCACAGAAAAGACTATGAAACTCAGATATTCAATTATCAGCGTTCTCGCCGCTTTGATGGCTGTCTTCACCACCAGCTGCGAAGAAGAGAATCCCGTCACTCTGCTCGACGAGGTACAGGTCAGTTCCTCCTATGTGGCCCTTGCTACAGCAGGTAACACGGTCGAAGTCAAGGTCACGGCAAGCGATGCATGGACCATCAGCGAGGTTCCTGAGTGGCTTACCGTCAGTCCCACGTCTGGTGCTGCAGGTGAGAGTGTTGTCAAGTTCACCGCTGGAGCAGCCGCTGCAACCCGTCAGGCAGAAGTTCTTCTGAACTGTGCCGGAAAGACGCAGCGAATCAACGTTTACCAGTATGCCGAAGAGGCTGAGCCCGAAATCCTGACCATCGCCGAGGCCGTGGCCCTCATCAAGTCCGGCAAGCAGCCCGAGAGCCCCGTCTATTTCAAGGGCATTGTGTGCCGCATCCAGGAGATCAGCACCCAGTACGGCAACGCCACCTACTTCCTCTCTGACGACGGTTCGTTCGGTTCCGACAACTGGCTCGAGGTCTATCGTGGCTATTGGATTAACGGCGACAAGTTCACCAAGGGCAACGAGTTTGCCGTGGGCGACGAGCTGGTCGTCAAGGGCGTCCTCATTGATTATAATGGTACACCTGAGACCAACCAGGGCACGGCAGAGGTCATCTCCATCAAGAAGTCCCTCATCGGCATCGATGGCGTCGAGCTGCTTGGTGCTGAGGAAGGCGTAGGCGTGACCGAGTTCCCCCTCGAAGGTGGCGCCATCAAGGTGACCGTTGCCAGCAAGGGTAACGGCTTCCACGTGGCTATCCCTGCCGAGGCCAAGAGCTGGCTCCACATTGCCGACTTTGGCGCAGACTATGTGACCCTTGAGGCAGACCGGAACGATGGCGGCGACCGCAACACCACCGTTGTCTTCTCCACCACGTCGGCTGGCACGACCTACTCTTGCGAGCAGGCCTTCACGCAGAAGGGTGCCATCCTTGAGGTTTCTGTGGCTGACTTCCTCGCTGCTGAGGTTGGCGACACCCAGTACCGCATCACCGGCATCATCTCCAGCGTGGCCAAGGCTGAGTACGGCAACGTCTATATCAAGGACTTCTCCGGCGAGGCCTATGTCTATGGCATTGGTGCGAAGGGCGACTTCGAGAAGCTCGGACTCAAGGCTGGCGACATCGTCACCCTCGTTGGCAAGCGCGGCGAGTATAAGGGTGCTGCCCAGATGACGGGTGCTGTCTGCGAGAGCTCCATCTCCGTCACTCCCATCTCCGTGGCCGACTTCCGCAATCTTCCCGATGACGTGAATGCCTTCTACATGCTGACCGGTACTGTCGGTCGGCCCACCGAAGAAAACACGAAGTGGGACATCGAGAAATATGGCAACTTCAACCTCACCGACGAGACCGGCTCCGTCTATATCTACGGCGTCTATGCCGGTTGGGGCGGCAAGAAGGGCGAGTTTGGTCCTCTTGGCGTGAAGGAAGGCGACGAGCTGACCATCGTGGCCTACAAGACCTCCTACAAGGGACTTGTCGAAGGCGTTGGCTACTACTTCTCGCACAAGGCTGCCGAGTAATTTCTCCGGAAGTTTATCGTAACAGCAGGGTTGGGCTCATGGGCTCAACCCTGTTTTTTTATCATTGGGTGGTATTCCATCTATATATATCATCTATATATATAAAATGGTATGCTCTCCTTATCAAAAAATTGTTTAAGTAAAAAAAAGTTTCACGCGCTTGGATCTGAAGTTTCACGTGCTTGGATTTAAAGTTTCAAGCGCTTGGAATTGGGCTCCGCTTAGGGAAAAACGGCGTGCGCACATACTACCTGCTTCGGGGCAAGCCTGTCCCCTGCGTTGGCTTTCGGACGGCCGTTAGAGGCTTTCAGACGGCCTTGCTGGAGGAAAAAACATAGTAATTTGTTGTTTTCCTTTCTTGTTTGGAATATGTTTAGTAACTTTGCAGCCCGAAAAAGTATTGTTTTATTATGGATAACAAATTTGTGAGCACTAGGGGTAGTGCCACACGACTGGATTTCTTTGCATCGGTATTGCAGGGATTAGGTGAGGACGGAGGTCTCATGGTGCCTGATTTCGCCTTGCCTCAGCTGGATTTGTCCTCCTTGCAGGGCCTTTCTTACGAGGCTCTTGCCGCGCGTGTCATCTCCACGTTTGTCCCCGAAGGGACAGAGCCGCTCGTCGCTACAGCCTGCGCAAGGGCCTACTCTCGCCAGGCCTTTCTCGAAGAGGTGGTTCCGGTAGTTCCTGTGGGCGAAGCATACGTGGCCGAACTGTTTCATGGCCCCACGGCAGCCTTCAAGGATATGGCCCTGCAGCTGCTGCCTCATCTGCTGACGCTTTCCCTCAAGCAGAGCGGTAGGGCACGCCAGGCCTTGATTCTGACGGCCACCTCCGGCGACACGGGGAAGGCCGCTCTCGAAGGCTTTGCCGATGTCGAGGGCACCATGATTAAGGTGTTCTACCCTGTGGACGGCGTGTCGCCCATCCAGCGCCAGCAGATGATTACCCAAAGCGGCAGTAATGTCGAGGTCGTGGCCGTGCGAGGCAATTTCGACGATGCCCAGCGTGCGGTCAAGGAGGCGTTTGCTTCCGATAGCCTGAGGGAGGCGTGCGACGCTAAGGACCTCTTCCTGACGTCGGCCAACTCCATCAACATCGGGCGTCTGGTGCCCCAGATTGTCTATTATTTCCATGCCTATCTGAAGCTGGTCGAAAGGGGCGTCGTTTCGGCCGGCGAACCCATAAATTATGCCATTCCATCGGGGAATTTCGGCAATTGCCTGGCTGGTGTCATGGCCCGCCGGATGGGACTTCCCGTCAGGCGTTTCATCGTGGCCTCGAACCGCAACAACATCCTGACGGACTTCTTCACGACGGGCATCTACGACGTCAACCGTCCCTTCTACAAGACGAACGCCCCCGCGATGGACATTCTTGTCAGCAGCAATCTGGAGCGGCTGCTCTATCTGCTCTTAGGTGACGCGTTGATGGTGCGGAATCTTATGGCGCAGCTGCGCGACAAGGGACGCTATCAGGTTGACGAGGCCATGCTGAGCCGCATCCGTTCCCTCTTTTCCGCCGGCTGGCTCTCAGAGGACGAGGTGGTCAGCACCATCCGCACGTTCTATCACGACAGGCACTACATGGCCGACACCCATACGGCCGTTGCGCTGGGGGTCTATGAACGCTATCGTCGGGAGACCTCCGACGCCACGCCGACCGTCGTCCTCTCTACAGCTTCGCCCTATAAGTTCCCGGCTGCTGTCTGCAAGGCCGTTACGGGCCGGGATGTCCCCGAAGAGATTGCCACCGAGGTGCTGCTGCATGCCACAGGACTCCCCGTTCCCGACTCGCTGAAGGACATCATGGAGCGTCCTGTGCTCCACAACAAGGTCATCGACCCCAACCAGATTGTTTCACACATAGCCCAGAGTATCGGATGAAAGTAAAAGTAAGAGTTCCTGCGACGAGTGCCAATTTAGGCCCTGGCTTCGACGTGGCCGGTGTGGCCGTAACGCTGTACAACACGTTCACCTTCGAACTGATGGACGAAGGGCTGGAGATTGTGGGCTGTCCCGAGCAGTTTGCCGGCCCCGACAACCTCGCCTACGAAGCCTTCTGTGCCGGTGCCCGTGAGGTGGGGCTGACGTTCTCCGGCCTGCGCATCGAGTGCAAAAGCGAAATTCCTCATACGCGGGGCCTGGGCTCCTCCTCTTCCTGCATCGTAGCCGGGCTGGTGGGCGCCTTCGCCTTCAAGGGGCGCTATGACGACCGTCAGGACATCCTCAATCTGGCCACCCGCATCGAGGGGCATCCCGACAACGTGGCTCCGGCCATCTTCGGAGGCCTCACCGTGTCGGTAAATGCCGAAACGGTCACCACGCTGGGTATCCCCGTGAAGAACGACTACCGCTTTGTCGCCCTCATCCCTCCCTTCACCCTCTCCACGAAACTCTCCCGTTCGGTACTGCCCGACGTGGTGTCGCGGAAGGATGCCATCGGTAACGTGTCCCACTTGAGCCTGCTGGTGGCGTCGCTCATCAACGGGCACGACGAAGGCCTGCGCATCGGCTTCCACGACCATCTGCATCAGCCCTATCGCGGCAGTCTCATCAAGGGGTACGACGAAATCATGGGGCGGTTGGAGAAGGACGAGAACGTGCTGGGCTCCTATCTGAGTGGCGCCGGACCCACCATCATGGCCGTAATCCGTGCCGACGACCTCATGGGCGTGGTGCGCCTGAAAGAGGAGCTGCACGACTGCCTCGACGGATGGGAGGTGGTGAAGCTCGAGATGGACCAGCACGGATACGTCTGCGACTACGAATAGATTTTTTAATGATTATCCGCAAAAATGCCCCTAACGCGCCATGTGCGCCCCGAAGGGGCAACGAGCACATAGCCCAGGGCAACGCCCTGGGTACAAGCAGCAAAGGTAACTATCGCCCTGAAGGGGCAAAAGCATTAATTTAGAATGCTTTTGCCCCTTCAGGGCGCAAAATGGTTTGTGCTCGAATAAACCCAGGGCGTTGCCCTGGGCTGGGTGCTTTTGGCCTTTCAGGCCGTTAGGGGTATTTTTACGGATAATCAAAGTTTTTTTCGTTTAATGTTTAACGAACACGTCCTCCGGGTTCATGGTTCATGATGAAGGGTTATCTGCATGAAAAGCTATTCATATTATTCATGAAAACATCGTTTTTTCATTAACTTTGTTAATTTTCAATCTTAATTTTCATTCTTCAATGAAAAAGTTTGTGCATACGGGGGAAATGGCGTATTTTTGCTGATGGAATGAAAAAGGAACGCTTGTTGTATGCCCTTTCCGCGCTATGCCTTTTGGCCGGAACGCCTGCCTTTGCCCAGACCTATGGCGAGCTGCTCGACAGCGCCTATGCCTGTGTGGAGCGTAATGACCTCGGTCCAGCCGCCGACTATGTGAAGCGTGCCATCGAGGCTGACCCGGGGAACGAGCACAACGTGCTGCTCTTCGTCAACCTTGGCTCCATCCAGCGTCAGCAGGGGCAGCTGAAGGAGGCCGTCGAGAGCTATTCGCTGGCGCTGAACTACAAGCCGACGGCCATCCCCATCCTGCTGGCCCGCGCCGCCACCTATCTGGAGCTGGGGCAGGAGGGCAAGGCCTATGTCGATTACTGCAACGTGCTCGACCAGGACATCGAGAACCGCGAGGCGTTGACGTTCCGCGCCTATACGGCTGTCCATCAACGTCTGTACGACGTGGCCCGCGCCGACTATGGACGTCTGCTCACCCTCGACTCGCGCGATGCCGGAGCCCGCTTTGGCCTGGCGTTGCTCAACCAGAAACAAGGGCGTCTGGTGGAGGCCACCGAACAGCTGTCGGCCCTCATCGCCGACCATCCTGAGGAACCGGACTATCTGACGGCGCGCGCCAATGTGCTGGCCGACCGTGAGCTCTACGACCTCGCCCTGCTCGACATGGAGGCTGTGCTGAAGCAGACACCCCAGGACCCCTACGCCTATGCCTCGCGTGCCGACATCTACCTGCGCATGGGACGCCACAAGCGGCAGGCACGTGCCGACCTCGACCATGCCGTCCAGCTCGGCCTCTCACGTGCCGACCTCGCCGACCTCTACAACCAATTATGAAGATATGAAAAAGACATTTGGGTTAATTGCTATGACAATGATGATGCTTGCATCGTGTGGCGACGGCGTACAGCCTGCCACGGAGTTTGAGTATGCCAACGAGAAGTTTGCCGACCTGCAGATGCTTCGCTACGAGGTGAAGGGCTGGGACGGGCTCTCGCTCCAACAGAAGAAGCTGGTCTATTACCTCACCGAAGCCGCCCTGAGCGGACGCGACATCCTCTACGACCAGAACTGCCGATACAACCTTGCCATTCGCCGCATCCTGGAGACCATCTACACCAACGATGCCTTCGACCACGAGACGGCCGAGATGAAGGCTCTCGAGGTCTATCTGAAGCGCGTCTGGTTCTCCAACGGCATCCATCACCACTACGGCGAGCTGAAGTTCCTGCCCGGCTTCCCCGAGACGTGGTTCCGTGCCGCCGTGATGGCTGAGCCCGACCACTATCCCGCCCTGCATGCCGGCCAGACCGTCGAGGAATTCCTTGACGAAATCTGCCCCGTGATGTTCGACCCGGCCGTGCTGGTCAAGAAGGTGAACCAGGCCGACGGCGAGGACCTCATCCTCACCTCTGCCTGCAACTACTACGGCGAGGGCGTCACGCAGGCCGAGGCAGAAGCGTTCTACGATGCTCAGAAGGACACCCTCAACCCCTGTCCCGTCATGTACGGCATGAACAGCCGTCTGGTCAAGGAGGACGGCAAGCTCGTCGAGAAGGTGTGGAAGGCCGACGGCCTCTACGGCGAGGCCATCACGCGCATCATCTACTGGCTCCGCAAAGCCCAGGAGGTGGCCGAGAACGGCACCCAGCGAGACGTCATCACCAAGCTCATCCAGTTCTATACCGACGGCGACCTGAGGACCTTCGACGACTACTGCATCGCCTGGGTTCGCGACCTCGACAGCCGCGTCGATTTCGTCAACGGCTTCACCGAGAGCTACGGCGACCCGCTGGGCATGAAAGCCAGCTGGGAGAGCATCGTCAACTTCAAGGACCTCGAGGCTACCCGCCGCACGGAGACCATCAGCCAGAACGCCCAGTGGTTTGAGGACCATTCGCCCGTTGACCCCCGCTTCAAGAAAGAGGAGTGCAAGGGCATCAGCGCCAAGGTCATCACAGCCGCCATCCTGGCTGGCGACCTCTACCCCTCTACCGCCATCGGCATCAACCTGCCCAATAGCGACTGGGTGCGCGCAGCCCACGGCTCGAAGTCCGTCACCATCGGCAACCTCACCGAGGCCTACGCCAAGGCCGCCCACGGCAACGGCTTCAACGAGGAGTTCGTCTATAGCGACAAGGAGCGTGCCCTCATCGACAAGTACGACGCCATTACCGACGACCTCCATACCGACCTCCACGAGTGTCTCGGCCACGGCTCGGGCAAGCTGCTCCCGGGCACCAGCTCCGAAGCCCTCAAGGCCTACGGCAGCACCATCGAGGAAGCCCGCGCCGACCTCTTCGGCCTCTACTACGTGGGCGACAAGAAGATGCTCGACCTCGGCCTGCTGCCTTCGAAGGACGCCTACAAGGCCCAGTACTACACCTACATGATGAACGGCCTGATGACGCAGCTCGTCCGCATCGAGCCCGGCAACGACATCGAGGAAGCCCACATGCGCAACCGCTCGCTCGTCGCCCATTGGTGCTACGAACACGGCAAGAAGGACAAGGTGGTGGAGATGGTGAAGCAGGATGGCAAGACCTACGTCCGCATCAACGACTACCGCAAGCTCCGTCACCTCTTCGGCGAGCTGCTGGCTGAAATCCAGCGCATCAAGAGCGAGGGCGACTACGAGGCCGCCCGCGACCTGGTGGAAACCTACGGCGTGAAGGTCGACCCCACGCTCCATGCCGAGGTGCTGGCCCGCTACAAGGCGCTCAACCTCGCCCCCTACAAGGGCTTCATCAACCCCGTCTATACCCCCGTCAAGGACGCCCAGGGCAACATTACCGATGTCACCATCGACTACACCGAGAGCTTCGCCGCCCAGAACCTCCGCTACAGCCGCGACTACGCCACATTACCTTTGTAAACTAGTTAAGAGTTAAGAATTAAGAGTTAAGAAAAACAGTCTCCGTAATCTGGGGCTGCATACAGAACATTCTTTCTTAACTCTTAACTCTTAATTCTTAATTTTTGAAAAAAACACTATGTCCCCTTTAAGTTCCATTAAGTCCGAGCTGCGGCTCTATATGAACGGCGTGCTGGCGCAGAGCCTGCGCGAGCGGGGGCTTCGGTACCGCCTCATCTTCGGCGTCGAGCTGCCGCGCCTCAAGGAGATTGCTGCCCGTTACGAGCCGGACCACGACCTTGCGCAGGCGCTTTGGAAGGAGGACATCCGCGAGTGCCGCATCCTGGCCGGCTACCTCCAGCCCGTCGACAGCTTCCTCCCCGAGATTGCCGACATCTGGCTCGACGCTATGCACGAC
This sequence comes from Bacteroidaceae bacterium, assembly GCA_024697785.1. GTDB lineage: Bacteria > Bacteroidota > Bacteroidia > Bacteroidales > Bacteroidaceae > UBA1189. The sequence goes on along the minus strand of JAILEU010000154.1, from coordinate 4,252 downwards.
ACGGAAATCATCGACTACACCTGCATGAACCTTTTCCGCCGCCTGCCCTACGCCAAGGGCAAGGCCTTCCAATGGATAGCCTCCGAAGCCGTCCTGACGCAGTATGCCGGCTTCCGCCTCATGGCCCATTTGCTTCCCTCCCGTGAGGGTGGGAGAGGAGCTTTCTCCCCCCGTGACTTCGACGAACTTGATGACCAAATAGAAGCTGTTCTCGCCAGCCCTTCCGTCCCCGTTTTCCTCCGCGCCCTCGCCCAGGACGTCCGCGACAATCTGTGACGACATTCTGGGTGGTTTTTATACTAAAGGCCTTGGAGGAGAGAATGTTAACTTAGGAAGCGTAACAGTTATAACAGTTACAGTTAGATTTTTGAAGGGTAGGCTTTCTCTTTAATCCACCTTTTTATTATATATAATTAATTAATAATTAATATATTATATATAGAAATAGAAAGAAAAAAGTAAAGTCGCACCCTTCGAAAAAACAACTGTTATAACTGTTATCTGTTACGCTCGGCCAGTTTTCTTCCTCTAAAAAGCAGAAAGACAATAGGGTACAATCCTTCCATTTCCCAAAGCGTATCAGTTGCAAGGCCTGACAGAGGGAAAAAAGGCCCCAAATCCTGCTCTAAAAGGCCTCGAAAACGAGCGCAGCCCCCCCTTTGTTCTGTTTGCTCTCTCTTCTTGCCCACAAACCCGCTTTCCGGTTTTTGGGGAGTATTTCGCGAAAAAGCGCATGAAAGTATGATTATCCGCAAAAATTCCCCTAACGTGCCATGTGCGCCCTGAAGGGGCAACAGAACGCAGCCCAGGGTGCTTTTGGCTTCGCCTTCGTCCGTTGGCCTTTCAGGCCGTTAGGGGCTTTTTTGCGGATAATCATTTTTTCGAAAAATAGTGATTCCCGTCGGGCTCGGAATCCGGCCTCCGTGACGGGTTGCGAATCATCGTTTCCTATAGGAAAGTACTGTTTGCTGGGCGGTTTTCTTTTTGACCCGTCACTCGGCAAAAGAGTTTTTTTTAAGGTTCGCTTTCAGTTTTTAAGGCCCTATGTCCGTAACGCAATTCGTCCTTCTGCTAACGCACTACGTTGTGTCCGTAGCGCACTACGTCGTGTGCTCAGACCAAGGGGCTGGCGTCACAGCCCAAGCATCTGACAAAACAGAAGCCTATTCTGTGGTGGCAGAAACTGATCCGTACCAACGGCCGGCTAATTTCCAGAAAGGCCTTTCTGACGGGTAGGAAGGCCTTCCTACAAACGAGGAAGGCCTTCCTATTTGGGTAGAAAGAAATGGTAGTTTTCCCTGTTTGGATACTAATAAAGATAGTTTATTTCAACTGCTATCTGGGGTGACGGTATTTCGTCACAACGCTTTATCATTAAAATCGTTTGCTCCCGATACCCCTTGGAAAAAACCACTTTTAATACCAAATACAAGTTTTCCGTCGCAGTTTTTGCCTTACACCACGAGTTTTTCTCCTTTGTTTTCCATGAAACAGTTTTTTTCAAGAAAAAACGCTATATTTGCATGCAGAATAAGAAAAGAGTTATCAGGCCAATGCATTAATGACAAAGATATGATTTACTTAGAACTATTTCAGATTCCAAGCGATTTATGGGTGACGTGGTATTTTACTCCTTGGCCAATTGATCCACCTCCCGCAGACATGCCCCCTGAGTTTTTATGTATGCATCCCGATAAATGCAGCTACCATAACACATGGTATCCATGGAAAGTCTTTGAGAACAGGTTTTTATCAGGAAACGAAAAAACTATTTCCAACATTACCTGTCCTAAACTGTCATTCTCTGATATTACCATTTTCTACGGAGGAAATGGTTCTGGCAAATCAACGCTATTGAATGTGATTGCTGAAAAGCTGCATTCGGATAGGGCTGTTCGCCACAATACTAGCCCTTTCTTTGACGATTATGTGGGTGAATGTATGTACTACCTTAACAAGCAGTATTTCATCAAAGATAGTGATATTCCCCGAAGCCGTATAATAGTAAGCGACGAAGTTTTCAAGCAACTTTTATCTACAAGGGAGAATAACTTTAATATTAATATGGAACGAGGAAAACTGAGACAAGAGTATTATGACTACAAGTATACACAATTGCCGAGCCATCTAGACCCGTACGACAAAGAGCAGATGAAAATATATTCCGACATGAATGAAACCAGAAAACATAATCTTAGTCAGTATATCAACAGACGTCTGAGACGTACCGATTTGGAGAAATCGAATGGTGAAGCTGGCTTCCATTATTTCGTCGAGTCAATCACGGATGACTGTCTAATACTATTAGACGAGCCGGAGAACAGCCTTTCTGCAATGTGGCAAAAGGAGTTGGCATTATTCATTCAAGGTGCGGTGAAAGAATTTCGCTGTCAGTTTATCATTGCCACACACTCTCCGTTTTTGCTTTCTATTCCGCAAGCAAAAATATATGATTTGGATGCCACTCCCATTCAAGAATCAACTTGGAATAGGTTAGAGAGTATGCGTTGTTACTATGAATTATTCAAGGATAATGAAGACCTGTTTAATTAAGAACCGAACCATTTTCTGCTGCAACAAATCGCAGTTGAAATGTTTTTTCGTAATGAAAGAGACATTTCCGTAAATATTGTTGATTTACAAGAAAAAGGCTTTATATTGCAAGCGATTTAACTAAATAACAATACAATTATGGAGAAAGAAAAGAGAATGCAAGCCTTCAACAATCCTCACGAGGGAATAATAAAACAAACGCAACAGAAAAGGCAACAGGAAATCGCCCAAAATTGATTCTTGGAAATCCCTATATAACCAGGGATGAAATGGCTAAAGGGCCGTCGAATCCTTGTCTAAGGGCGCTCAAATCCCCTTCGGAACGTTAGAGGGGGATTTGACCGTCGGACAAGGGGATTTGACAGGACGTTTTTTGTTCGTGTTTCGGAATTTGGTTGTACCTTTGCGGCGTCAATCGCGATTCGGACAACTGAAAAAAATGTCTAACACTCAAAAAGAAAAGTTATGAAAGTATTTGAATTGTTTACAAGCGGAGGCTGGCTGGGTATGGCCGTTCTGACCTTGCTGCTGGTGCTGGTGTTGTTTGCCGCATGGAAGGCTCCTGCCTGGGTGAAGGAAGTCGGGATCATGGCCTTGGTCGTGGGTTTCCTCTGGGCCTTGGCTGGCGTCTATCAGATGCAGGGAGTCTTGCAGAAGATGTCTGACGTCGATATGTCTGTCGTCCAGGGAGGGTATAGGGTATCGCTCATTCCTGTGATGTATGGGCTGTTGATTTACCTCGTCTCGCTTATCATCAGGGTGGCGCAGAAGCCCAGGATTTAATGAGGTTTGTACTATCATGGGCATGAGATACTTCGTTGTCATCGGATGTTGGATAGCCGAACTGGTGGTGCTGGCAACCATCCTTGTGAGCTTGGACTACACGTTTGCTCAAGCGATGATGCTGGCCTCCATGTTCCTGCCCGTGTTGCTGGCGATGAAGTATTTCCTGCCTCAGGTGAAATGGGAACGGACACGCAAGGCCATCGTCGGCGTTGGGTGTCTGTTCCTTTCTTTTCTGTTGCTGGAGTACCTGTTGCTGATGTGCTGCCACACGTGGATAAAGAGCTATACGGCAGACATTCCGTCGGTACTGCTCAATCCCGTCTTCCTGATGGTTATACTGGCGATGCTGTTTGTTGTGGATACGTCTGTCGGCAAGCTGCTTGACAAGCGTTATGGCAAGACGCCAAAGAGCATCACGTTCATATCGGAGCGCAAGAATGTGACGTTGCTGACGGAGCAGATTCTCTATGTGGAGTCGAACGATGTGGAGACCTGGGTGCATACGGCCGGCGGGGAGCATTACCGCAACAAGACGAACATATCCCAATGGGAGCATATCCTGGAAGAAGGCTTCCTCCGCACCCATCGTTCGTTCCTGGTTAATGAGCGTTACGTCACGAAAGCCGACGCGGGTGGCGTGATGTTGGGCGACGTCGCCATCCCCGTCTCGCGCAAATATAAGGAGGCGGTATTGCAAAGAGAAAAAAGAGAGAAAACGTAAAAAGTTCTGAAACTTTTTGGGGGAGTGGATAAAAGGCTGTACCTTTGTGAGCGATAATGCGTTAAAACGTGCTAAAGGCAAAGGGCAGTAATGGCGAGCGAACTAACCAGCCAGACGATGGAGCAGATATACCGACAGTTGGAGGAGTATCTGCACGATCGTGAGCTCAGGGTGACACCTGAGCGCAAGGCT
>JAILEU010000129.1 GCA_024697785.1 Bacteroidaceae bacterium | reverse complement strand
CTGGGCTGGGTGCTCATTGGCTTCGCCTTCGTCCGTCACGACTCGGCCATTCAAGCAAGCTTGATGGCTCTCGCTGCTCCGTCCGTTGCCCCTTCGGGGCGCTCCTCTCTGGTACGATTTCATACTTCCGAAACTTGAATTTTCAATTATCAATTGTCAATTACCAATTATCAATTGTCAATTATCAATTGCGCCAATGGCGCGAAGGAACTCTTCTTCGCTCACGAGTGGGATGCCGAGGGCGGCGGCTTTTTCGCGTTTGGCGGGGCCCATGTTCTCGCCGGCAAGGATGAAGCTGGTGCGCGACGAGATGGATGAGACGTTTGTTCCGCCATGGCGTTCGATGAGGGCTTTATACTCGTCGCGACTATGATGCTGGAAAACGCCGCTGATGACGATGGACTTGCCTGCCAGGACGTCGCTGACAGGGGCGTCAGCGGCGGTCGCCTCGGAGAGCGCGAACTGGAGGCCTGCCTCGCGCAGCCGCTCCACGAGGGTTCGGTTGCGCTGGTCGGCGAAAAAGCGGATGACGCTCTGGGCAATCTTCTCGCCTATCTCGGTCACGGCAACAAGGTCGTCAAGACGGGCTGCGGCTACGGCATCCATGCTGCGGAAGGCTGTGGCGAGGGTCTTGGCGACGGTCTCGCCCACAAAACGAATGCCAATGGCGAAGAGCACCCGGTCGAAGGGGACGTCGCGCGAAGCGGCTATGCCGTGCACTATGTTAAGGGCCGACTTCTGCCCCATGCGAGGCAGACGGGCGACGTCGGCAGCACGGAGCTGATAGAGATCGGCAGCATCGTGGACGAGCCCGGCGCGCCACAGCAGGTCGACAGTCTCACCGCCAAGGCCGTCGATGTTCATGGCCTTGCGGCTGACGAAGTGCTCGATGCGCCCTTTGAGCTGCGGCGGGCAGCCCGAGTCGTTGGGACAGTACCAGGCCGCCTCGCCCTCGTAGCGGACGAGCGGCGTGCCGCACTCGGGACAGCGTGACACCATGCGGACCTTGTCGCCCAGCATCATGGTGCGGCTGTCGGTATCGACGGCGGTAATCTTCGGGATAATCTCGCCGCCCTTTTCGACATAGACCATATCGCCGATGTGGAGGTCGAGAGCCTGCACGAAGTCGTCGTTGTGAAGGGTGGCGCGGCGGACGATGGTGCCGCTGAGCGGAACGGCATCGAAGTTGGCCACAGGCGTCACGGTGCCTTGGCGACCCACCTGATAGGTGACGCTGCTCAGCCGCGTCAACGCCTGCTCGGCCTTGAACTTATAGGCGATGGCCCAGCGAGGCACCTTGGCCGTGTATCCCAGCCGTTCCTGCTGGCGGACGCTGTTGACCTTCAGCACCACGCCGTCCGTGGCGACGGGAAGGTTCTGCCGCGCTGTGTCCCAATGGCTGATGAACGCCATCACCTCGTCGAGCGAACGACACAGGCGCATGTCGCCCGACACCTTGAAACCCCACGTCCGGGCTGTCTGAAGGTTCTCGTAGTGTCCGTCAGAAGGCAGCGGGTCGGCCAGCAGATAGTAGAGGTAGGCATCGAGCCTCCGGCGGGCCACCTCACGGCTGTTCTGCAGCTTCAGCGTTCCGCTGGCGGCATTACGCGGGTTGGCGAAAAGCGGCTCTTCGTTCTGCTCGCGTTCGGCATTCAGGCGTTCGAACGACTCCCACGGCATCAGCACCTCGCCGCGAATCTCAAAGTCGTCGGGCCATCCCTCGCCGCGCAGGGTGAGGGGTATGCTGCGTATGGTGCGGACGTTGGCCGTCACATCGTCGCCGTGGACGCCGTCGCCGCGAGTCACGGCACGAACCAGACGTCCCTCCTCGTAGATGAGCGAGATGGAGAGGCCGTCGAACTTCAATTCGCAACAGATTTCGAACGGCTCGCCGCCCAGCCCCTGTTCGACGCGGCGGTAGAAGTCCTCCACCTCGCTGCGGCTGTAGGTGTTGGCCAGCGACAGCATGGGACGCGCATGGAGCACCTGTACGAAGTCGTCCGTCAGATCGCTGCCCACCCGCTGCGAGGGGCTGGCGGGGTCGAAGTACTCGGGGTGGGCAGCCTCAAGGTCCTGCAGACGGCGCATCATCTCGTCGAACTCGCGGTCGCCTATCGTGGGGGCATTGAGCACGTAATAGTTGTAGTTGTGCGTATCCAGCTCAGCCCGCAAAGCGTCTATTTCCTCTTTAACAGTCATAATATTTACTATTTGACGATTTACTATTTGACGATCCTTTCTAATTTTTCATTCTTCTATTTTCATTAAAATACTGTTTCTCACTTCGTCGGAGAGGGCGTCATACATCTTTCCATCGGGGTGTACGGGGGGCAGGAACTCCACCGTCACTTTACGTCTGAGCGGGATGTGCCGGCCCTTCGGTATGGCCGCGTAGGCACCTTTGATAACCACCGGCACAATGGGCACATGCAGCTCCGAGGCCAGTATGGCAAACATACGCTTGAAGGCGCCGAGGCTGCCCGTCACCGTGCGTGTCCCTTCGGGGAATATGACGACGTTCCGCCGCTGCTTCAGCGCCTCGCCCAGGGTGAGGATGCTCTCGCGGTGGGTATGATGGTCCACGACGATGACGCCGTTATGCCGTGCCATCCACCGTGCAAAGTGCGTCCGCACATGGTCGCGCTTGGCGAAGAAGAAGGTGTTGTTCACCGCCTCACGGGGCAGGCATGCGGCAACGAAAAGTCCGTCGAGATAACTCTGGTGGTTGGGGGCAATGATGAAGGGGCCCTCGGCAGGCAGGTTGTCCGTGCCCAGCGCTTCGAGGCCGAAGTACGAGCGGCTCAGCCGTCGTCCGGCTGCCACGATGGCGCGCATGCCCCATCCCGAGCGAGGAAGGCGGATGTGGCTGCTGTCCTCGCCCAGCATCGACGCCCAGTCGGCGGTATGCTCAGCTTCCATGCGGGTCTTGCACTCACTCACATACTCGGCCAGCTGCTGCACCGAGCTGAAGGCCGCCAGCCGTTCCGACGGCAGCCTCATGCCGAACGTCTGCTCGACGTACGATTGCAGGCCCACCTTGTCGAGCGAGTCGAGGGCGAGGTCGGTCTCGAGATGATCCGTCGGATGAACCGTCACCCGTTTCTCCTCCTCAATATAGTGCCGGATGAGGTTGTATTCCTCAAGCTGACAGTCGTCGTTGGCGTTGCTGGCGTCGTCAGCCGGCTTGACGGCGGCCTTCGGCGTCTCTGACGCCAGCAGGGCTGCCAGCTTGTAGCGTTGCAGCTTCTCCATGCGGGTACGAGGCAGCTCGCCGTGAAACAGGCGCACGGCCATCACCCGTTTGTAGGGCTCCGTCTGGCTGTTGTAGGGCTCTATAACCTCGCGTTTCAGCGCACGTTCCAGCTCATCGTCCGTCTTGCCTTGTGCCCACAGCTCGTCGGGCACGATGATGGCGCAGAGTCTGTCTCCGTCAGCGGTGACACCCGCCTCTTTCACCCTGTCGGCGTGCTGCTCGAGTTGCTGCTCGATGTCCACGGGATTGACATTCTTGCCGTTCGAGAGCACGATGATCTCCTTTGTCCGTCCGGTGATAAAGATGCGTCCGTCGGGCGTGATGCGTGCCAGGTCGCCGGTGTGGAGGAATCCGTCGTCGTCCATCACAGCCGCCGTCTCGTCGGGACGGTTGTAGTAGCCTTGCATGACGTTCGGCCCTTTCACACAGAGCTCGCCGTCAACCAGCTTCACCTGAACGCTAGGCATAGCCTTGCCCACACTGCCGGGCACGAGGTCGCCCGGGCGGGTGAACGAGATGACGGGCGCCGTCTCTGTCATGCCGTAGCCGTCGAGCAGGTTAAGCCCCAGCGTCTTCATGCCCGCTGCCACCTCGACGGGCAGCGCCGCGCCGCCGTTGACGCACGACTCCAGATGTCCGCCCAGCCGCCGGTGGACCGTAGCGAACACCAGACGCGACAGCCGCATGCTGCCCACCCTCGCACAGAGCCTGAACAGCAGCCTGGTCAGCGCCGAGGCGTCGATCTTCTTCTTTATACCTTTATATATAGTGACCCACAACCGCGGCACACCTACCATCAGGTGTACCTCGCCCGTCGCGAGCGTCGCCATGATGTCCGTCGCTGCCATCGAGGGGCAGATGATGATGCCCGCACCCAGCATCATGGGTGCAACCAGCGTCCCCAGCAGCGGCAGGACGTGGTGAAGCGGCAGCAGCACCATAGTCCGCGAACCGTTGTGGTAGATGGGCACCTCGTCCGACACCGAGCGTACGTTGGCAAACATGTTCCTGAACGACAGCATCACACCCTTTGGCTGGCCCGTAGTGCCTGAGGTATAGACAATCAGCGCCGTGCGCTCCTCGTCCCTGACAAACAGGCGGTCCATGCCCGAGGTCTCAGGGGCTGGCGTGACGGGCGGCGACAGCGTCTCCAGATCCTCCATCACCATCACCTTAGTGTCCGTGCCCGCCTCGCTGACGGCACGGCGCATGACGTCCTCCGTCGCCCTCGACACCCAAGCCCGCTCAGGCTGACAGTCGCGCAGGATGTAGGCCACGTCGCCCACGGTGCTCATAGCGTCAACTGGCACGGCGATGTCCTCGTCCAGCCAGACGGCAAAGATGGCATACACCCATCCCACGCGGTTCTCGCTGAAGATGACCGTCCGCCCACCCTTAACCTGAGGTTTTAGGTTCTCCTGCTCGGAAAGGCTCAAATTGTTTTGGTTTTCCTCTCGCTTACTTTTTGGAGCATAGGCAGCGGAAGCAAACTGTCGCACGTGGCCCAGCATCTCCGCGAAGCTGATGCGCTCGTCACCCGCAATGATGGCTGTGCTACTATAGTCGTTTATCACTTTCTGTCCGATTTTTGTCGGCAAAGATACTTCTTTTTCTCAAAAAAGCATTACCTTTGCCGACAAATTTCAATCAACAATCCCGAATCTACCGTATGCGCATCGACATACTCACCGTACTGCCCGAGATGGTAGAGGGCTTCTTCAACTGCTCCATCATGGCACGCGCCAAGCGGAAAGGGCTCGCGGACATCGTCATACACAACATCCGCGACTACACCACCGACAAGCACCACAAAACCGACGACTACCCCTTCGGCGGCAGCGCAGGCATGGTGATGAAGATTGAGCCCATCGACCGCCTCATCTCCCACCTGAAGAGCGAGCGCTCCTACGACGAGGTCATCTTCACCTCGCCCGACGGCGAACGCTTCACCCAGCGCATGGCCAACGACCTGAGCCTGACGAATAACCTCATCATCCTCTGCGGCCACTTCAAGGGCATCGACTACCGCATCCGCGAACACCTCATCACACGCGAAATCAGCATTGGCGACTACGTGCTGACAGGCGGCGAGCTGGCAGCCGCTGCCATCGCCGACGCCACCGTACGCCTCAT
>JAILEU010000128.1 GCA_024697785.1 Bacteroidaceae bacterium | reverse complement strand
CACTCCCGGCCCCTCCCTGTGAGGGAGGGGAGTTCTTTGTTTCAGACCAGCTGTAGCGGAGGTCGTAACGGAGTTCCAGCCAGGTGAGGGGAGTGAGGGTGGTGTTGGCGTGGAGGGAGTAGTTGTGGGAGCGCACCTTGATGACCGTCTCATTAACCGCCTGCTCACTGTCGCCGAAGCCGTAGCCACCGTCGGCACCCAGTTTGGCGAAGAGCGACGGGATGTTTTTCGAAGTGGTTATGGAGAAGGTGGTGGAGCGCGAATGGGTGTCGCGCTGCAGGGCGGTGCTACTGACATCGATGCCGCTGACGCTCTGGGATGAGAGGGTGTTGCGCGTGCTCTCGCTGTGGGTGGCGGCGAGGCTAAGGGTGAAGTACTGCATGGGCAACTGCCACTTCCAGTTGGCGGACGTGCTCCAGTCGTTGCTTTCTCCGATGATGCCTGATGAGGTGCGGACGGTGCGGTAGTCAACCTGCATCGGCTCTGTCAGCAACGTCAGCATGTCGCCAATCTGGGTCGTGTAGCGCGAGGAGAGGGAGAGCTTGCTGTTGGCAGAGAAGGTGTAGCTGATTTCGGCGGAGGGATTGAGCACGGGCTTGGTGTAGTTGAGTTTGTTGAAATACAACCCTTTCAGTGCGGCACCAAGACCAGCACTCAAGTAGAAACGACGGTTGCGCGAATGAATCTCGAAGCCGGGATTCAGGTTGGGTGTGAGAGACCAGCCATAGACCCTCTCCCCCGCCCCTCCCTCTGAGGGAGGGCTATAGATTGTTTCGAGGTCATCGTACATCGCGCTCATGCTGACTGGCAGATTGAGCCTGAAAGTCTTACCGATGGGAATCTGGAACGATGAGCCGACATTCATTGAGAGCGTGGATGACTGTGCTGTCTGAAGCACCCCCAGGGACTCTCCCCCTTGTCCCTCCCTTGTAGGGAGGAGAGTATGATGCTTTAGACTGGATGGGGGATTACAGCCTTCAAAGGTGACTACTCCCCTCCCTACAAGGGAGGGGCAGGGGGGTGGGTCCACGTTGGGAGCGTCTTGTGTGTGGGTCATAAATGTTAACCTCAGCGTGGGTGTCCGCTTGAACGTCACAGACGCATTGACGTGTCGGCGTGCGCCCTTGTCCGTTTTGCCCATCCAGTAGAGGTCGTTGCCGACTTCGAAGGAAGATGTCTTCCTCCGCTGCTCCACCAGTGCGCCATTGGCCAACACATCCCCTTCGTTTTGCTCAAACTTCCCTTTGAGGACAAACGTCTCGCTGAGATACACACGGTCGGCATTCTTCAGGTAGTTCATCGTCAGCTTGGGCAGATGCATCTTCGTGAGCGGCGATGTCTGTTCGCTCACGGTCACATAGTTCCCACCCTCGGCAAGGTACGTCGTGCTCTGGCTGATGTCGTGCGTGGCGCGGTGGTAACTGTAGTCGGCATTCACCTTCATAGTAGTAAAGGAGTCCGTGCGCAGGATGCCGTTCAGCGTCGCCATGCCGTTGCGCTGGTAGAGGTATTCGCCCTGCGGAGGCGCACCGCCGTCGAATCCACCAAACAGGCTCGTGGCGCGGGTGCTCACATCCGAGCCGCCGAAGTGGTCGAACATGTCGGCCCGTCCAAACCCCTTGTAGTTCCCGCCCTTCACCGAGCAGATGGTCTGGAACTTGTTCGTGAACATCATGCCCGTCAGGCCAATAAGACCCTGAAAAGCCTCCCCAAGCCCCTCCGAAGGAGGGGATGTTTGATTAGATATTGAGGCAGAATTAGGTAACTCAACATCCCTCCCTTGGGGAGGGCTTGGGTGGGCTTGCATCCCCACTCCTATTGCCTCCTGCCCGAACGGCTTGAACTTCGCCTTGTTCGACAGTTTGATGTTCATCGACACCTCGTCCGTCGGCACATCCTTTTCCACCCGCCGGCTATGGTGGTTGCGCACTATCTCCACCTGCGTCACATAGTCTGCCGGGATGTTCCTCGTCGCCAGGTTGTACTTGCCGCCCAACAGGTCCATGCCTTCGATGTTGAACTGCGAGATGGGCGTGCCCATGTAGAAGATGCCGCCGTTCTTCGACACGTCCACACCCGGCAACCGTTTAAGTCCGTCCTCAAGCGTCACGTCGCCCTTGCCCAGGAACGACGCGAGGTTGTGGCTCAGTGTGTCGCCCTTCTGCCGTAGCGGGTCGGGCCTGACGACCACCTCCTTCAGTGCCACTGGCTTGGGCGTCAGCACCATGTCCTGCGTCACAGCCGTTTCTTTCAGGGACAGGCTCACCTCCTCTTTTTCGAAACTGATGTGATTGAACACCAGTGCCAGCTTCCCCTCGGACATCTCTTTAAATTCCATCGCGTAGTAGCCCTGCGCATCGGTTGTCGCGAAAGCAATCATCTTCGTGCCGCTCACCAACTTAACGATGACGTCGCTCACAGGTTTGTTTTCAAAATCGACCACACGCCCCTTCACCTTTACCTGAGCCACCGCACCGAGAGTCAGCGACATAGATAGAATAATAAAGTAAAGAAAACGTCTCATCGCAGCTCCAAAGGTTGGTATGCATTTACTTTCTTCGGGATAATCATGTCCGTGGCCACCACCGACACCTTATCCTCAGCTGCCGGCTCAGGACCGCCTGGCCACATCTCGATGATATTCAGGTGGTCGTAGGCACCATCGGGAATGTAGTAGCGCGGGTTCTGCACGTACCGCTTGTTACAAAGTAGCTTATTGCGCTGATGGACGAACTTGTCGCGTTTCATCGTGGTGTAGCCGTCCCTGTCACGAAAGTTTATTCTGGCCGATTTCTGTTCCAATCCAGCAAGGTCGAAGCGGAAGATACCATCTGCATCCTCGGCCATCAGTATCATGCCCGGCAGACCACGCAGCTTCCACGGACCGTACGGTGCGGGCACGTCCTCGGCGTACCATGCCGTCCACGTTCTGCCCGCATACCGCCCGACGGCCTTGTGGCAGAGGTTGCAGCCCACGGTCAGCGTGTCGTCCGCCAGCTGCCAATGAAAGTCGGGCAGCGGCTCCGTATAGAAATAGCGGTTAGGGACAATCTTGTCGAAAACGCTTATTTTTCCCTCTGGAAAGCCCACATAGATAACAGGCAGATTATACTGCCGCGCGTTCCATTCGCCGAATTGGTAATCCTTGTTACTCGTCTCTCCGAAGTCCTCCATCATGGCACGGTTATACTCCATACACTTGGCCGTGTGGCCAGCGACGATGACTGCCAGGCGTACGGAGTCCGTCGTAGCTTGGCCGTCCTTGTTCGTCGTTCGCGTCACCCAGTCATACGCCACTACAAACTGCGCCGTGTCGGTGCCCCGGTCGTCACGGCTCGCTACGCCCGCTATGTCTTCGTCCGTCACGACGCTATCGCCCAGTTGCCCTATTGCCGCTTCCAAAGTCCGGTACTCGTGTACCTTTGTCAGCAGAGGATGGCCTCCGTTGGCAAACACCAGTTGCTCGTCTCCGTGGTTATAGACAAAAACGTCATTGAGGCTCGACTGCAGGTCAGGCACATAGTAGGTGGGATTCTTTATATACTGGCGGTTGCCATAAATCCCGTTCCGATACTTCAGCAGTTTCGCGTAGTTCATGCGCTGCACTTCGGGGTTGCTGTCCGGCGCTGTGATGGGTGACGCCTCGTCCTTCAGTTCCGCGAGGCAGAACGTGTGCGCCTCGCTCTCAGCCTTTACTATCAGCCCCGGCAGCCCGCGCAATCGCCACGGCCCAGCCGACGAGGGGGTCTCTTCGGCGTACCACGCCGTCCACGCCACGCCGCGGAACGTTGCCGTGGCACGTTGGCACGAGTAGCCGCCGATGGCGAGCGTGTCGTCCGTGAGCGTCCACGCGATGTCGGGAGTCGGCTCGCAGCCCTCGAACTCGTGGGGGAAGATAAACTCGCGCACGGTAGCCTGTCCTTCAGGCCATCCCGTCCACACTGTCGGTATATGCATCAGAGCTTCCTGATATGCTGATGCTAGTTTGTCCCTCTTCCAAATGTCGCCCTGTTCATAGCACGAAAGCGGCATTGACTTCGTCACCGTCCGTCCCACCTGCACCACGACCTGCATCCGGTCCGTGACGGGCTTCGATTCATCGTCCATCGTCCTGCACTCATAGTCATACACAGCTACGAACTGCGCCGTGTCAACCGTTTCCGTCTGTCCCAGCGCTGCTATCGTCAGCGTGAGGGCCATCATGGTCATAAGAATATTTTTCATGTTGAGATAGTAATTGTTACTTTTCCAGTGGCTGGTACTGATGGGGATTTGAAACGATGACAACCCCTGCAACGCTGCTTATGTTATCGCCTGCAGGGTTGAAGCTATTCTCCACATACCCAAAGGCCTTCATGGGGTCTGGGGCATAGTAGGTAGGATTCTTCACGTAGCGACTATTGCCCAGTACCTTTTTCTTATAGGCCAAGAATCGGGAGGCTTTCATTTCTTGATAATCCACTCGCTGGCTGGCGAACTTGCCATGGCCGTCAGGGACAATCCATGTGACGTACCCGGTGAATATTATAGGTGTTTCCTCCTGATGAAAACCGTAAAGCGTAAAGGTATGTATGCCTTTGTCATCGGTGGCTTTCGTGATGAGACCAGGCAAGCCTCCTAACTTCCACGGCCCTATGGTGGCTGGTACATCCTCGGTGTAGTACACGTTCCACGTCAGACCATGATACTTAGCTGTGGCAGACAGGCTGGCATAGCCGCAGATGCTGTCCTGCCCATCCGTTAGCGTCCAGTCCTGCTTCTCCAATGGCTCATCTGTCATGTAGCGATACGGATAGAGCATCTCTTGCGTTGTGATTCTGCCTTCGGGGTAGTTCGTAAAGATGGTACCCATGTGCATCTGGGCAGCCAGATAACCGTCAGCTATACGAGAGCCACCCTTTTTCTGTCTGTCATACTCTTCGTAAGGGAAACTCTTTGTGATGCCGCCCGATGTCTGTACTGCAATGTACATCGAGTCTGTTACTGGCTGACCGTCAGCATCAGTAGTTTTACACTCATAGCGATAAATCGCCGTGAACCGTGACACGCCAATCGTGTCTCGCTGCGCCTGCGCTGCTATCGTCAGCGCAAAGGTCATAAAAATCAAAAATAATTTTTTCATATTATTAATGTAAAAAAATCTGTTTATTATGGGATTCTTTTAATGAGGCTGTGCCATTTTCTCAATGATAGCTTTCGCTGGAGGAAAAAGTCTGATTTGTCAAGCAAAACAGACTAATTCGTTGTTTGAGAGCACCCGATTCAGAATAACGACACAGCCTCATATAAATTGGTTTAATAGTAAGTTATAACACAAACGGAATTAGACACGTCACCGCAGTATCTTTCTGCAGTTTCTCTAGTACAATCATTGACATCAATTCCTTCAGTGGTGTCTTTATTGCAACGCAAATGGTAGTGATAACTTTTCGTACCGCTGCTTCCCATAATGGAGCACATCTGAGTAGTAGAGAGTCTCTCTACAAAGTTTCCAATCAGGATCTTTTTAATCTTTCTCATTCTTGATTAGTTTATGATTTAAACGGCAACTTTACTTCAATAGGTAGCTAGTCTATTGTCAAAGTGGCATGCCAATCTCCACAATGATCCATATCAATTGATATAATTTTTACTTTTGTTTCTCTCATTCGCCTTGTTTGGACATCAGGAAGAATATTTATTTACTCTTTATGTTAACTATCATGGCTAAATCTTCTATTTCATATTCATCTGGAAGTTTATGACCATTTACCAAAATAGTAGGCGTTTCCATTAGAGATGTTCTTGTACACCACGTTCTGTGTTTTTCCATCTCTTCCTCTATCTTTTCCGTATGGATGTAGGTGTCATTACAGCTAATAATTTTCTCATAATTGAATTTA
>JAILEU010000126.1 GCA_024697785.1 Bacteroidaceae bacterium | reverse complement strand
CTACAGAGGCCAGGGTTATGCCAATATCAAATATAAGGATGACCCACGAGGGCAATACCTTAGACGAAAAAATTCTCCTCAGAAAACCCATGATTCGTATATATTGTACGCAAAGATAGAGAATAAAAATGACAAAGCAAGGTTCAAAATGTTAAATTCTCGCTTTTTTGTTCAAATGCAACGGCTTCAGAGCCATTTTTTGAGTCGTAAGGTATACGGATTGCTGCGGCCGGTGGTGCCGAATTCCTGCTCCGTTTCGTCCGGATTTAGAGCAAAGCGGCGAAGGATGGCAGTGTCGTAGTGACCGTACGGGCTATGACATTGGAAGGTGATGACGGTGGCGCGGCCGAGTTTCAGGTAGCCGGCGTTGGCGTAGGTGAACGGGAGCCGTCTATCTATGGTGACGCTATCGACCGCGGTTTGGAGGGTGATTTCGTCTCCGGGGATGAGGAGGTAGTTATTGCGGTCTTCGAAGCTGATCTCGCGCTCTTCCATGGTGTGGTTGTGCCCCCAGAGGACGATTACGTCATGATTCCTTGCGGCTTCCGACAGCGCGTTGTACCAGGTTGATGCGCCCAAATTGTCTCTGCGGACGGCATGCATGGGGATGTGCGACATCACCACGATGGGAAGGTTGTCTGTGAGCGTGTACACCCACTTGATGAAGTTCTCGGAGGCCGATTCGGCGGAGATGCCGTAGCGGTCTGCAAGGTCGAGGCCGGTATAGACACGGCGGGTGGTGTCGGCGGGGTCGGTGGGAACGCTGGCGTCTGTGGCGAAAATCATCTGGGCGTAGGAGATGCCGTAGATGTAATAGCCGTCGCAGTGCCGGGGACCGCTGAAGAAGGCCGGGTAACCGTCCGTGCAATTGATGTCGTGGGAACCGTAGGTGATGGCTACATCGCGGTAGGGCGGTGCCAGGACGGAGTCGATTTCGTTATAGAGATCTTCTATGCTGTATTCCGGGTCCACTTCCCTGCCGTGGCCTACATTATCTCCTCCAATGATTACCATGCTGGGGTTTACCTCTGACTCGGCTACTGCTATGCGCAGCATACCGGCCAGGTTATTTCCCTCACCGTTATCATGCCGGTCCGTTGCCACAAACAGCGCCGTGCTCTTCCGTACCAGCCGGCTCTCCAGAGAAAGTTCCTGGGTGCAGGCGGTGAGGAGGGCCGCTACAAGGATAAATGCTATGCGAAGTTTTTTCATAGTTATAGTTTCTATCATGCCCGGTTGTTTTGTCATGCACGCTTCTTTTGTCATGCCCGGCTTGACCGGGCATCTCTGATTATTTGCCCAGTACTCTTACAATAGCATCCCACCAACGGGACGGAAGAATGGTATGGAAGAAGAGCATGGTGTTAGCACCCATACCCGGACGATACCGCGTACGAGGTCTTCTGGCGTTCACGGCACGCTTGATGGCCTTTGCCACGCAGTCCGGGGAAGAAAGATAGTTGGTGTTGAAGCCCCAGTGCATGGTCTTCGCCATCTTCTCGCCAGTCTTTTCGTAAGGAGTTCCCTTGGAGGATTCGGCCAAATGATCGGCCGCTATATGTCCCCACTCCGTCTTGATGCCGCTGGGTTCAATGATGCAGACATCGATACCGAAGGGTTTCAGTTCGATGCGGAGGGCGTCGCTCAGGGCCTCAACGGCGTATTTGGATACGCAGTACCAGCCGCCGAACAGAAGAACTGACTTACCGACGACGGAGGATACGTTGATGATTCGGCCGGATTTCCGCTCCCGCATGGACGGCAGGACCAGCTGGATGAGCCTGGCCAGACCGAAGAGATTGACGTCCAGCTGGCGCTTGGCCTCTTCCATCGGCACGTTTTCTATGGCACCAAAATAGCCATATCCGGCGTTGTTGATGAGCACGTCAATATGGCCCTCGGCCTCCAGTACCTGCTTCACGCCCGCCTGCATGGACTCCTCGTCGGTCACGTCCATTTTGATGGGCACCCCGCCGAACTCTTTCAGCGGCTCCATCTTCTCTACGCGCCGTGCCGCGCCATACACTTTATGCCCCTGCCGGGCCAGCTCCAGGGCCGCATCGTACCCAATGCCGCTGCTCGCACCTGTGACTAATATTACTTTTTTGTTCATGATCTTGCTACTCCCCTGCCACTCCGACCGGGATTAAGACTGCAAAATTAATGTTTTATCTTATTTTTCACAATGCTCCGCTCTTAGGCGAACTGGTTGATTCGTTTGTATTTTTCGATGAGGTCCAGGAGGGCGAGGAACTTTTCGGCTCGGTCGGGTTTGAGGTCGCCTTTGTTGAGGAGTTTGCGGTTGTGCTTGAGCCAGTTGAGCATGAGGTGCTCCTCGATGCGGTGCTTCGAGGGGTTGCGGTGGGTGGTGTTTATGAAGTCCGTGATTTCTTGGCACTTCTGGAGCCAGAGTTCGTCTTGGGTCATGCTATGCGAGGTTAAGGGATGATGTCCAGCTTGAGAGTTTGGGATTCACCGGGGGCAAGGAGGCGTGTTTTGCCGAAAGCGCGAAGGACGAGGTCCATCAGGAGGACGACGTGTTTACCGGCAACGGAGCCGACGTTGGTCACGGTTACCGTAACAATGTTGCCATTGTAGGAAGGTTCTGATTCTTCAAACTGTGTATACGAGAGCCCGAAGCCGAAAGGATAGGAAGGTTTCTTATCCGACTCGAAATAGGCTCTATACCCTACTGCCATACCCTCTTCATACTTTGTGTAGCCTACGTTGGGCTCGGTGGAGTGGGAGTTGGGGCCGAAGGGGGACATGGAGGATTTGCCGTGGTAGTCGTAAGGGAAATTTGCAGAGGACGGGAGGTCGAAATAATCTGCCGGGAAAGTAATGGGAAGGCGGGCGCTGGGGTTGGTGTTACCGAGGAGGATGGAGGCGAGGGCGTGGCCGCCTTCCTGACCGGGTTGCCAGGCCAGGAGGATGGCATCGGCCAGATGCTTCCAGGAGGCGGTTTCGATGACGCCGCCGATGTTCAGCACCACGATGAACTTTTTGCCTTGCGCGTGGAAGACGTAGGAGATGTCCAGGAGCATTTGCTTTTCGGCATTTGTGAGGTGGAAGTCGTCTTCAAGGTGGCGGTCTCCCCCTTCGCCGGCCTGGCGGGAGATGGTGAGGATGGCGACGTCTGCCAGCTGGGCTGCGGCCTCAACGGTACTGCGGGAGATGGGCATTTCCGGCGCCGCAGGGCTGCCGAGCATGCCTGACATGAGAGTCTTGCGGGGGCGGTGTTTCTGGAGATATTTGTGATAAACGTATGACAGTTCAGGTTCTACAGTTACGCCGCGGTCCTTCAGGCCTTCCTCCAGACCAATGACGTAGGGTCTGTGAACGTGCCCGGAGCCCGTTCCGCCAGCGAGAAGTTCATAGGAGCCGACGCCGAAGAGGGCAACCGAAGGGGTGGACTGGGTTTGGGAAGTGGAAGAACCTGCAGATGATTTCAGTGGTAGTGTACCTGCTTCATTCTTCAACAGCACAATCCCCTCCTCTGCTGCCTCCAAAGCCACTTGGGCATGAGCCTTCAGATTCGGTTTATCGGAACGGGGTGTGCCCTTGAAGGTCGGGGTTTTGACAACGAGTTCCAGGACCCGACGGACGCATACATCCAGTGCTTCCTCTGAGAGTTCACCCTTCTCCACCTTCTTCACCAATTCGTTTATCTGCGAACCGGAGCCGGGCTCCATGAGGTCACAACCGGCGGAGATTTGGGCGGCGGTGTTGCGGCGACCGGTCCAGTCAGTCATCACCAGGCCTTGGAAACCCCACTCGTTACGGAGGACTTCTGTCAAGAGCCAAGGATCTTCCTGCGTGTACACTCCATTCAAGCGGTTGTAAGAAGCCATAACCGTCCACGGCTGCGACTCCTTCACGGCTATTTCGAAACCCTTCAGGTAGAGGCCTCGCAAGACGTCTTCAGCCACCTGCGAGTCGTTATCCATACGGTTCGTCTCCTGATTATTGGCCGCGAAGTGCTTCACCGACGTGCCCACGCCGCGGGACTGCACGCCGCGTACATAGGCCGCTGCCACCTTACCGCTCAACAGCGGATCCTCCGAAAAATACTCAAAATTGCGGCCGCAGAGCGGATTCCGCTGCAAGTTCATCCCCGGGGCCAGCATCACGTCCACGCCGTACTGCAGGGCCTCATCACCGATGGCCTCCCCCACCCTTTCCACCAGCTCCGTATTCCACGTACTAGACAACATCGAACCGATGGGAAAACCCGTACACGTTTTCTTGATACGCACCCCGGCAGGTCCGTCACTCAGCACAATGGCCGGAATCCCCAACCTCGGCACTTCCCGCGTCATCCCCGCCGCGCCCGGAACCGGCACCTTGAAATCGAACACCCCGGCCACCATACTCTTATACCCGGCCCCCACCACTAGTGAGGCCTTCTCTTTAAGCGTAAGCTCCCCGAGAACAACGTCAATGTTATCCTCCCGCAAAGTCACATCCTGTGCCATAATCTGATTGCCGATGCAAACCGCCATCAGCAGCGTAAAAAGTCTTCTCATCCAAACCATAAGTTCCTCAAATATAGGCAAAATTTCTATATTCCCGGCCGATGACCGGTGTGAGCTTCCGCGCCTGAAAGAGGTGGGATATATTGCAAGACACATACAAAGGTGGTATCTTTGCATGAAGAAACTAAATATTGATAACCTATTAAACTATGGCCGAAGTTAATAAAATCGCACAAAAGGATGTTAAAACCGTGATGACTAAATCCTCACTTCCTGTCGGGGGATATTCTGTTAATACTTACGTGGGTTGCCCGCACGCTTGCCGATACTGCTACGCCTCTTTCATGAAACGCTTTACCGGTCATACGGAAAAATGGGGCACCTTCCTCGACGTGAAAAACTGGCCCAGAATCACGGATCCTCACAAATACGACGGACAGCGCATCGTCATCGGCTCTGTCACGGATGGATATAACGAGTACGAGGCCACCTATAAACGTACCCGGATGCTATTGGAGCAGCTTCAAGGTTCATCGGCAGAGATTATGGTTACCACCAAGTCGGATCTTGTTCTGAGAGATCTCGACCTTCTGAAGTCTTTCCCCAAGGCAACGGTCTCGTGGTCGGTCAACACCCTGGACGAGCAGTTCAAAGACGATATGGACGATGCTCCCAGCATCGAACACCGGCTGGCAGCTATGAAAAAATTCCACGACGAGGGCATTCGCACCGTCTGTTTCGTTTCACCCATCTTCCCGGGAATCACAGATGTACCGGCTATTATCGAGCGAACCAAGGACCAGGCGGATCTTATCTGGCTGGAGAACCTGAACCTCCGTGGCCAGTTCAAGGGAGATATCATGCGATATATTGCCGACAAGTATCCTTCCCTTGTTCTCCTCTATGATGAAATCTACAACAAAGGGAAGCGAGACTACTGGCAGAACCTGGAAGCACAAGTCAAGCAAATCTGCGCTGATAATGATTACCCGTACTTAAGAAACGATCTTCCCTACGGCCGCAGCAAGCCCGGCAAACCGGTCATCGTGAATTACTTCTATCACGAAGAAATACGCATAAAAAAATAGCCGAGTACGTCCGTCGCAAGTGTACGCGAATTTATTTATCTCTTCCCACCTGGTTCGAAGGTAGAACGTTTCCCTATTCTCTGCAGGTGGATCGAAAGGACAACTTAGGGACCTATGGTGCTGGACAGTCTCTTAGTTGCCGGGAAAGCGCGCGGGTTTTTTGTAGGTGGCAGCTAAGAGTCTGTCCAGCACCATAGGCCGCGGAACGAAGTGGAGCGTACCGCCGGGGAGGTGGGCCGAAGGACGACCTCCACGGCATGAGCCGCCAGGCTCAATCTCTCACCCTACCTTCGAAAAGCAGTACTCCGCCCCCAGCAGCGTCAGCTGCCTGGCTCTGTCCCCTCCCACGACTCCCTTGGATTTCACCAGCAGCGCCTGGAGGTAGCGGTGCAGGCCGAAGCCCCCCTACCTCCGTTTAAGGCGTTTTTTGATGGTAGCGGTGCAGGCCGATGTACCACTACCCTCACCGAAAGTCAAAAAAAACGAAGGCCTGCGACACTGGAAGCCACAAAATGTAGATTCCCGTCGCAGGTCTAATGTTTCGGACTAGAGTCTAGCTCTACTCTTCCACCTTCTTATACGCTTCCAACGCCTTTTCCAGGACAAACAAGGCACGGGTGATGTCGGACTTGTTGAGGACGTAGGCTAGGCGGACTTGGTTGAGGCCCATGCCGGGGGTGGAGTAGAAGCCAGCGGCGGGAGCCATCATGATGGTTTCGCCGGCACAATCGGCAGGGGTGTGTTCGTCTTTCCAGCAGAAGTCGCTGAGGCACCAGACGCAGAACTTCTCGGCATCCTTGACGGGCAGCTGGGCGACGGTGTAGAAGGCGCCCATCGGCATGGGGGTGTAACAGCCGGGGATGCGGTTGACGCCGTCGATGAGGCATTTGCGGCGCTCTACGTATTCGTCGTAGACTTCGCGGGAGTACTGCTCGGTGCCTTCGATGGAGGCTTCAGCAATGAGCTGGCCGATCAGCGGCGGCGACAGGCGGGCCTGGCAGAACTTCATCACCGTCTTGCGGACTGCCTCGTTCTTGGTGATGAGCGCGCCGATGCGGATGCCGCACTCCGAATACCGCTTGGAGACGGAATCGATGAGCACTACGTTCTGCTCAATTCCCTCCAGATGCATGGCCGAGATGTACGGCGAGCCGGTGTAGATGAACTCGCGGTACACCTCGTCGGAGAAGAGATAGAGGTTGTATTTTTTCACCAGATCGCGGATCTGGTTCATTTCCTTCTGGGTGTAAAGATAGCCCGTGGGGTTGTTGGGGTTGCAGATGAGGATGGCCTTGGTGCGCTCGTTAATGAGTTCCTCGAACTTCTCCACCTTCGGCAGGCAGAAGCCTTCGTCGATGGTGGTGCTAATGGTGCGGATGACGGCTCCGGCAGAAATGGCAAAGGCCATGTAGTTGGCATACGCCGGTTCGGGGACGATGATCTCGTCGCCGGGGTTCAGGCAAGCCATGAACGCGAAAAGCACAGCCTCGCTACCGCCCGTGGTGACGATGATGTCGTCGGCCGTGACGTTGATGTTATACTTGGCATAGTAGCCGACGAGCTTCTCGCGATAGCTGCGGAAGCCCTGCGACGGACTGTACTCAAGCACTTTATGGTCGAAGTTATGAATAGCATCCAGCGCCGCCTTGGGAGTGGGAAGGTCGGGCTGGCCAATGTTGAGGCGATAGACTTTGATACCACGGTCCTCGGCGGCATAGGCCAAAGGAGCCAGTTTGCGAATGGGGGAAGCGGGCATCAGCGTGCCACGTTCGGAGATCTGAGGCATAGGCAAATGAAAAAACTGAAATTTTCGGCAAAGATAATACAAAATAATGAAAAATGAAAAATGAAAAATGAAAAATAATTACCTTTGCAGCCCGAAAGCAGAAACAACAAAAAAAGATATTGATATGCAAAACGAATGGTTTGAATGTAAGCTGGAGTATGACAAGTTGATGGAGAACGGCACAATGAAGCGCGTCCGCGGCGAGAGCTACCTCACGAACGCCATCAGCTGCTCTGAAGCCGAACAGCACATGATAGAGGAGATGAAGAGCTACATCAGCGGAGAGTTCATGGTCACCGACATCAAGCGGGTGAAATATGGCGAACTCTTCTTCACCGACGAGGATGCCGCCGACCGCTACTTCAAGATCAAACTCGTCTTCATCACCCTCGACGAGAAGAGCGGCGCGGAGAAGAAAACGCGCCAGGACGTCCTCGTCCAGGCCAGCGACCTCCACGACGCCGTACAGAAACTCGATGAGAACATGAAGGGCAGCATGATGGACTACACCATTGCCTCCGTCAGCGAAGCTCCCTACATGGATGTGTTTAGATAATTGATAATTGAAAATTGAAAATGAGTGTTGCTGAGCGTTTACGGGAGGTGTTGGCCACGCTGCCTGAAGGGGTTGATCTGGTGGCCATCTCGAAGTATCACCCGCAGGAGATGATACTCGAGGCATACCGTGCGGGTCAGCGCCGTTTCGGCGAGAACCACGTCATGGAAATGGCCGAGAAGGCCGCCTCGCTGCCCACCGACATCGAGTGGCACTTCACCGGCCATGTGCAGACCAACAAAATCAAGTACATGGCCCCGTTCGTCCACACCATACAGAGCGTTGACTCCTTTCATGCGCTCAGCGAAATCAACAAACATGCCTTGCGTGTGGGGCGTACAATCCGCTGCCTGCTGCAGGTTCACGTGGCGCAGGAAGAGACCAAGTACGGCCTTCGCCCCGACGACCTGCTGAACCTGCTGAGGACGGAACCTTGGCGCGAGCTGAACGGAGTGCACATCACGGGGCTCATGGCCATGGCATCCAATACCGATGATGAGGCGCAGATACGCAGCGAGTTCCGCACCGTGCGAGCACTCTTTGAGCAAGTGAAGGGAGAGTTCTTCTCCGACAACCCCGGTTTCAACACGCTGTCCGAAGGAATGACGGCTGACTACCCCATCGCCATCAGCGAGGGTGCCAACATGGTGCGCATCGGCAGCGCCATATTCGCTGCGCGCAACTATAAACCCAAAGGATGAAAACCAAAGGACGTGTTCGTTAAACGTTAAACATTAAACGTTAATCGTTAAACGCTAAACGTTAAACGTTAAACGTTACACGAAACCTACTGATACAGGAAACGCTTGATGCTCTTCTTGGGCGTCTTCTCAAATTCCTCTTCCTGAATGACGAAGCGGGCTATCTGCGAATAGACGGGTAGCGTCTTGTTGAGGGCTACGCGGTTTGCCTCCATGAGAGCGCCGACGTTCTCGGCCGTTTTGCCTTCTGCCGCCACGCTGTCAGGGTCGGGATAAACCAGCGCCACCAGCGTCCCCTCACGCTCGACGACCAGCGACTCCGACACGAAAGGCATGCTGTTCAGCTGGTCCTCAATCTCCTCCGGATAGATATTCTGTCCCGACGGGCCAAGAATCATGTTCTTGCTGCGGCCTTTGATGAAGACGCGTCCGTCCTTGTCCATGATGCCCAGGTCGCCCGTATGCAGCCAGCCGTCGGCATCGATGGTCTCGCGTGTGAGCTCCTCGTTCTTATAGTAGCCCAGCATGACATTCTTGCCGCGGCACAGGATTTCACCTGCCTCGTGCTCGGGGTCGGCGGAATTGATGCGCACCTCCATATTGATGACGGCCTTGCCGCAGCTGCCCACCTTGGTGGTTTTCCAGTCTTCGTAGCAGATGATGGGGGCACACTCCGTGGCGCCATAGCCTACGGTGTAGGGGAAATGGATGGTGTGGAGGAACTTGTCGATCTCGGGATTGAAGGCTGCCCCGCCAATGATGACCTCATAGAATTTTCCGCCGAACGAACGCACCATCTGGTCGCGCACACTATTGCGGACGGCTTCGTTGACAATGGGGATGCGCGTCAGCACGTTCACGGGGAACGTGGACATACGCGGCAGGACGTTCTTCTTGATAATCTTCTCGATGATGAGCGGTACGGCGATGATGAGGTCGGGCTTCACTTCGTTGAAGGCCTGGAACACAATCTTCGGGCTGGGGATGCGAGTCAGCAGATAGATGTGAGCGCCCACCGTGAACTCAAACAGGAACTCGAACGACATGCCGTAGGTGTGTGCCATAGGCAGCATGGAGACAATCTTGTCGCCAGGGTTCATCAGGATGACGCCATAGGCAAACTCGATGTTCGACGAAAGTGCGCGGTAGGGAATCATCACACCCTTGGAGTGGCCCGTGGAGCCGGAGGTGTAGTTGATGAGCGCAAGCGACTCAGGATCGGGACTCGGAAAACTGATGTCCTTCGCCTCGAAACGGCTGGGGAATTTCCGTCCGAACAGCTCATTCAGATGTTCGCGGGCATAGATGAGTTTTTCCGTCCGCGACACCAGCACAGCGAAGTCGCTCAACCGGACAACACCCAGCACGTCGGGGATGCTGTGCTCGTCAAGCCCCTCCCAGTTGGATTCGCCCACGAACAGCAGACGCGAGTCGGAGTGGTTGATGATGTTGTGCACATTGTCGGGCTTGAACTCATGGAGAATGGGCACAACCACGGCTCCGTAGGTCATCGAAGCCAGGAATGCCACAGCCCAATGCGAAGAGTTGCGTCCGCAGATGGCAATCTTGTCGCCTTTCTCTATGCCGATGGTCTCGAACAGGATGTGGAGTTTCTCGATCTTGCGGGCCACGTCCTTATACTGGTGCGTGGTGCCTCTATAGTCTGTCAGGGCATCGAGGGTCCAATTGGTCTTGAGGCTCTTCTCTATCAGTTTTACGATATCTTCCATGTTTATTGACGTTTCTGGTGATTTTTCTTTTGAAATGAAAGGGAAGTTACCGCTTCGCTTCCCTTCCCTTTCAATCTACTAATAACTAAGCAATCTTTTGTGGCGTCTGTCAGGCTTCGGGTTTGTCGTAAATCTCGAACTGGCTGTTCTTGCTTTTGAATTCCGGCACGGTCTTCTTCATGAGCTTGACCATCTCGGGTATTTCCACCGAGCGCGACAGATTCTCCAGCTCCTTAACGACCTCCAGGGCATGGTCATAGTCGTATTCGCGCACCTTGGCGATGCGGATGCGGTCGTGGGTGGTGGGTTCGGTGTTCTCCTTATTCGACAGCACCTCTTCGTAGAGCTTTTCGCCGGGGCGGAGGCCGGTGTACTCGATGTCGATGTCGCGTCCCACTTCCAGTCCGGCCAGCTCAATCATGCGGCGGGCAAGGGTGTCAATCTTCACGGATTCGCCCATGTCGAAGACGAAGATCTGGTTGCCGGTGCTCATCGTCGCAGCCTCCATCACGAGACGGCAGGCCTCGGGGATGGTCATGAAGAAGCGGGTGATGCGCGGGTCGGTGACCGTCACGGGGCCTCCGCACTCTATCTGATGGCGGAAGCGCGGGATGACCGAGCCGTTCGAGCCCAGCACATTGCCGAAGCGCGTGGTGACGAACTTTGTCCGGCACTCCGTGATGCCTTCTTTCAGCACGGGCTTGTAGCTGCCGTTGGCGATGGCCAGGCCGAGCGACTGTACGTAGATTTCGGCCAGGCGCTTGGTGCAGCCCATGATGTTGGTGGGGTTCACAGCCTTGTCCGTGCTGATCATCACCATCTTCTCGGCGCAATACTCGATGCACTTGTCGGCCACGTTGCGCGAGCCGAACACGTTCACCAGCACAGCCTCGCAGGGATTCTCTTCCATCAAGGGCACATGCTTATAGGCAGCGGCGTGGAACACCACCTGCGGACGCCATCTGCGGAAGGCGTAGTCGAGACGCGGAATCTGGCGTACGTCGCCGATGACGGGCACAAAATTCAGGTCGGGGAAGCGTTCCTCCAGTTCCAGACGGATGTTGTGCATGGGGGTCTCGGCATTGTCGAAGAGCACGAGCTTCTTCACGCCGAAGCCTGCCAGCTGGCGGCACAGCTCAGAGCCGATGCTGCCTGCAGCACCCGTCACCATCACCGTCTTATCCTTGAAGTTGGCCACAATGGCCTCCATCTCAATCTTTATCTCCTGACGGCCCAGCAAGTCCTCGATCTTCACTTCGCGAATCTTGTTCTTCATGCGTTTTCCTTCCACCACCTCGTCGATCGAGGGGATGATGAGCGCTTTCAGATTATTCCTGTTGCAGAAGGGCACCAGTCCTTCAGACTCTTCGTGCACATCGTTCTCGGTGGGGAACAGGATGCAGCGGATGCCCAGGTTGTCCACCAGCTGTTTCAGCTCCGTGAAGTCCATGTAAGAATAGACGGGCAGCTCGTTCACCTTCAGGTTTGAGTTCTTGCCCTTCGTCAAGAAACCCACGATGTGGTAATGGTATGAATGCTGGAAACGGGTGATGGCCGCCACCGACTTGTCGGACGTACCATAGACCAGCACCGGTTTGACGTTCTCAAACTCCTTTGCACGGCGTTTGACGTGGTCGTAGGTAATAATCATCAGCAGGCGGACGCTGACGAAGAGGAACATCGTCATCAGGAAATCGACGATGATAGCCACCAGCAGATTCCATTTGAAGCCCGTACAAATGACCACAATCAGCAGCATGATAGCGGCCTTCAGCATGGACTCCCAGACAAAGCTCACCAGGTCGCGCAGACTCGAATGGCGGATAATGGCCCGGTAGTTTTTGAATATCAGCATCACCACCGTCGTCGCTACGGCAGACGAGACTATCCAGCTGATGACTAACGTCGATGACAATCTTCCGGCAGGCGTTATAGCCCACATCAGCAGAAGGACGACCACAGAGGCAAAGAACGACAGCGCGAAATCCAACGCGAAGATGATGCGGGAATCAAGATACTCCGAAAAGTATCGGGAAAGCTTTTTGATCAGTTTACCCATAAATCTCTATGTTTTTGTGCGAATTATTTCAACGTAAAAGACATTTTTATATATTCAGAGTGGCAAAAGTAGCACAAACTTTTCATAAAAAAAACAAAAAAGAGAAAAATGTCATCTAATCCGCAAGAAATTCTGATTTTCCGCAAAAACACCCCTAACGGCCTGAAAGCGCAAAAGCGCATAGCCCAGGGCATCGCCCTGGGTATCTTCGAGCGCACATCATTCCGCGCCCTGAAAGGGAAAAAGCCCTCAACAACAATGCTTTTGCCCTATCAGGGCGAAAGTATCTTTTGCCATTTGCACCCAGGGCGTTGCCCTGGGCTATGTGCTCTATGCCCCTTCGGGGCGCGCAAGGTGAGTTGGGGATGCGGATTATCATTCAAGACATTTTTTTTCGCCGCAGGGGGACGGGCAACGGAAGGCCCCCTACTCAGAGAAACGCTTGATGAGGTTGTAGGCGCCATAGAGGCCGAGCTCGCCCGCTTTGCTGAGGTCGGCCGTGCCCTCTTCGTTCTGTCCGAGGAAGAGGCGGGTGAGCCCGCGGTTGTAGTAGGCTTCGGCAAAGGTGGGGTTCATGGCGATCACCTCGTTATAGTCGGCGATGGCCGCCTGGTAGTCGTGTAGCATGGCAAAGACGTAGGCGCGGTCGTACCACGCATAGGAGAAATCGGGGGCGAGGTCGATGACCTTGCCGAGGTCGGCCAGACAAAGCTGGTATGCCGCGTACTGGCTGGTTTCGCCGGCGGCTGCCGCGACGTCAGTCTGGCGGAAATCCGCCGCCGCGGACGTTTCGGCATTCTCGCCGTCAATCTGCGCCTGTTTGTATCGAGCCACAGCGCGGTTAAAGTAGGCCATCCACAGACTGCCGTCGGCAGCGATGGCGCTCGAGTAGTCGGCAATGGCGCTGATGAAGTCCTGCACCAGATAGAAGTCCAGCCCGCGGGCGAACCAATGGATGGCCGAGGCCTGCTGCGACGTCACATCGTCGTCGTCCACCATCTTGCCTGCCACCTGCTTCGTCTGCTCGTCGATGTCGGCAAAATGGAAGCTTATCTGCTCCTCCGTGAGGGCAGACTCGGACGTCGTCACCATCAGCTGGCGGGGCAGCACCCCCCGCTGGTTGACGTCATCGATGTCGTGGTGATAGAGGATGTTGCGCGTCAGCTTGTTCTCTTTCTCATAGCAGGTGACGACACAGAGGGGCAGCAGCTCCACATGGATGTTGCGGTTCTGCACCTTCCCCCGGTAGCCCTGCGCATACTCGCTGCCTTCGAGCGCCAGGTCGTCGTCGGCAACCACCAGCCGGTTATATTTCTTCACGTTACGGTCCGACTTGCGGCGGACGTCGCTGTCCTCATCGTCCTCGTCGTCGGCGTTGTCATCCTTCTGGCTGTCTCCCCCGCCCCACGACGAGAGCTGCGCCTTCAGCAGCACCAGCCTGTCCTCCTCGGCCAGCCGCCGTTTGCCCAGGCGGTCGCGGACGTCGGCACGACATTCGTAGCCGTAGAGGAAGCTGGGATAGTCCTTGAGCACCAGCGTGAAGTCGCTCTCCGCCCCCTCGTAGTCGCCCGTCTGCACCCGCAGCAGGGCACGGTTGAAGACGGCGATGGTGTTGTCGGGCTCACGTTCGATGACGAAGTCAAAGTCGTCGATGGCGCGGTTGTTGTCGCCCACCTGCGCCCGCAGCAGTCCGCGGTTATAGTGGCCGAGGAAGCTGTTCGGGTCCAGGTCGATGGCGATGTCGTAGTCGCTCATGGCCCCGCGCAGGTTCTGCTGATGATAGCGTGCCAGGGCGCGGTTGATGTAGTCGCCCGACGACGGCATCAGGTGGATGGCATACGTCAGGTCCTCCTCAGCCTCGGCATAGCGCTCCTGCTGCAAGTAGAGGATGGCGCGCATGGAATAGGTCGCGGCATCGTACTTGTCGATCTTCATGCTCTCGCCGATGTCCGCCAGCGCCGCCACGGTGTCGCGCCGCTGGATGTTCACCTGTGCCCGCATCGTGAGGGCTGGGGCGTACTTGGGGGCGATGTGGTGGAGGGTGTCGAGGACGCCGATGGCCTCGTCATACCGCTCGGTGTGGCCATAGCAGAGCGCCATGTTGTGCCAGATGCCCTCGTTCTCAGGGTCGAGCTGCACGGCTGCCCTGTAGTCGCGGATGGCCTCGTCGAAACGCCCAAGCCTCATGCGTGCCAAGGCCCTCACCTGATAGGCGTCTGACACGAACGGATTGCGCTCGATGGCCTGCGAGCAGTCGGCCTCGGCGCCGCCGTAGTCGTCCAGATAGAATTTCGCCAGTCCGCGGAAGAAGTACGGGTCGCTCAGGTAGGGCTTGGCGTTCACCACCTGGTTGAAATACTGGATTGAGAGCACATAATCCTTGAAGTAGAGAGCGTTGCGCCCCACCATCATCATGTGGTCGGTGTTGATTTGTGCCCTCGCCGCCCCGTGGGAACAGACGATGACGACGAGATAAACGATAACGTTGACGATAACGCTAACCGTTTTTGAGGTTATCCGTTTCATAGTTTTTAGCTATCGTTATCGTTTTTTTGTTTAACGTTTAAGGTTTAACGTTTAACGAACACGTCCGGCGCCTTCGGCGCAATTGATAATTGAAAATTGAAAATTGATAATTATCCATTGTCCATTGTCAATTAACGAAGTTATCATGGTCGTTAAACCTTAATCGTTAAACGTTAAACCTTAAACGTTAAACCCCAACCGTTACCGTCTCACGGTTTTCACCTTGTACTCACAATGGGCCTTACCGGCAAGCAAGGCGTTCAGCTTGCCCTTGTTCATCTGCCGGCGGAGGGGCGATATGCGGTCGATGAACATACGTCCGTCCAGATGGTCGAACTCATGCTGCATGACGCGTGCCAGATAGCCCTCGGCCCACTCGTCGTGTTCCACAAACTGTTCGTCCACATAGCGGACGTGCACCCGCGAGGGACGCGTCACCTTCTCGTGGATGCCGGGCAGGCTGAGGCAGCCCTCCTCGATGACCTCTTCGTCACCCTCCGTTTCGAGGACGTGGGCGTTGATGAACGTCTTCTGGAAGTCGGCAAACTCGGGCATGTCGTCCGCCAGGGGGCGGAGGTCGATGATGACGACGCGGATGGGCAGTCCCACCTGCGGCGCGGCAAGGCCGACGCCGTCGGCGTGAACAAGGGTCTCCTGCATGTTCGCTATCAGCTGAGGCAGCTCAGGATAGTCGGCGGTAATGTCTTCGGCCACCTTGCGAAGCACCGGCTGGCCATAGGTATAAATAGGTAGTATCATATCAATGAAAAATTAAAAATCAACAATTAAATATAGTATTTGGAGTCTGCTTCGCAGAGAAATTTTACAAAAAAATTTAATTCAAAATTTCACACAATTATTTACCATTTCTTGCCCGACGAATAACAACATTTTGAATAATTTTGAAATTTATTTTTTGAATAATTTCTGCCTCGAAGAGGCACTCCTAAAAAATTCGTATAATTCGTAAAATTCGTTGTTAAGAAAATCTCTTCGAGTCCATATAGCTCTGCAGGATGATGCATGCGCTGATTTCATCGACGAGGGCTTTGTTCTGACGGTCCTTCTTCTTCAGTCCGCCGTCGATCATGGCGCGGTGGGCCAGCACCGAGGTGAAGCGCTCATCGACATACTCCACGGGGATGTGGGGCAGCAGCTTGCGCAGGCGGTTGACGAACGGCTCCACGCGGCGCATGTTCTCCGAGTCCTCGCCGCTCATCTGTCTGGGCCGTCCCACGACGATGCGCTCCACCTCCTCCTTATTTATATAGTCCATGACGAACGCCTCGAGCGCCGTCGTCTCCACGGTCGTCAGCCCGTTCGCAATCAGCTGCAGGGGGTCGGTCACAGCCAGCCCCGTGCGCTTCTTCCCATAGTCGATGCTCAGTATGCGTGCCACGCCACTCGGGGTTATTTGAACTTCATGCTCAGTCCGATGTACACGCCCACCACGACCGCCAGCAACAGCAGCCACACCCAGATGGGAAACCCGCTCCACCGACGCCGTTTCGCCGGCTTCTGGAACTCAATCTTTCTTTTCTCTGTCTCTTCTGTCATATTTTGTTTACTGTTTACGGTTTACTGTTTACTATTTAACGTTTAACGAACACGTCCTCTGAACTATTTTTCTTAACTCTTAATTCTTAACTCTTAACTAAATAAAGTCCTGCCGCATGGTAGTTATCGTTAACGTTATCGTTATCGTTTTTAATGAACACGTCCTCTGACCTCAGACTTCCGACCTCAGACTTCTGACTTCAGCCCTCAGACTTCAGCCTTCATTTTCTCGCGGTAAAAGTACAAATAAATTTTGAGATATGCGGGATTCTTCCTACTTTTGCTCCAAATTTTATTAATTATTAAATCTAAACCAGTTTATCTATGCGGAAATTTACCTATTTCTTCCTCTCCATGCTGCTGATGGCATCGGCAGCAAGTGCCGATGTTCTCTACAAAGGCAAGTACGTCAAGCAGACCACCTTCGACGGTGCAGGCGTCTATCTGCTGGCCAATGGCGACAAGTCGTTCAGCCAGCTCGACGCCACCAAGACCTACGGCTACATGCCCGTCACGACGCTCCACTTCCAGGGCGACGACATCCTCGCCAGCGCCGAGACCGACGCCGCACGCCTCACCTTCAACGACGAGAACGACGGCTTCTCCCTCCAGGATGCCTCCGGCCGCTACATCGCCATGAAGGGCACCTACAACAGCTTCAACGTCTTCGACAGTCCACAGGAAAACTACGTCTGGACGGTCACCATCAACGCCGACGGCACAGCCTCCGTCACCAACTTCGACAACGGCAAGACCATCATGCTCGGCATCTCCTACGGCACCTGGGGCAGCTATCCCGAGGCGAACGACGACCGTGCCCTCCCCACCCTCTACAAATACGTGGCCGGTGACGAGGAGTACACCGAGGGCGACGACCCTGGCGATGATCCCGGCGACGACCCCGAGGTGGGTGACGGCACCAAGGACGCTCCCCTCACCGTCGCCCAGCTGGCGGCACACGAGATGAACAGCGCCAAGGTGTGGGTGAAGGGCTACATCGTCGGCTCGGCCAACGGCTCGCTTAACAAGACCGAGTTCGGCGCCGCTGCGGCCGTTGCCACCAACCTCATCCTCGCCGATGCCGCCGACTGCACCGACGTCAGCCTCTGCATCCCCGTCCAGCTTCCCTCGGGCGCCGTCCGCGCAGCCCTCAACCTGCTCGACAACCCCGGCAACCTCGGTAAGCTCGTCACCCTCTACGGCACGGCCGACAAGTACTTCAGCGTGCCCGGCCTGAAGAACGTCAGCGACTACGTCCTCGACACCAACGGCGACGACCCGGGCGACGACCCCGAGCTCGAGCAGATCTCCATCGGCGAGTTCCTCGCTAAGGCCGACACCAAGACCGCCTACATCCTCAAGGGCAAGGTCTGCGACATCAAGAACACCACCTACGGCAACTTCAACCTCGTCGAGGGCACCGACACCATCTACATCTACGGCCTGCTCACCCCCGAAGGCGAGGCCAAGCAGTTCGAGAGCATGGGCATCGAAGAGGGCGACGTCCTCACCCTCAGCGGCAAGTACGTCCTCTACAACGACACGCCCGAGATCAAGAACGCCACCTACATCAGCCACGAGAAGGGCACCCATGTCGCCTCTGCCCTCCGCGCCGCGGACCAGCCGGTCCTCTGGTTCGACCTCACCGGCAAGCGCATCGCCGCTCCCACCCAGCCCGGCCTCTACATCAAGACCATAGCCGGCAAGACGGTCAAGACCATCGTACGCTAACCCCTCGCCAAGCAAACCCCCAGCCCAGGCTGGCGCCCTGGGTACAAACGGCATAAGAAACCATCGCCCTGAAAGGAGCGCCCCGAAGGGGCAGCAAGCCCCCAGCCCAGGCTGGCGCCCTGGGTACAAACGCCATAAGAAACCATCGCCCTGAAAGGAGCGCCCCGAAGGGGCAGCAAGACCCCAGCCCAGGCTGGCGCCCTGGGTACAAACGGCATAAGAAACCATCGCCCTGAAAGGGCAAAAGCATTCAATAACAAAGCTTTTGCCCTTTCAGGGCGCGAAATAACGGGTGGCCGAAAAAACCCAGGGTGTTGCCCTGGGCTATGTTCTCTATGCCCCTTCAGGGCACGCAAGGAGCGTAGGAGGGGAGGTAAAATTGCGGATAAACATAAAATGAGTATTTCTTAGACTGCTTTTATTCATTTTCATCAAAAAAAATTGGCTATTCAAAAATAATGCAGTACCTTTGCATCACTAGAACCCGCCAAGCCTCATCAACGATGCTCAAATGTGCGGGTCGTTTTTTTATTGATGCCTTGATCTCTGCTTACCCATCCATAGGCACTAATGCGATGGACTTCCCCCTTGGTTGAGAGAATGAACCGCTGTGGAATATACCTGCTGTTTTGTAAAGCGAAACCATAAATCGGAATAATATATGCATAACGAGAAGAACTTCATTACGATGCTTGGTACTGGCAATGCTTTGGCCACCAGATGCTACAACACTTTCTTTACACTTCATAGTAAAGAGAATGTGTTGCTTGTTGATGCAGGTGGCGGTAATGGTATCCTTACCCAACTTGAAAGGGCTGGAATATGTCGCGAGGACATCAGCGACCTCTTTGTCACCCATGCCCATACCGACCATCTGTTGGGCTGCATCTGGATGATGCGCATGGCACTCCAGTTCAACTATGCCCTTAGGGTCTGGAGCCACAAGAAGGTGCTCCAATTGTTGACGGACATTTGCAGCCAGATTTTGCCTCGCAAAGAAGCAGAGGGCATTGGGAGCCTCGTTACGATGAACTGCCTAAGCGATGGTGAACAGTTCGAGGCGGGAGGGTTCACCATGCAATGCTTCGACATCCATTCCATTAAGGAAAGACAGTTCGGCTTCACAGCATTGCTCCCAGATGGCCAACGGCTCTGCTGTTTGGGCGATGAACCTTTTAGTTCACGGTGCAAGCAATATGCCGAGGGTGCCGACTGGCTAATGAGTGAGGCTTTTTGCCTGCATGAAGACAGGGAACAATTCCAACCATACGAGAAGCATCACAGCACCGTGCTCGATGCTGCACGTCTGGCAGAGGAACTGGGAGTCAAGAATCTCATCCTTTATCACACTGAGGACCGGACCCTGGACACTCGCCGTCAACGTTACACGGCAGAGGCAAAGACGGCTTTCAGCGGTCGTGTCCTTGTGCCAGACGACTTGGAAAGGATAACTTTATAAATACCCAAAACGGCATAAGAAACCATCGCCCTGAAAGGGCAAAAGCATTCAATAACAAAGCTTTTGCCCTTTCAGGGCGCGAAATAACGGGTGGCCGAAAAAACCCAGGGCGTTGCCCTGGGCTATGTTCTCTATGCCCCTTCAGGGCACATCGACAGTTAATGAGCGCAGCTAAATGTGAATTGTTAACGTTTTCGTTAACGTTTCACTTCGGAATCATCATTCCAAAAACATAACAGAATCTGAGGGGTGCCTATATTTCTTGTCCAGCAGATGATAGGCACATTTTCTTGTCAAATCTAACATCTCATCGCAATAGCCACTTTTCAATGCCATTTGTTGCTCTTTGATGGATGGGGTGTAGCCCGGGCTATTTATAATAGCGTTCCGAACTTTCTCATTCCAGTCCTCAAAATCATTTACCGCAGAGAAACATTCCAGCTTGTTCAGATAATAGGTGGCTAAACGTATTTCCCGAAACTGGAGTGGAGTACATACTTCATCTCTGGCCGTCTCTTCGAAATCGTGTATATCAACAAAAGCGAAGCCATTGACGCATTTGTCTTGAACGACATCAAAAAGACAATCCATAGCCTCCGAATAAGAGATTGTTCTCCGCGTATGATATAGCACAGAAAGATAATCGGTTATAGATAGCCTAGACTTATCTATCGCGTAATCCTTGTTCATAGCCAGACGTAAACAGATGAAATAGTAGTCACGCTCTTCTGTAAAACTATCCTCGTTCTGTATGATATACTCAGTAGGGAAATAGCGCAAAACGGCCCACGAACACCTTTGTTCGTGCAGCTGCTCCCATAATTCCTTCACTTTTGGCTCAAACGATTTATCCCAATAATCGAGCAGCTTCGTGTAAGCCCAATTCCTGTCTGTCTTCCCCGAGTCGAGAAAAGAGAGTAGAATTTTCTTCTGATCTTTCCAATCAAGATAGTCAAAACGACGCCTTATTTCGTTTCTGGCCTCTGAAACCTTGCCACTCTTTTTGTTTGTATAGTTCTTAATCAGGGTGGTGACCGGAGTATTTCTTGTTTTCATATCTTTTTTTTGCAAAAATACGCCTTTCTTTCGAAACTACGCTTTATCCGAAGGTTTTTAACACTTTGTTTGTTTATGATAAAAAAAGAAGATATCTTTGCGACAAATAACAATTTTTTGCCATTATACACTAAAAAACTTAAAGAATGACTAAGATGAAAAAGGTTACTGAAACCAAATCAAAACCATTGTTCTCAGAAGTTCGCACCCCTAATGAAAAGCGGCTAAAATCCTTAAAGAAGTGGATATGGTGGATATTGCCCATTGCTTTTTTTGGAATAATTTTCTGTATCTTTTTTTTCCAAGAAAAGACATACAAGTATGCTCCCCCACAAATCATTGCCTCAGTCCTGTCTCTCTTAATGGCATGTTTTACATATCTCTTAAACACTAATGAGAAATTGAAAGCAATTGTGAGCGAAGAGAAGTCTTTGATTAACCTATACCGCTCAGAATTCCACGACCTCAAGCGCCACATCATAGCAAACCTAAAGGTTCTGATTCAGATTAAGAAGAAGACGGAAGATATGTCAGAGCAAAAAGGAGGAAAGGCCGAACCCATTCATTTTGATAATCTCAGCTGGCCCGAAAAATCTATTCTTTTTTCCGATGACGTTGCAAAGATAATGAACGGGGATGATGGGACTGGCAACTTTTCTGAAGTCTTTTCCCGGCTTAGGGTTAAAATCCGAAACATCAACAACAGCGCAGCTTGGTTAAGCAGAGAACGTCCTTGCGGGGAACAACTCAGAGAAGACGTTGAATGGGAAATAACTCGTCATTTCGGCTTCTTGCTGAACCTTGATTATTTAGAAAAAAACAATTTTTCATGGGCCGAACTTGAGAAACTTAAGCGTTTTTATGATGAAGCCTTCGATAAGAATAAATGGGAGAAATATTTTATTGGCTATCCAGAAGAAAAAATGAAAGAACTTGCGGAAAACTATAAGGAAAAATACTTTAAAGACAGGAACGAGCGTATCGTTTTAGTTAGGGAATAGTCATTTTTCAGCACAAAAAGCAGTAGAAGCTTTTGCCCTTTCAGGGCGCGAAATAACGGGTGGCCGAAAAAACCCAGGGCGTTGCCCTGGGCTATGTTCTCTATGCCCCTTCAGGGCACGCAAATAGTTAAACGTTATCGTTAAACGTTATCGTCAAACGTTAAACCAAAAATTATCAATTATCAACCGACGCCAAACCGAGAGCCATCAAGCTTGCTTGAACCGACGCCAAGATGAGAGCCATCAAGCTTGCTTGAATGGCCGAGGCGCGAAGGAGGAAGATGAAGTCAATGGCCGAGGTGCGAAGGAGGAAGGCGTAGCCAATTATCAATTGCGCCGAAGGCGCCGGACCTGTTCGTTAAACGTTAAACCTTAAACGTTAATCATTAATTAATTGTTATCGTTTTCTTTATCGTTATTGTTTACCGACCATAGGCAAAACATTTGTCTGTAACTCCTGAACTCCTGAACTCCTGAACTCCTAAAAAAGTCTGAGGTCTGAGGTCTGAGGTCTGAGGTCTGAAGTCTGAAATCATAGGACCTGTTCGTTAAACCTTAAACGTTAAACTATCAACTATCAACTATCAACTTTCAACTTCCCTCACGGGGAAGGTGAAGTAAGTGTCGGGGAAGGGCTCGTCGCGGAGGGTGAAGTGCCACCACTCCGAGTCGAGCGGCTTGAAGCCATGTCGCAGCATGGCCTGGCGCAGCGTCATGCGGTGATCGAACTGCTCGGGCGTGATGGAGCGTCCCGTGGGGCTCTTGCTGTTGTCGCCCGTGTACTCGCCCGTCTCGGGATTGCCGCAGAAGTCAGGATGGCTCTCCGGTCCGAACCAGTCGAACGTGCCGCCCATGTCCAGCTCCTTCTCCGTCCGCATGTCGAAGAGCGTCAGGTCAATGGTCGAGCCGCGTGTGTGGCCGCTCTTCGCCATGATGTAGTCCTGTTCGAAGAGCACGCTCTTGTCGAGGTCAGGATAGAAGTACGACTTCATCAGCGTGTCGGCGGTGTTGGCCGCCCAGCGCACGAAGTGGTCCACGCCCATCTGCGGGCGGTAGGCATCGTAGATCTTTAGCCGGTAGCCCAGTCGGACGACGTCGTCGCTCACGGCCCTCAGGCTGTCCGCCGCACGTCTGGTCAGCAGCGCCGTAGGCTGCAGGTAGCCGTCGATGCGCTGTCCCACGAAGTTATACGTACCATAGTAGCGAATCTCCAGGATGGCATCCGGCACGGCATCCGCAAGCGTCACAAACTGGCTGCTGTCGTCCGTAGGCAGCCCACCCGCGTCCCTTTTGTCCCTGCAGCGTGAATAGACGAGCAGCGCACAGGCCATCAACAAGACGGCCCCCGTCAACCAATAGCTTTTCTTCATGATTGTAAAATGAGAAACTTTTTTAATGAAAAATGAAAAATGAAAAATGAAAAATAAAATGTCCTGTAATTCGCATACCTTTTCCTCTGCTTACACTGCGGCAAAGCTATTTATTCTTCATTCTTCATTTTTCATTCTTCATTCTATAATTCCCAATTATATTGTATCAGGGTTCTTTCTTGTGGAGTTTTTTGTAGAACTTCACGCTGCTGACCAGCGAGTTGAACTCCGCCTTGTTGATGTGAGTGGCGCGGATGTAGCCATTGCGTTCCACGCTGAACTCGAGCAGGCGCGTGACGA
Source organism: Bacteroidaceae bacterium (assembly GCA_024697785.1). Taxonomy (GTDB): domain Bacteria; phylum Bacteroidota; class Bacteroidia; order Bacteroidales; family Bacteroidaceae; genus UBA1189. The sequence goes on along the minus strand of JAILEU010000126.1, from coordinate 1,739 downwards.
GCGGTCTGCGGTACGTCACCTTGACCGTCTCGCGCTGGTCGTTCGGGAAGGCCAGCGCCAGGCATCCCGGCACCTCGATGTACGTCCCTTTGGGCGACTTGAACAGCCCCTGCATCTTCTTCATCATCTCCAGCGACTCAGCGACCGTGTCGCCCAGCGGGATGAAGAGCTCATACAGCGGGTCGATATTCACCTGTACGATGTCATCGCCGAAGCCCAGATGCCCGACGGACAGATAATAGTGGTTTTGGCCATCCTCGGGCATGTTGAACACCTCGAGTTCCACCTCGCCATCGTTCACTTCCACCTCAGCCAGTTCAAGGCGCTGAGGGATTTTCTTGTCCTGCGCAAAGGCCAGGACCGGCACGACTGCCATCAGCAGCACAGCCATCATTTTCCGTAATGCATTCATACTATTAAGAAATTATTAGTTGGTTCAAGGTTCAAAGTTCAAGGTTCAAGGTTCAATGTTATCGTTTTCTTTATCGTTTTTCGTTAAAGTAGTTATCGTTATCGTTAACGTTATCGTTAATAGTAGTTATCGTTCAACACCCTAGCAGCAAAACATTTGTCTGCACTCCTGCACTCCTGAACTCCTAAACTCCTAAAATTAGTCTGAAGTCTGAAGTCTGAGGTAAGAATTATTTACGGACATTCACGGATTATTTACGGACATTCACGTAGCGTCGCAGACAAGCGCCTTCAGCCCAATTAGGTAATTGTTATCATTATCGTTAATTATTATCCCGCCGTATCGTTAAACCTTAAACGTTAAACCAAAATTTTCAATTATCAATTATCAATTATCAATTGCGCCAAAGGCGCCGGACGTTAAACCAAAATTTTCAATTATCAATTATCAATTATCAATTGCGCCAAAGGCGCCTATCTTTTATCCACAATCTCAGCCTCGGGAAACTCGTTAGGGTCGAAGGCGACCTCCTTCTCCGTCACGCCGATGGACACGTGTTCGAAGCTGATGTTGATCATCGACAATTTCGTCTTCAGGTAGATGGGCAGGAAGGACGTCTTGGCGATGCAGAGCTCCATGCGCTTCGGGTCATCCTTGTCCCTGTTCGTTTTAGCCTTTTTGCAGAGGATGAACCAGGCGTCCGCCGTCTCCTTCTGCAGCTCCAGGTCGTAGCCGTCGGTGATGCCCTTGAACGTCTCCATGTTGCCGTTCTCCTGCTTATCCGCCGCTGTGGTGTTCGCTTCGATGGTGAGGATGTTTGTCTGTTTGTCGTACGTACGTCGGGTTGTCTCGTCCGTCCAGATGATGCTCCTTTTGTCCTTAGCCGTCACCTCCATGCGCATCCTTTTGCCCAGCACCTTGTTGTGCGACGTGACGTTGCCCACGACGGGAATCTTCATGTTGAAGTCCAGTACCAGTCCCTCCGCGTCGCCGCGGTCCATCTGCGCCGACATCTTGTTCACGATCTCTTCCGGCGTCTGGGCCGCCATACCCACCGGACCCAGCAGCAAGGCGACGAGCGCCACGACGACAAATCTGTTTTTCATTGTTTCGTATGATGATAGAGACGTTGCAAAGGTACGAGTAAGCGAGAGAAAAACCAAATATATTTGAGTTTTTCCGAGCGTGAGTACCTAAAAGCCCCGCAGGGGATTAAAGGTACGAGTAAGCGAGCGAAAAACCAAATTTATTTGAGTTTTCCCGAGCGTGAGTACCTAAAAGCCCCGCAGGGGATTAAAGGTACGAGTAAGCGAGCGAAAAACCAAAT
>JAILEU010000118.1 GCA_024697785.1 Bacteroidaceae bacterium | reverse complement strand
ACAGCCTGACGCAGGCCGAAGGCATCGGCGAAGATGATGCGCACGAGGTGGGGAATCTGGTCGATGTTCATGCCGATGATGACCAGCGCCAGCACGAAGTAGCCGATGGCCATGACGGGCACAAGAACGGAGCTGACACGGGCGATGCGACGGATGCCGCCAAAGACAATGACAAGGCTGGCAACCGTCAGGACTATGCCTACCCACAGGGGCGACCAGCCGAACGCCTGTTCCATAGCGCCACAGATGGTGTTGCTCTGGATGGAGTTATAGGAGAGGCCAAAGGTGATGGTTAGCAGCAGGGCGAAGAGGACGGAGAGCCAACGGCTGTGCAGCCCACGACGGATGTAATAGGCAGGGCCACCAATGAACGAGTCGCGATGGCGCTGCTTAAACAACTGTCCCAAGGTGGATTCAACAAAGGCCGTCGCCGCGCCGATGAGCGCTGTCACCCACATCCAGAAGACGGCGCCCGGGCCGCCGATAGCGATGGCCGTAGCCACGCCGGCAAGGTTGCCCGTACCCACACGCGTAGCGACAGAGACGGCAAAGGCCTGAAACGACGAGACGTTACGATGGTGCTTCCGGCTCTTACTTTTCTTACCGCTGGTCGTCGTCTTTGAGTCGCTGGCTTCGGCCTCGGCAGGGGTGACAGCAGGCTCGAACAGCAAACGAAACATCTCGCCCACCATGCGAAACTGAACAAAGCGGGTCTTCCACGTGAACCACAGTCCACAGCCCAACAACGCCGCAATAAGCACGTAGCTCCAAAGAAAATCGCTCAGACGGGAAAGCATTATATTCAGTTAAGAGTTAAGAATTAAGAGTTAAGAAAAATAGTTCATAGGACGAGTTCGGTAAACGTTAAACGTTAAACATTAAACCAAAATCATAGGACGAGTTCGTTAAACCTTATGCGATTTTCGATTTGGAGTTCAGGAGTTCAGAAGTTCAGAAGTTCAGATGATTGTTCTGCTTTCGGTTCGCTTGCTGTGCTATTATCTGTCAGTCTGTTAGTCTGAAAGTCTGATACTCTTTTCGACGTCGTGTTCGTTAAACGTTAAACCCAAATCATAGGACGTGTTCGTTAAACGTTAAACATTAAACGTTAAACCCCAATAATAGGACATGTTCGTTAAACATTAAACGTTAAACAATCTTCAATTAGTACTTGAAGCTGCTGCCGCCGACGAACTCGCGGAGGAGGGAGGTGGGAGGTATCTCCTTGTCGGGTACGGGGGTGAAATAGTGGATGAAGCGCAGCAGACGGTGAGCCTCGCTGTACTCAGGGCAGTTCTTGGGTACGCTGGCCAGCACGGGCTCGGCATGGAGGCGCAGCACGGCAAACTCGATGAGCAGGGCGCTGTTGAACATCACGTCGGCCTGCTCCTGATAGGGGAATATCCACTTCTCCTCGGCCTCGCAGACCTTCGGCCATTGGCGGATGGTTTCGCGGGCGGTGAAGGCGCCGGCATTGTAGTCGCGAATGATGCGGCGCAGCAGGCGGTTGTCGCGCGTGGGAATCCAGTTGTGGTCGTCGAGGCTGATGCTGGTGAGAGTGCTGATGTAGATGCGGAACTTGTCGGCGTCGGGTATCTGGTCGGTAAGCCGGGGATTGAGGGCGTGGATGCCCTCGACGAGCAACACGGTGCCGGCATCGAGATGGAGGTGTTTGCCGAGGTACTCGCGGCGGCCCGTGACGAAGTTGAACTGCGGCACCTCAACCTCCTCGCCAGCCAGCAGGCGCAGCAGGTCGCGCTGGAGCGCGGCGTGGTCGACGGTGTCGAAGTTGTCGAAGTCGTAGCTGCCGTCGGGCAGCAGGGGCGTATCGACACGGTTGACGAAATAGTCGTCGGTAGAGAGGCTGACAGGCCGCAGGCCGCAGGCCTTGAGCTGGACGCTGATGCGCTTGCAGAAGGTGGTCTTGCCGCTGCTGCTGGGGCCTGAGATGAGGACGATGCGGACGGGGTCCTGCTCGCGGCGGAAACGGCGATCAATCTCCTCGGCTATCTGGACAATCTTCTTCTCCTGCAACGCCTCGGAGACTTGGATGAGCTCGCTGGCCTGGCCGCGCAGACAGGCGCAGTTGACGTCGCCCACGTTGGAGAGACCCATGATGTTGTTCCAGCGGAGGTTTTCAGCAAAGACGTCGAACGTCTTGGGATGAGGCACGACGGGGGCGAGCTGCGTGGGGTCGCTCTTGTCGGGGATGCGGAGCAGCAGGCCATCCTGATAGCGCTCGAGGCCCCACACGGAGAGGTAGCCCGCCGAGGGCAGCAGTCGGCCATAGAAGTAATCGACGGTATCGCCCAGCGTGTAGTAATCGACATAGACCTGTCCGCAGGTTTCGATGAGCCGCACCTTGTCGTCGAAACCCCGTTCGCGGAAAATGCGCAGGGCCTCGTCCGTCTGCACCTCGCCTCGGCGGAAGGGAATGTCCTTGTCGATGATCTCCTGCATGCGCGAACACAGGGCCTCGATGGCTGCATCGGATACACCGCCCTCTTTTTTTAGCACGCAATAGTAGCCGTTCGAGATGGGATGCTCGATGTAGAGCTTACAGCCCGGGAAGAGGTCGGAGGCCGCCTTGTAGAGCACGAAGCAAAGGCTGCGGGTATAGACACGCCGTCCGCTGTAGCTGGTGACATCAAGAAATTCCACCTCCTTATTGTTATATACGCGAAACTTCAGTCCCTGCGAGACATTGTTCACCTTGGCCGAGACAATGGGATAAGGGTGATCGAACTCGAACTCGGACAGAATCTCCAAAAGAGAACTACCCTCGGAGAAACTTTTTGAAGTGCCTGTGTTTTTACAGAAAATCTGCAACATGATAACTTAGTTAATGGACAATGGTTAATTATCAATTATTAATTATCAATTATCAATTGCGCCAAAGGCGCCTAATTCCTCTGGGGTAAACACGATGTTCTTGCGGGCTTGAAGGTTCTTCTCCAGTTGGGCGACGGAACTAGCGCCGACGATAACGGATGTCACCTCTGGTCGACGCAAGCACCATGCCAGAGCCATCTCGGCCAACGACTGTCCCCGGCGGGCGGCTATCTTGTTCAGATGGCGCAGACAGCCCATCATTTCGTCAGTCAAAGCGTCTGGACGCAGGAAACGACTCTTTGTCATGCGCGAGCCTTCAGGTATGCCGTGCAGGTAGCGGTCGGTGAGCAGTCCTTGTGCGAGTGGGCTGAAGGCGACGAAGCCGACGCCGCGTTCGGCACACTGGGGCAGGATCTCTGCCTCGGGCTCGCGAGAGAGCATGCTGTAACGCCCCTGATAGACCAGCGGGCGCACGTGGCGCGAGGTGAGGTAGTCGTAGGCACGGGAAGCCATTTCAGCAGGGTATTTGGAGATGCCCACATAGAGTGCCTTGCCCTGACGGACGATATCGACCAGCGCTTCCATGGTCTCCTCGAGCGGGGTCTGAAAATCGGGACGATGCGAGTAGAAGATGTCCACGTAGTCTAGGTTCATCCGTTTCAGGCTCTGGTCTAGGCTGGCCATGAGGTTCTTACGCGAGCTCCACTCGCCATATGGGCCAGGCCACATGTCGTGTCCGGCCTTCGTGGCGATGATCAGTTCGTCGCGATGAGCGCGCAGGCTTTCCGTGTATATACGGCCAAACGTTTCCTCGGCGCTGCCATAGGGAGGGCCGTAGTTGTTGGCGAGGTCGAAGTAAGTGATGCCGTGGTCGAAGGCGTAATGGACAATCGACTTGCAGACCTCGTAGTCATCATTAGCACCGAAATTATGCCAGAACCCAAGTGAAATCTCGGGTAGCAACAAACCGCTGGAACCGCACCGGCGATACCCCATTTCCTCATAACGAGGAGCCGTAAGGCAATAATCTTTCATGGTATTTGAATTTTGAACTAATACTTGAAACTAAAACTAAAACTTTCAAATAGTTTGGACTGGTTGTTTACAAGACTATTTTCAAAGTTTTAGTCTTAGTTTCTAGTCTTGGTTTTTCTTATTTGAACTAAAACTAAAACTTTTGAATAGCTTTGGTGTGCGGCATGCAGGACATTTGACTTCGTCTTTTCTTGTCGCGACTCGGCCAATCAAACGAGTTTGTTGACGCTCGCTGCTCCAAGAATTCTCAAGTTTTAGTTTTAGTTTTTAGTTTTAGTTTTTATTTATAATTCCTAATTCCTAATTATATAATTTTTTAGTATTCGTCCCAGCTTTTGATGGGGATATCATCGACAGTCAACGTACAGAACGCACGGATGAAGGCATCGGCCAGACGAGCGTTGGTGATAAGGGGAATATTGAGGTCGATGGCTGCACGGCGTATCTTGTAGCCGTTTGTCAGCTCGCCCGTTGAGAGGTTCTTCGGGATATTGACCACCATGTCGATTTCCTTACGATGGAGCATGTCGAGCGCCTGCGGCTGCTGATCGGGCTCGCTGGGCCAATGCACGAGCGTGTTCTCTACGCCATTCTCAGCAAGGAAGCGCGACGTGCCGCCCGTAGCGAAGATGTTGTAGCCGTGCTGGCGCAGCAGCTTGGCCGCGTCGAGCATGGCTGCCTTCTGACGGGCGGTGCCTGTGGAGAGCAGGATGTTCTTTGCCGGAATGCGCTGGCCAACGGATAGCATGGAGGCCAGGATGGCCACGGAGCTGTCGTCGCCCAGGCACCCAACCTCGCCCGTCGAGGCCATATCAACGCCCAGCACGGGATCGGCCTTCTGGAGGCGGTTGAAGGAGAACTGCGAGGCCTTGATGCCCACATAGTCGAGATCGAACAGACTCTTCTCGGGAGGATTGACGGGCAAGCCAAGCATCACACGCGTGGCCAGCTCGATGAGATTTATCTTGAGCACCTTACTGACGAAGGGGAAGCTGCGCGAAGCACGCAGGTTGCACTCGATGACCTTGATGTCGTTGTCGCGTGCCAGATACTGGATGTTGAAGGGGCCGGAAATGTGGAGTTCCTTGGCAATCTGGCGACTGATGCGCTTGATGCGGCGCACGGTCTCGACATAGAGCTTCTGCGGGGGGAACTGGATGGTGGCATCGCCACTGTGGACACCGGCAAACTCGATGTGTTCGCTGATGGCGTAGGCGATAATCTCCCCATCGCGGGCCACGGCATCCATCTCCACCTCCTTGGCACCTTCGATGAACTTGCTGACGACCACAGGATGATCCTGGCTGACATCGGCTGCCAGCTGAAGGAAGCGCCCCAACTCCTCAGGGTTACTGCAGACGTTCATCGCAGCGCCCGAAAGGACGTAGGACGGACGCACGAGCACGGGGAAGCCGACGCGCTCGGCAAAGCCGTTGATATCATCGAGCGAGGTAAGCTCGCTCCACTCCGGCTGATCGACACCGATGCTGTCGAGCATGGCGCTGAACTTCTCGCGGTCCTCAGCATGGTCGATGTCCTGTGCCGAGGTGCCGAGGATGGGCACGCGCTGGGCATCGAGGCGCAGGGCAAGGTTGTTGGGAATCTGTCCGCCCGTGGAGAGGATAACGCCACGTGGCGTCTCGAGCTCGATGATGTCCATGACGCGCTCGAAGCTGAGCTCGTCGAAGTATAGACGGTCGGTAACGTCGTAGTCGGTGCTGACGGTCTCGGGATTGTAGTTGATGACAATGTTGCGGAAACCCTCCTTGCGAACGGTATTGAGCGCCTGAACGCTACACCAGTCAAACTCTACGGACGAACCGATACGGTAGGCGCCTGAGCCGAGGACGATGATGCCGCGGTCGTCGTGGAAGAACTCCACATCGTGTTTCGTACCGTTATAGGTAAGGTAGAGGTAGTTGATCTGTGCAGGTACTTCGCCGGCCAGCGTGTCAATCTGCTTGACAACGGGCAGGATGCCGCGGCGCTTGCGTTCGGCACGCACGGCCAGGACGCCTCTGTGGTTGCCCAGCTGAGTCTCGAGGCCAAGCGCACGTGAAAGTTGGAAATCGCTGAATCCTTGCCGCTTGGCTTTCACGAGCAGCTCGTCGCTGAGGTTCTCCAGCCCGCCGCAGGCGTGCAGCTCGCGGCTGGTCTGCATGATGCCATCCAACTTATAGAGGAACCAGCGGTCAATCTTCGTCAGTTCGTAGATTCTGTCAACCGAGTAGCCGGCGCGCAGAGCCTTGCTGATGACGAAGATACGCTTGTCGGTCGGTTCGCTGAGCGCTTTGTCGAGGTCGGGGATAACAAGCTCTTTGTTCTCCACAAAGCCGTGCATCCCCTGCCCTATCATGCGGAGTCCCTTCTGGATGACCTCCTCGAAGCTGCGTCCGATGCTCATCACCTCGCCCACGGATTTCATTGATGAGCCAATCTCGCGGTCCACGCCGTGGAACTTGCCGAGGTCCCAGCGGGGGAACTTGCCGACGACGTAGTCAACACTGGGCTCGAAGAAGGCGCTGGTGGAGCGGGTGACGGCGTTGCGGATCTCCCAGAGACCGTAGCCCAAGCCAATCTTAGCCGCTACGGCTGCCAGCGGATAACCCGTTGCCTTGGAGGCCAAAGCCGACGAACGGCTCAGGCGGGCGTTGACCTCGATGACGAAGTACTCCTCGCTCATGGGGTCGTAGGCAAACTGGATGTTACACTCGCCCACGATGCCCAGATGGCGGACGATGCGGATGGAGAGCTCGTGCAGCTTGGTGACGTCCTTGTTTGTCAGCGACTGCGCAGGAGCAATCACGATGCTCTCGCCCGTATGGATGCCGAGTGGGTCGAAGTTCTCCATAGAACAGACGGTGATGCAGTTGTTATAGCCGTCGCGAACAACCTCGAACTCAATTTCCTTCCAGCCTTTGAGGCTCTTCTCCACCAGAATCTGCGGCGAGAAGGAGAAACTCTTCTCGGCCAGACGCTCCAGCTCTTCTTCGTTGTCGCAGAAGCCGCTGCCCAATCCGCCGAGGGCGTATGCCGAGCGGATGATGACGGGATAGCCGAGCTCACGGGCTGCACGCTTGGCGTCGGACATCGTCTCCACAGCCTCACTCTTGATGGTGTTGACATGGATTTCGGCCAGACGTTCGTTGAACAGTTCGCGGTCCTCGGTGTCGATGATGGTCTGCACGGGTGTTCCGAGCACGCGTACATTATATTTATCCAGCACGCCGCTCTTGAAGAGCTGCACGCCGCAGTTTAGGGCTGTCTGCCCGCCGAAGGCCAGCAGGATGGCATCAGGCTGCTCTTTCTGGATGACACGCTCCACGAAATAGGGCGTGACGGGAAGGAAATAGACCTTGTCGGCAACGCCCTCGGACGTCTGCACCGTGGCGATGTTCGGGTTGATGAGCACAGTCTGCACGCCTTGTTCGCGCATGGCCTTGAGGGCCTGCGAACCGGAATAGTCGAATTCTCCGGCCTCGCCAATTTTCAGCGCGCCGCTGCCAAGCAGCAGCACCTTCTTCGGCAGGCGAAAACCGCCCTGACAAGAACGCACGGGTTCGGTCGGCCACTCGCCGGTAGCCATAGCCAGGACAGCATCCCAGTCAAGGGCGCCACTCTTCGTCTCGGGATTAAACTGGAAGCCATAGAAGGGCTTTTCGTCGCAACGGATGCCCTCGCACGAGCCGTCGTGTATATTCTCGAACGTCACGCTCCACCCTTCAGGCAACGTTGACGCATCGACGGCATAGCCATGATTCTGCGTGGTGATGAAGCAATGATTGTCGCACAGACGGCGTATGGCGTGGTTATGGCCGCGATGGCCAAAAGGCAGAGCCGTGAGCTGCGCTCCGGCGGCCAGGGCGAGGAACTGGCTGCCCAGTCCGAGGCCAACGACAGGCGTCTCACCCTGCAGCATCGTGGCGATGCGGGCAATCGTGTCGGGACAGAGCAACGGGTTTCCGGGTCCATGGGAGAGGAAGAGAATGTCGGCCGTCATCGTGTCAAAGGAAGCATCGTACGGCACGCGCACCACCTCATAGCCTTTTTCGCGAAGGACAACGACAAGCCCTGCCGTGCAGCCGAGATCGACGACGACAGCCTTCTGTCCGTTAGCCTCGCCCTTTGGAGCAAAGCACTTCGTCTCCGGATGTGAAACAACCGCCACGTCGTTATTCTCGGCAAAGTCGATGGGCAGGATTTCAGCCCCTTCAGGCACAATCTGTCCCATCATGGTGCCGTGTTCGCGAAGATACTGGGTAAGGGCACGTGTATCAACGCCCCGTATGCCGGGAACACCCTCACGCTCCATCCAACTCTCGAGTGTCTCCGCCGAGCTCCAATGGCTGAAGTGGTCGCTCAGGTCGCTGACGATGAGGGCCGAAGCCTGGATATGGTCGGAGTCGAAAAGCCCCAGCTCTTCGTCCTGCATCACCTGTTTCGACGGCACGCCGTAGTTACCGATGAGCGGATAGGTGCAGACAAGGATTTGTCCGTAGTTGGACGGGTCCTGAAGATTCTCCACATAGCCCATCATGGCTGTATTGAACACCACTTCGCCCTGCACGGCTTTCGAGGCGCCAAAAGCAATGCCCTCAAAACAGGCACCGTCTTCCAGAATAAGAGTTGCTTTCATATTCAGTTGTTAATGTAGTTTTTCTCGTAGAAATCAATGTAAGCCATATTCACCCTGCGCGTACCGCCCGGCGTGGGATAGTCGCCACTGAAGTACCAGTCGCCCAAGTGGTTGGGACAGGCGGTGTGGAGTCCTTCCATGGTCTGATAGACGATTTCGAAGTCGGCTTTCAGGTCGGCAGGGCGCAGTAGCTCGGCAATCTTTACCGAAAGTTCATCGGCGGTAAAGGGCTCGTAGATGCTCTTTACGGCGTTCACCATCTGCTCCTTCGGCAGCGTCAGCTGACGTTTGCAGGCCAGATAGGTGTCGGTAACGATGTTCCATAAGCCGCGTTCGCGCAGCAGGTCCATAGCAGCGATGAAGGCGATGAACTGGTCCATGCTCTCCATGTCGATGCCGTAGTAGTCGGGATAGCGCACCTGCGGCGAGCTGCTGACGATGACGATTTTCTTGGGGTGCAGGCGGTCGAGGATGCGGAGGATGCTCTCGCGCAACGTCGTGCCACGCACGATGCTGTCGTCGATGATGACCAGGTTGTCTTCATGCGGCACGATGCTGCCATAGGTGATGTCATAGACATGTCCCGCAAGGTCGTTGCGGCTGTTGCCCTCGGTGATGAAGGTGCGGAGCTTGATGTCCTTCAGCGCAACCTTCTCGTTGCGGATACGCTGGAGGATGATTTTCTCCAGATCGGCCTGCGACGGATTCGGTCCCAGCGCCAGAATCTTTTCAATCTTCTTCCGCCCGAGATAGTTCTCAAAGGCCTGAACCATACCGAACGAGGCTACCTCGGCCGTGTTGGGAATGAAAGAGAAGACAGTATGGACAAGGTCGTCGTCAATGGCTTTCAGCACGGGTTCGAGCAGCAGCTCACCCAGCTTCTTGCGCTCGCGGTAGATGTCCTTGTCGTTGCCGCGGCTGAAATAGACGCGCTCGAAGCAGCAGGGCAGCAGGGCCTTCTGTTCCATAATCTGTTCCAGCGACAGCTCGCCGCGGCTATTGACGAGAAGAGCCTGGCCGGGCTGCAGCTCATGGATGTCATCGACCTCGATGTTGAGTGCGTTCTGCATGGCAGGGCGCTCGGAGGTGACGACCACCATTTCGTTGTTGGCATACCAGAACGCCGTGCGAATGCCCCACGGGTCGCGGATGACGAACGACTCGCCGCTGCCCGTGACGCCCTCGATGACGTAGCCGCCGTCCCACGCGGGGCAGCAGGTACGCAGCACGTTGCGCATATCCACGTTGGCTTCGATGTACTCCGTGATGTCGCGGTTCTCAAGCCCCTTATCCACGGCCTCGTGGTAGACGCGCTCCACCTCGCGGTCGAGCCGGTGTCCCATATATTCCAGCAGGAAGAACGAGTCGGCGGCGCGGCGCGGGTGCTGGCCCTTCTCGGTGAGCATTTCGAAGACCTCGTCGTTATTGGTCATGCTGAAGTTGCCGCAGAGCAGCAGGTTCTTGGCGCGCCAGTTGTTGCGGCGCATGAAAGGGTGCAGGTATTCCATGCCGCTCTTGCCGGTAGTGGAGTAGCGCAGATGGCCCATGTAGATCTCTCCGGCATAGGGCAGCCAGCGCTCGGCAAAGTTCGGGTCCTGACACGTGCTGTTGTCGCGGTTGTTGAACACACAGCGGTTAGCCTTGCTGAACACCTCGGGGATGGCATCCTTGCCCAGGGCACGTTCGCGGAAGATGTACTCTTCGCCAGGTTGCGCACGCATCTTCAGGCAGGCTATTCCGGCGCCCTCCTGACCGCGGTTCTTCTGCTTCTCCATCATCAGATAGAGCTTGCGCATCGGGTACATCCACGACCCGTACTTCTGCTGATACCAGCTGAGCGGCTTCAATAACCGCATCAGCACAATGCCACACTCATGTTTCAGTTCTTCCATATTATCCTAAATTATAAAAAAGGGAATTTGTGTAGCGACACAAATTCCCGTAAGACCATCAATAGAGGCGAAACAGGCGACCCCGATGATAGGGGAAGAGCATCTTTGACTGATATTCAAACTGCTACTCTCTGACCGCATAGTTCCGTTCATAATTTCGCTGCAAAAGTAATAGTTTTTTTTCGTTCTTTTGCTATCAATTCTTCATTTTTTTAGTGGTTTTTTGAAAAATCTGCATTACCTTCGCAGCGGGAAAAAAATCCAATTATCCATTATCAATTTTCAATTCATAACATGGAAGCCATTCTGAACACCATAGTCATCATCGCCCACGTGCTCACCGTCCTCTTTGCCGCCAAGACCCATCGCTGGGCGTGGCTCTTCAGCCTGCTCTCATGCGGCATTATGGCCTATTTCTTCGCCCACGACCGTCTCGTCATGAGCAGCATCTACAACGCCTACGGCGCCGTCATGGCCGTCATCGGCTTCTGCACGTGGCGGCGCTCGGCCAAGGAGAACGAGCGCTCCATCCGCTGGACGAACCCGCTCTGGACGCTGTTGGCTGTCGCCGCGCTCACCGCCCTCATTTTCCTCGTTGACCGCCACGTTTCCAACCATCCGTTCATCGACAGCGCCTGCACGGCCATGAACATCGCCGCGACGTTCCTGCTCGTCCGCAAGGACGTCAACGCCTGGCTGCTCTGGCTCATCACCGACAGCCTCTACATTGTTCTGGGTATTACAGAAAGTACCCCGCGCTACATTCTCATCTACGGCGTCATGCTCGCCCTCGCCATCTTCGGCACCATCCAGTACATTCGCGCGTGCGCGCATTATACCTTTTTAAAAGGTACAGGAAAACGAAACAAATAGACACAGAAAGAAACGCGGCTGTAGTCAGACGCTACAGCCGCAAAAGCAAAGAGGGCGACAAATCAGTCTGCCGCGAACAGCTCCATCAGAGCTTGCGAATCCAGATGTTGCGATAGGAGATGGGTTCGCTGCGGTCGCCGTGGCTCTGCAGGCGGATGGGGCCGTCGCCATGAGCGCCGAACTGCGGCAGGCCGATGTACTCCGTCGTGCCGATGATGGTGGTGGCGTTCTGCACCAGCACGCCGTTGAACAGGACCGTCACCACAGGACGGGTACGATAGGTACCGTCGGCCTTGAACGTGGGAGCCGTGTAGATGATGTCATAGACATTCCATTCGCCCGGCTTGCGGCAGGGATTGACCAGAGGCGCCGACTGCTTGTAGATGCTGCCCGCCTGTCCGTTCACGTAGGTTTCGTTCTCGTAGCTGTCCAGCACCTGCAGCTCGTAGCGGTCCTGCAGATAGACGCCGCTGTTGCCGCGTCCCTGTCCGCTGCCGTGAATCTCCTCGGGCACCATCCACTCGATGTGGAGCTGGAAGTCGCCAAACGACTCGCGGGTGATGATGTCGCCGGCCCTTTTGTTCACCGTCATCGTGCCGTCGGGATTGACTTTCCATCCGGCATCGCCTCTGTCCGAGCGCCAGGCATCGAGGTTCTTGCCGTCGAACAGCACGATGGCATCCGACGGAGCGGTATTGCGCTGGATGTCGCCCGGCGTGACCTTAGGCGGCTGCGGAGCGTACAGCTCCGTCATCTCGGGAGCCATGCCCTTGGTGCGTTCGTCACTATAGCCTTGAGGCTGATACTGCTGAGCCATGACGGCTCCCGCCATGCTGATGCATGAAACAAGAAGAAGTACTCTTTTCATATTCTCTTTCTGAAAAATGATATTTCCAGCCACAAAAATAGTGCGTTTTTTCATAAAGAACAAAAAAAACCGATTATCTTTGCACAAAAAAAACAGCCCACCCCCATGCTGACCATCCGTCATACCCAATTAACCGACATCCCTCGCCTGATGGAAATCTTTGCCGATGCGCGTGCCTTCATGGCCCGGAACGGCAATGCCTCCCAATGGGGCGACGGCTATCCCCACGAGGAGGATATCCTGAACGACATCCGGCGCGACGTCAGCTATGTGGTAGAAGATGACGCCCATGTTGTCGGCACGTTTGCCTTCATCATCGGCGAAGACCCCACTTACCGCATTATTGAGGGTGGCACCTGGGCCGACGACCCGCGCCCTTACGGCACCATCCACCGCCTTGCGGCGGCACACGGCTCACACGGCATCGCCGACGCCTGCCTCCGATTCTGCGAACAGCTGACGGGCCATCTGCGTGCCGACACCCATCGTGACAACCTTGTCCTGCAGCATTTCCTCACCTCAAGGGGGTTTGTCTATCGCGGCATCATCTACGTCCGTAACCACTCCCCTCGCCTCGCCTATCAACGAATCTCAACATAAAAACCTCTTCACCATGAAAAAATCCTGCATCATCCTTTTGTTATCCGCTCTCTGCATGAACACGCCGGCTCAGCAGTCGTTTCAAATACCCGTCTCCGAAGCTCAGGAGCCCATGCAGACAGGGACATTCGCTCCCGACTGGGAATCCCTGAAGGCCTACGAGGTGCCCGAATGGTTCCGCGACGCCAAATTCGGCATCTGGGCTCATTGGGGACCGCAATGCGTGGAAGAATCGGGCGACTGGATGGCGCGCGAAATGTATATGGAAGGCAACGGCAAGTACGTCTGGCATCGCGAGCACTACGGCCATCCGTCGGAGTTCGGCTTCAAGGACGTGCTGCCTCTCTTCAGGGCCGAGAAGTGGAACCCCGAACGGCTCGTGTCCTTCTACAAGGAGATCGGGGCGCAGTACTTCTTCGCCCTGGGCAACCACCACGACAATTTCGACCTCTGGGACAGCCAGTATCAGGAGTGGAACTCGATGCGCATCGGTCCTCATCGCGACATCCTCGCCGAATGGGCCGCCGCGGCGAAGAAAGCCGGACTGCCGCTCGGCATCAGCTTTCATGCCGATCATGCCTGGACGTGGTACGAGCCATCGCGCCGCTTCGACCTCAAGGGCAGCATGCGCGGAAAGCTCTACGACGGTTGGCTGACGAAGGAGGACGGCTATAAGCCGAACGCCGACGGCACGGAAAAATGGTGGAAGGGACTCGACCCGCAGCAGCTCTATGCCCAGGACCACGACTTCAGCGACGACACGTGGAACAACGGCGCCATACATCGCCAATGGGGATGGCAGAATGGCGCCAGCCTGCCCTCGCAGGACTATGTCACCAAGTTCTACAACCGCACCCTCGACGCCATCAACCGCTACAACCCCGACCTCATCTACTTCGACGTCACCGTCCTGCCCTTCTGGCCTATCAGCGATGCCGGACTGAAGATTGCCGCTCACTTCTACAACCACAACACCCTGCAGCACAAGGGAAGCAACGAAGCCGTCATGCTCTGCAAGATTCTCGATGAGGAACAGCGCAAGGCGCTCGTCTGGGACGTGGAGCGCGGCGCCCCAAACGCCATCATGGACACGCCTTGGCAATGTTGCAACTGCCTGGGCGACTGGCACTACAACCGAGGCGTCTATGAGCAGAACCGCTACAAGAGTGCCTCCACCGTAGTGAAGCTGCTCGTCGATATCGTCAGCAAGAACGGCAACATGCTACTCAGCGTCCCCCTGCGGGCCGACGGCACGTTTGACGAGCGAGAAGAGGCCATCCTGCTTGAGTTTGGCGCGTGGATGAAGCAGAACAAGGAGAGCATCGTCGGCACCCGCCCGTGGAAGGTGTTCGGCGAAGGCCCCATTGCCGAGGCTGACATCTCCATCAACAACCAGGGGTTCAACGATGGCAACTATGCCAAAGCGGGCGCTCGGGAGATACGCTTCACCCAGACGGAGAAAAACCTCTACGTCACAGCCCTCGCCTGGCCCGACGACCACACCGTGCGCATCAAGTCGCTTGCCGAGGGCAGCCCCCTCTTTGCCGGGAACATCCGCAGCGTCGAGCTCCTCGGCTATGGCCGTGTCCCCTTCAGCCGCACAGCCGAAGGACTTGTCGTCACCTTACCCGAAAAGCCCGTGAACACCATAGCGCCCGTGCTAAAGGTGAAGAAAAGCCGTTAAGTCAGCAGCTCATTTTTACGTGATTATTAGAGTATCTGCGCGGCGTGGTTCTTCGTGTCCACCTTCTCGATGATGCGTGTCAGGATGCCCTGCTCATCGAAGAGGAACGTCTTGCGGATCGTGCCAACGGTCACCTTGCCGTACATCTTCTTCTCGCCCCAGGCGCCGAAGGCCTGCAGCATTTCTGTAGAGGTATCCGACAGCAGGGTAAAAGGCAGCTGGTGCTTCTCCTCGAACTTCTTGTGCGAGCTGACGCTGTCCTTGCTGACGCCCACCACGTTCCATCCCGCAGCCTGAAGGGCGGAGTAGTTGTCGCGAAGGCTGCACGCCTCGGCCGTGCAGCCGGGCGTATTGTCTTTCGGATAGAAATAGACGATGGTCTTCTTGCCTATCAGGCTTTCCGACGTAACGATATGGCCGTTCTGGTCCATAACCTCAAAATGCGGCATGTGGTCACCAATCTGTAACATATAGATAATTGAAAAATTAGGAATTAGGAATTAGGAATTAGGAATTAGAAATTAGGAATTACGTTAACACGAGGACAAAGGTAGTTTTTCTTTCGCGAATATGCAAGGAAAAGAAGAATTATATGTACTTTTGCATCCCGTTAATTCATAATTTCTAATTTCTAATTCCTAATTTCCAATTCCAAATTCCTAATTTCTAATTCCTAATTTTTATGACTTTCCTTCTATCTGATGCTGGGGCGCTTCTTCTTCCCCGTGACCCTGAGAGCCACAAAGGCACTTACGGGCATGGGCTGCTCATAGCCGGCAGCAAGGGTATGGCGGGCGCAGCTGTCATGGCGGCACAGGCTGCGTTGCGCAGCGGCATCGGCCTGCTAACCGTCTGCACGCCCGAGTGCAACCGCATCATCCTCCAGACGGCCGTTCCCGAGGCAATGGTCATCGCCTGTGGCACAGACTTCATAGAAGGTCTCCCCGACAACCTCTCGCGCTATACCGCCATCGCCATTGGTCCGGGAATGACGGCAACCGACGCAACACGACGTGTGCAGCAGACGTTGTTGGAAAAAGCCTCGGTGCCCATCGTCCTCGATGCCGATGCCCTCAACAATCTTGCCGCCGATCCGGCTCTTTTCGCCCTGCTGAACGAAACGGACATCCTGACGCCCCACCCGGGCGAATACAAGAGGCTCAAAGAAGCGAATCCCTCCATAGAAACCAGCAGAGACTTCTACCTTATTTTAAAAGGACACCTCACCCGCATCACATCCCCCCGGAACGAAACGTCGCTCAACACCACCGGCAACCCGGGGATGGCGACCGGCGGCAGCGGAGACGTGCTGACAGGCATTCTCCTCGCCCTCCGTGCACAAGGCCTTTCGGCGTGGGACGCAGCCCGCCTGGGTGTCTTTGTCCACGGCCTGGCCGGCGACCTCGCAGCCGAGAGCCTCACCGACATCGCCATGACCGCCACCGACATCATCCGCTTCCTCCCCCACGCCTGGCGCACCATCCAGCATAAGCCATGATGCCCGGTTCCGTATGAGGTACGGGCGGTTCTATAAAGGGTAAAAAAAGATTACCAAAGTCCCATTACGCCGCCTTTTTCGCTAAAAATATGTTAAAGAACATGTTTTTCCGCCTTTTTGTTTGGTGGATTGGGAAAACACCCTTACCTTTGCAACGTGTTTTTCATGGTATTAGATTTTTAAAGTTGAAAGATTGGTCGTCGAGATGACGACCTTCTTTTTTTACCACCAACAAAACTCAAGTAATTCAAGTTTCGCAAGTATGAAATCGTACCAGAGAGGAACGCCCCGAAGGGGCAACGAGCACCCAGCCCAGGGCAACGCCCTGGGTAGAAGCAGCAAAAGTGACTTTCGCCCTGAAAGGGCAAAAGCTTTACAATCTGTGGCTGCGGCTTTTAAGTTCCCCTCTGAATGGAATGCTTTTGCCCTTTCAGGGCGGCAGAATATATGGACCGCCAGAACCCAGGGCGTTGCCCTGGGCTGGTGGCTTTCTGCCCTTTCAGGGCGCTCATCGCTGTCTTGCCTCGTTTTTTGCTTGCGAAATTTGAATCAAGTAATATATCAAGTGGTGAATAACGGTTAAAGGTTAACGATTGAGGGTAAAGAAAAAACAATCGTTTTCGTTTTTGTTTTCGTTTTTTTTCGTACTTTTGCAGGCGAAAAGAAATAAAGAATAAAATATTCAGGCAACAACCACAGGAAGATTACAGACATTACATCCGATTAGTTATAACTGGAATGTGGTGAAGGACATGGACAAGGATATAAAAAGAATCAAGGATAAAATATTATGTCAAATATAGATAGAGCAGAAAAGTGGCTTGAAATCGTGAAAGAAGATTTGAGCGTAGCTCAAGACCTTTATAAGACTGGTCATTGGCTCTACGTGGCTTTTATGTGTCATCAGGTCATTGAGAAGACTCTCAAGTCCTACTGGTGTGTATGCCGTGACGATGATCCTCCATATCTCCACGCCCACGATCGTATTGCTAAAGGCTGTGGCCTTTACACTAAGATGACCGAGGAACAGAAAGACTTCCTTGAAGGAATAAAAAGACTGAATATTGAGGCCCGTTATCAGGAATACAAAAACGAGCTGGCTCGCACGCTCAACCGCGAAAGTGCTGCAGAGATTTTAGAACAAACAAAACAACTTCACGCATGGATACTCGAAAGAATAAAGAAAAATTCATAGATCCGATAGATTTTACGCCTGACACCGTACAAGGCATCTTGCCCAAGGAATTTGCCTTGGAGTTGGTGCGTCGCTACAAAGAACTCATTGCCCCTCGTTTCGACCCGGCGATGAAGGTCATGATGTTTGGTTCCTATGCAAAGGACTGCCCCAATGAGTGGAGTGACATTGATGTAGCCGTTATTGTTCCTAAGGTTGATAAGGACAAGTGGTGGGACACTGCCGTATCTCTCGGTCGTGCTACCGATACCATCAGCTGCTACATCGAACCTATTCTTCTTGAAAGCGGAGAGGATTCGCCTATATATCGTGAGGTGATGCGTACAGGCATATCAGTTTAACCCATTCCTCTGAAAATGCGTATGTATATATAAAGGTTAGTGGTTCGTAGATTCCTCATGGTCTGCGAATTATTTTTTCAGTCAAAGTGATAACGAAACTATGGAATATAAATTTGAGAAGGACAAAATGGACCTTCGGGTGCTGCGCGAGTTCTGCGAGCATGAGGGTGAGAAGGTGGAATACCGCAAGGGCGACGCGTTTGAACACGAGGGTGAGCCGGCACGATGGTTAGCCTATGTGAGCAAGGGATGCTTCAAGTACGTCACGCGAGGCTACAAGGACGGTAAAGAGCACTTCACGTGGTTCTCGCTCGAGGGCGAATTCGTGGTTGACTATCCGACGTTCCTCTACGGCCAGCCGTCACAGGCCACCATCGAAGCCATGACGCCCAGCTGTGTGTGGAGGGTTTCAGGCCAGCAGCTGGAGCGGTTTTTCAATCAGAGCATCGAGACGATGCGGCTGCGTGCCGTCATCGCCGAGCATATTCTCTTCCAGTTCCGTTCGCGCTATCTCGACCTCCACTGCGCCACAGCCCGCGAGCGCTATGAGATGCTGATGCAACGTTGTCCCGGCATCGCCCTGCATCTTGACTTGAAGGACCTCGCCTCGTTCCTTAACGTCACTCCAAAGACCATCAACAAGATCCGAAAGGATATCACTTTCGGCAAGGATTAGCCACAACTTTTACAAAACAACAATGAGCAATTTACATGCCTGTTATTGCGCTTTGTTTGCTGACGTCGAACAAAAGTCACCCTTTTTGTTTGCTGGTATCAAATAAAAGTATTATCGAAGAGGGAACAGTCCCGTTAGAAAATGGCAAACAGATTGAAATAATTCCTGCATGGAAGTGGTTGCTTGAATGACATTCTCTATACTCTAATCATCAGCATGATTCGAAAGGATATCAATTTCGGCATGGTTTAGCCACAACTTTTGGTTCACTTGCAGAAACCTGTGTTTCCATGAACCAAAACCAGCAAAACCCTTTTGCTCTGTTCAGAGACGTTGTCTCAGATATTATGTCTATAGGCTTTTCCTTGTAAGCCAGCTTACAGATAAAAGCCTACAGCCATAAC
>JAILEU010000036.1 GCA_024697785.1 Bacteroidaceae bacterium | reverse complement strand
TAAGAACATCTAAACTTAAACCTAAACTTCCGGCATTAAAATCCATCCGTTTTTCTTTTAATCGAAACAAGAATTTGATAACTGGATGTGGTTTTTGCCTTAATTTATATTAAAAACAGACACGTTCTGCAAGAAAAACGTGCAAAACGACCGTAAAGTCATGAGAAATTATTAATTTTGCAAGCAAAATTCGCAGAACGTGCTGAAAAGTCGTAATGCAATGAGTGTTCTAACAGTAGTGTTTAACAATTAAAATATCGAAAAGTAGTCGAAGTGGCAAAAATGGTCGGATATTTTGAGGAAATCGGGTGCAGAATGTGCAGTACATGCTCATAATGTTTCCCAAATGTTTCCCAGATTCGCCGTAAAGTGCTGATAATCAGTTCCCGTTAGCCGCGGCGCAAGCAGCCGTCGAGGAGTAATTAGAAAACTCTGAAATAAATCAATAGGGTGCAACTTCCTTAATTCAAAAGGGTTGCACCCTGTTCTTTTTCGTGAAGGATAATCACGATTATGGCTTTGTGCCTCTAATCAAACATCCCTCATTGCAAAAAATATAGTCTTATGTAAAAAAATCATCAATTGTGATTATCTTCTGGACCTTTCCGCTATGCTTTCCGTGAACAAGTCCAAAGGTGGTTACTAACGTAAGATGAACAGTTTGTTTGGCAGATAGAGTTTTCTTAAGCATTTCTACGCGGTGGAGCATTTGGGTTTCCTCTTCCTTGTCAATGGATAAGGGTGTACCGTAAAACTTCATCTCGCAGAGGTTTACTATATTGTCATCGCGTTGAATTAAAAGGTCTATCTGTACTCCTGCTTTTTGTTCTGTACCAGGTACATTCCAGGCAGAGATGGAAGTCCTGACTCCACCTATCTCTAGAGCTCGCTTCATCTGAGTTATGTGTTGCCAGCAAACCTGTTCAAAGGCAATACCTCGCCATGCTCTCATTACATCTGATGCGAAATTGTCATTGATGAATGTGGCATTCTCCTGATTCTTTTCCACATACTTCAACCAGAACAGGCAAAAGTTATCAATAAGCTTATAATATTCGCCTGTTCCTTTTCCGTAAGGGCTATAACGTAAGATGAAGTCGCTCTCTGCAAGTACAGATAGCGTGTCGCTGAGCCCACCACCAAGAGGTAGACCCGTGGCGGATGCGATCTCTTCGCGAGTAAAACCGTAGTTGCGAGTGGCAAGAAAACGGATAATCTTCTTACAGTCTTCCGAATTCGTAAAGATGGCTTTGAAGAGGCGGTTGAACTCATCTTTCAGTCTTGGCTTGCTACCGAAAAGAATCATGTCTGTGTTCCTCTCAAAACTATAGCCCCTGCGGAAATAGCTGAGGTAATAGGGTATTCCGCCGAATACCATATACGACTGTACAATGTCGTAACGAGATATTTCTATGTCTTCGTGCTCAAAATAGGCTTCACACTCCTTGAGGGTAAAAGGATAGACCTTTATTTCGTCAGTAAGTCGACCATAAAGTCCTCCTTTGCTTCTCGACAGGTTGCTGAGCATCCATGATGTTGCGCTGCCACAAACAACGAGCATCACATTATCACGGCCATTGCACCATCCATTCCAGAAGTTCTCAAAAGCAGACAGGAAGCGGCTTCGAGGCGTGTCCAGCCAAGGCAGTTCATCTATGAAAATCACCATGCGCTGACCATTGTCGAGTTTCATAAGCAATTGTTCCAGCTGGTAGAACGCCTCCATCCATGACTTGGGTTGTTTGAAGCCTTCAAGACCATGATTCAGCATGGAGTAGTAGAAACTCTCCAACTGTGTTTTCATGCGATTCTTATCGTCTTCCTGATCAACAGGCGATACCCCTGTATGCTGAAAGGTGAACTTATCTTTCAAGGCTTGCTTGATGAGATATGTCTTACCAACTCGCCGCCTACCATAAACAGCAACGAATTCAGGACGGTCACTATAGTAGAGTCGCTCCAACTCTTCTATCTCATGTTTTCTTCCAACAATTGTATTCATATTGATTATATTTTGCCGCAAAGGTAACAAAAACACACCAAACGGCAAAATAAAGTGTATGATATTCTGCCTATTTGTGCGATTTTTAACATATTTGGCAGGTTTTCTGTGTATTTCACCTTTTTATTAAAACAGACACATTCTTCTAGAAAACGTGCAAAACGACCGTAAAGACACTGTACGGGAAAAACGCCGAAGGTGCGACGGAACACAGACAAGCGTCGAGCGTCCCCCTGCCTGTGGTCTGCCCTCCCTTCGCGACTTGTTTCACAATGAAAGTATCATCCGAAGCGACAAGAAAAGTGTCTTTTTACATTGTTTTTACATAATTTAAGCCATAGAATGCTTGCCGAATGACGGAATATTACTATATTTACAACGCTTAATCGCTTAAGCGTACACTTTTGATTAAACTGACAGATAGCACTTGATTGAGAGAATGACTTCATTAGAACGTTGCCAAGCGGTACTTTCGGGCGAATTGCCCGACTTTTTGCCCGTTGTGCCCCAGAGTTTTATGTTTGCCGTTGAGACGGCAGGCCTCAGGATCTCCGACGTGAACCGCAATGGCAGGCGGATGGCAGAATGCAAGGCGCGAGCAGGATATAGAATCGTGAGGTGCAGGCTGGGAGACGGGGGCAGCATCGTCTGTGACGAAAAGGCGTTCCATACGGGCGCCATAATAGCCCAAGCGATGGAGGGAGCCTCGAAACTGGCCCTCTTCACCGTCACGCTGGGAGCTGGGTACGAAGAATGGATGGAGCGGATAAGGGAAGAGGGTGACATCGTAAAGGAGTTCGTGGCGGACGCCGTAGCGTCGATCTGCACGGATGGAGTGACCGAGGATTTGTTGTCCCGGCTGCGGACTGCATGCGCCATAGCGGGACTGAGAATCACCAATAACTATAGTCCGGGGTATTGCAGTTGGGCATTGAAGGAGCAGCGGCTGCTGTTTTCCTTCATACCCGAAGGCATGTCGGGCATCAGGCTCACGGAGGAGTGCATGATGGTGCCGGCGAAGTCGGTCAGCGGCATCGTCGGCATCGGCAAGGAGGCGGAGAGGAGACCGTACGGCTGTGCAGTGTGCACGATGAGGGGGAGGTGCAGAGTGCAGAGCTGAATTGCGCGGCTGCTACTTCGCGAAGTAGTAAACGAAGGTGGCGATGCCTTCGAGGGCTTTCTTGCCTGTCTCCTGTATCTCGATGGTGAAGTGGATGCTGGTGCGGATGGCGCCGCGCAGATTGGCGACGTCGTCGAGGACGGTGAGCATGCGGATGTGCTGACCGCTGAGAACGGGCTGGCTGAAGCGCATCTTGTCCATGCCGTAGTTCATCATGCGGGCGAGGTTGTGGACTTCGATAATCTGGTCCCACAGGTGGGGCAGCATCGAGAGTGTCAGATAGCCGTGGGCAATGGTGGTGCCGAAGGGACTCTCGCGCAAAGCGCGCTCCGTATCGACATGAATCCACTGATGGTCGAGCGTCGCATCGGCAAAGAGGTTGATGCGCTCCTGACTCAGTTCGACGTAATCGCTCTCGCCGAGAGGCTTCCCGATATAGGGGAGAAAATCTTCGTAACAGTTGATGATGACCTTGCTCATTGTCTTTTCTTTTTTTTCTAATTGCAATGCAAAAGTACGAAATCGACGGGGAAAAGCCAAACGATTTGGTGGTTTTTCACAACGAGAGGCTTAGAATTCATACCCGAGGTTGAGATAAATGTACGGCTCCTTGGTGCGGTTGCTGTAGCCAAAGGTGGCACCGAGGGGGCCGAAGATGGTGTTGTAGTAATAGGCGGCCTGGACACCGAAGAGGGTGCGGTGGTCGAGGATTTCCTTTATCTCGTCGGCATGCTGGGCAGCTGCCATGCGAAGCAGTACGTAGTGGTTGCCGCCTATGCGCTGCTGCGCCTGTAGCTGGGCGGCGACGAAGTGGTGCCTCACGTATTCCATGTTGCCGATGCCGACGAAGGGCATCTGTTGCTCGATATAGTGGGCAAGCCACTCGCCGCCAATCGTGTTGCCGAAGAGGGGTGGCACTACATCGCCGAAGAGCAGACGGCCATAAAACATGGGCTGCAGCGTAAAGCGCTGGCCGAGGGTGAAAGACATGCGCCAATTGGCTCGGATGTCATTCATACCCAGCGTCTTGCCAATAACGCTACCGTCGGCTGCGCGCTCCTTGAGCTTGGCAAAGTCGTTGGTGAGATAGGCGTACTCGGCCTTGAAGCGAGCGCCGCGCGTAGGGAAGTACCAGTTGTCCTCGCTGTTGTAGGTCAGGCGGGCGTGGTAGCTGATGAAGTGCTCGTTCTTGAGCACTGTCTTTATGTCGGTCTCCGTGCCGAGCATGTTGCGGTAGTGCAGATAGTCCCACCTCAGTCCGTACTGGATGTTGAAATGCTTCAGGTCGTGGCTGATGGGTACGAACTCGGTCTGGAACTGGTTGTAACGCACATTGTAGTCGCGGTCGCCTTCGAAATAGACGTCCACATCGTTGCGGTTGAACTCGTAGCTGAGCATGGGGCGCAGAATGCTGCGCGGGTGGAAAGTCAGTTCGGCGCGCGCCTTCAGGCGTTTACCCAAACGGACGGTAATGTCGGTGCTCATCGGCACGGCGGTCTTGAGGGGAATGTCGAGGCCGAGCTGTACGGCGGCATATTCTTCGTTGTCGTAGCGCGCCCCAGCGTAGAGTTGCATCGACTTACGGTTGCCTGCCGAGAGGATGACTTGCACGCCGTTGCCATCGGGCACCATTCGGCATTCGGCCGTCTGATAAAAAAGGTCGATGCGCATGCAGGTGGTGAGCTGCTGCATGAGGTCGGCGTCGATACTATCCCTCTTGTTCAGGTTGAATTTCTGTATCAGGAAGCGTTCGGCAGGCTGCGTCATGTTCTCGAAGGTGTAGCCGGTGACATGCTGGCGCTCGGTCATCACATTCGGGCGCAGTGGATAGTGGATCGTTGGGCGGAACGTCTCGTCGATGCCGATGCGCTTCTTCAGGGCGATAATCTCGTCCCAGTGGCGCATGGCCTCCTCTTCGCCGTAATGCACCAGCGAGTCGATGGCTTCGGCCGTGAAGCTGGCGGTGGAGTAGCTGTGGGGATCGACATTCATCCACAGGTCGGTGATGGCCTTGTTCTCGTCATACTTGTTGGTACAATTGACGTCGATAATCTGGCCGACGATTTTCATCGTACCTGTAATGTCTTCTGCCGTCTTTGGCTTTCCGGACAGCGTCACACCGATAAGGATGTCTGCGCCCATCTCGCGGGCCACGTCGGCCGGATAGTTATTCTTCAGTCCGCCGTCCACCAGCACCATGTCGCCGATTCTCACGGGCGAGAAGGCTGCGGGAATGGCCATCGAGGCTCGCATGGCCTGGGGCAGTCGTCCGCTATGGAAGACGACTTCGCTGTTGTCCATGATGTTCGTAGCCACACAGGCAAATGGGATGCACAAATCGCGATTGAAGTCGAGCGAGTCGGTGTAACCGGTGCAGAGTTGCTGGAAGAGCTCTGCGAGGTTCTTGCCTCTGATGAGTCCGCCGGCGTTCATGTCGCGCTTGCCGATGGTCATGCCGGTGGTAAAGACGTAGGTGTTCTGCTTCTGGCGGTCGCTGAGGCTCTGGTTGCGGAGGTCTTCCTTGTCGGAGATGACATAGCTCCAGTCCTGCCTCCTCACTATGGAGTCAAGGGAATTGGCATTGTAACCGATGGCGTAGAGTCCGCCTACGATACTGCCCATCGACGTGCCGGTGATGACATCAATGGGGATGCCTGCCCGCTCCAGTACCTTCAGCACTCCGATGTGAGCCATGCCTTTTGCACCGCCGCCACTGAGCACTACGCCCACTTTCTTTCTGCCGACAGCTTGGCCATCGGTCTGAGCCCACACTAAGCTATTCACAAGGAAGAACATGAGAATCAAAAAAATACGTTTCCAGTGTCTCATACTCCGTTTCTTTTTATTGTCATTCATTGAGTACATTTGAAATAGTCTGATTCATTGTGTTTCTGCCGCCCTGCGGGGCGTATTCCCAATGCGTTCAGACGTCCGAAACTTCATTACATTATTTTATCGGGACAAAGATACGATTAAGCGAGTGAAAAAACAAATAGATTCAGGCTTTTCCAAGCGTATAGTAACGAAACGCATGGAAAAGGGTGCATTTTTGGATGAGTTGAGCCGCACATTCGAAAAAAAAGCGTATCTTTGCAATCCGATTGTAACAAAGAAGATAATAATATGAAGCCCATCTTCATCGCCGGTCCCTGCGTCATCGAACAAGACGACATCATGCAACGAGTGGCCGAGGAACTGGCTGGAATACGAGAGAGACTCGACATCACGATATACTACAAGGCTTCGTTCGACAAGGCGAACCGCACAAGCATTCATTCGTACCGTGGCCCGGGGCTGGAGCGCGGGATGCAGATTCTCGCTGACATTCGCGAGAGGTACGGCCTGCCCATCCTGACCGACATCCACGAGAGCTGGCAGGCTGAGGCTGCGGGCAAAGTGGCTGACGTACTGCAGATTCCCGCCTTCTTGTGTCGGCAGACAGACTTGTTGGTAGCCGCAGCGCGCACCGGCCGCATCGTGAACATCAAAAAGGCCCAGTTCCTGAGCGCCTCCGACATGCGCTTCCCCTACGAGAAATGTATCGAGAGCGGCGCAAGGGAGGTGTGGCTCACCGAACGGGGAAACATCTTCGGATACAACAATCTTGTCGTCGATTTCCGTAACATCCCGAAGATGAAGGATATATGTCCGAGAGTCATCATGGACTGCACCCACGCTGTGCAGCGCCCTGGTGCGGGCAATGGCACAACGGGCGGCGACCGGCAGTATGTGCCTTCGATGGCGTTGGCAGCCAAGGCATTCGGCGCTACGGGCTACTTCTTCGAGGTGCACCCTGACCCAGACAAGGCATTGAGCGACGGGCCGAACATGTTGCGGCTCGACGACCTGGAACACGTAATCAAAACCCTACTATGAACATAAGAGAGATTGCGGAGAAATGTCTCCGCGACGAGGCGCAGGCGATCCTCGACCTCATCCCCGACTTGGACGAGAACATGGACCGGGCAGTGGCCATCATCATGGCGTGCCGCGGGAAGGTGATTCTGACGGGAGTGGGCAAGAGCGGGCACATCGCTGCCAAGATTGCTGCCACGCTGAGCAGTACGGGAACTCCCTCGTTCTACATCAACCCGCTCGACGTTTTCCACGGCGACTTGGGCGTAATCACCCCCGACGATGTCGTCATCGGCATCAGCAACAGCGGACAGACCGACGAGCTGCTGCGCTTTGTGCCCTACCTGCTTGAGCGCCACATCCCGCTCATCGGCATCTCGGGCAACCCCAACTCGCTGCTGGCTCGCTATGCGGCATGCCACATCACCGTGCGCGTAGAGAACGAGGCTTGCCCGCTGAATCTGGCTCCCACAAGTTCGACAACCGCCACCCTCGCCATGGGCGACGCACTGGCCATCGCGCTGATGGAGACGCGCCACTTCGGCAAGGACGATTTCGCACGCTTCCACCCCGGCGGCGCACTGGGCCACCGACTGCTGATTACGGCTCAGGACGTAATGCGCAGCGACGACCTGCCTGTCATCACTCCTCAGATGAAACTGGGCGAAGCCATCATACGCATCAGCGACGGCATGCTCGGACTGGGCATTGTCATCGAGGAAGGCCACATCGTGGGCATCATCACGGACGGTGACATCCGCCGCGCCGTGAACCGCCTGCAGGAGCGCTTCTTCAACCTGCCCGTCGAACAGGCCATGACGCCCCATCCTATCTGCGTGGCGCCGCAGACGAAGGTGAACGAGATTCTGGACACTCTGAACGAGAAGAAGATACATGCCGTACTGGTGGTCGATGAGGAACAGCACCTCATTGGGGTAGTGGATAACTTTCGTTGCATGATTTAGGAGGAATGCGACTGCGCTGTCTCATATTGTCGCTCGCGATGGTGCTCTGCGCCGATGCCCAGCAATCAAGCGAGGC
>JAILEU010000023.1 GCA_024697785.1 Bacteroidaceae bacterium | reverse complement strand
GGTTGGCGACGGCAATGGCGTCATCGGTTGTGGCCTTGGTAAGGCTGGTGAAGTAACTGCAGCCATCGCAAAGGGTGTTGAAGCTGCTAAGAAGAACCTGGTGCGCGTTCCCATCATCAAGGGCACTATTCCCCATGAGGTGGAGGTCCGCTTCGGCGGTGCTCACGTGCTGCTCCGTCCTGCTTCGGCAGGTACCGGCGTGGTGGCTGGCGGTGCCATGCGTGCTGTCCTCGAGAGCGTTGGCGTGACGGATGTTCTCGCCAAGTCCAAGGGCTCTTCCAACCCTCACAATCTGGTGAAGGCTACCATTAAGGCTCTGGAGGAACTCCGCGACGCCAAGATGGTCGCAAATGACAGAGGCATCAGTATGAACCGAGTATTTAATGGATAAGGAGAGATAAACTATGGCAACTATAAAAGTTAAGCAGATAAAGAGCCGTATCGGAGCTCCGAAAGACCAGAAACGTACCCTTGATGCACTTGGTCTGACCAAGATGAATAAAGTTGTTGAGCATGAGGCAACGCCTTCCATTATGGGCATGATCAACAAAGTGAAGCATCTGGTAGTTGTTGTTGAGTAATTAATTATTAAAAAGATTCGATTATGAAATTAAATAGTTTGAAACCCGCAGAGGGCTCAACCAAGACACGCAAGAGAGTGGGCCGTGGTGCCGGTTCAGGTCTGGGTGGCACTTCAACGCGTGGTCATAAGGGTGCTAAGCAGCGTTCTGGTTATTCCAAGAAGATTGGTTTCGAAGGTGGCCAGATGCCTCTGCAGCGCCGCGTTCCGAAGTTCGGCTTCAAGAACATCAACCGCGTTGAATACAAAGCTATCAACCTGAATGTCATTCAGGCTGTGGCTGATGCCAAGCAGCTCGAGAAGGTGACGGTTGCCGACCTCATTGCAGCCGGTTTCGTCTCCTCACGCCAGCTTGTGAAGATTTTGGGTAACGGCGAGCTCACCTCGAAGGTCGATGTGGAAGCCCATGCATTTTCCAAGAGTGCTCAGGCCGCCATCGAAGCCAAGGGTGGTAACGCAATTAAACTTTAATCGTGTATGAACATCATCGCATTTGCAAGCGTAATAGTTCTTATCTTCCTGTTCTACCTCTGGAAGCGTAAGTTCTTTACGAACGTATTCAAAATTGAAGACCTGAAGACGAAGCTGCTCATCACCATCGGGTTCGTGGCCATCTATCGTTTCGGTACGAACGTTATCCTTCCGGGTATCGATTCCACCGCTCTGGCCAGATTGCACGAACAGGCAGGTGATAACGGGCTTCTTTCGCTGCTCGACATGTTCTCGGGCGGTGCCTTCTCCAACGCATCTATCTTCGCATTGGGTATCATGCCCTACATCTCGGCCTCCATCGTTGTCCAGTTGCTGACTATGGTGGTTCCTTCTTTCCAGAAGATGCAGCGCGAGGGAGAGAGCGGACGTCGCAAGATCAATCAGATCACGCGTTATCTGACCATCATTGTGCTGGTGATTCAGGCTCCCGCCTACCTGACGAACCTTCGTATCCAGGCTCCAGGTGCCATTAATCCTGGCATTTCGTCCATGGCATTCTTCATCACGTCAACCATCATTCTGGCCGCAGGCAGCATGTTCATCCTCTGGCTGGGTGAGCGCATCACCGATAAGGGTATCGGTAACGGTATCTCCTTCATCATTCTTATCGGTATCATCGCTCGTTTCCCGACAGCCATTACGCAGGAGTTCACTTCTCGCATGGCTTCTGCTCGTGGCGGCGGTCTTGTTATGTTCCTGTTTGAGATTATAGCCCTGTTCTTCGTGTTCATGGCTGCCATTATGCTCACACAGGGCGTCCGCAAGATCCCTGTCCAGTATGCCAAGCAGATTTCCGGCGGAAAGCAGTTCGGCGGTGCCCGTCAGTACATTCCTCTTAAGGTGAATGCTGCAAACGTGATGCCTATCATCTTCGCACAGGCCATCATGTTCATCCCCCTTTCGTTCATTCGTATGGACAAGGTGGAAACGGCAGGCAAGTTCGTCCGTCTGCTGACTGACACTGACAGTTGGCTGTATAATCTGATTTTTGCCATCCTGATTATTCTGTTCACCTTATTCTATACTGCCATCACGGTCAATCCTACTCAGATGGCTGAGGATATGAAGCGGAATAATGGATTCATTCCTGGTGTGAAGCCGGGTAAGGCAACAGCTGATTACATTGACACTGTTATGTCACGCATCACGTGGCCGGGTGCTTTGTTCCTTGTTGTTATTGCCATTCTGCCTCCGTTTGCGCGGCTGTTTGGCGTATCGCGTGAGTTCGCTCAGTTCTTCGGTGGTACGTCGCTGCTCATTATGGTCGGCGTCGTTCTCGACACGCTGCAGCAGATTGAAAGCCATCTGCTCATGCGTCACTATGATGGATTGCTTAAGAGTGGCCGTATAAAGGGCCGTTCAGGTGCAGCATATTAAGATTGGGTAAATGATATTTCTTAAGACAGAAGAAGAAATTGAGCTCCTGCGTCAGGCGAACCTCCTCGTTGGCCGCACGCTAGCAGAAGTCGCCAAGCTGATTGAGCCTGGTGTGACAACCCGTCAGCTTGATAAGGTGGCCGAGGAGTTCATCCGCGACCATGGAGCCGTACCCACCTTCAAAGGCTTCCCGAACTTTGAGCCGGGCCTGCCTGCTTTTCCCGGAACGTTGTGCACATCCGTGAACGAGATGATTGTACACGGCATTCCCAATGACGTTCCTCTTAAAGAGGGTGACATCGTCAGTGTGGATTGCGGCACCTATCTGAATGGCTTTTGCGGTGACTCAGCCTACACCTTCTGCGTGGGCGAGGTGTCCGAGGATGTGAAGGAGCTGCTTCGTGTAACGAAGGAAGCTCTTTACCTCGGCATTGAGCAGGCTGTGGTTGGAAAGCGAATTGGCGACATCGGCAATGCTGTTCAGCAGCATTGCGAGCGTCACGGCTTTGGCGTCGTCCGCGAATTTACCGGACACGGCGTGGGCCGCGAGATGCACGAGGATCCTGCTGTTCCCAACTACGGACGTCGCGGAAACGGTGTCAAGCTGAAGAAGGGAATGGTCATTGCCATTGAGCCGATGATTACCATGGGGCGTCGTGACATTGTCTGGGAAGACGACAGCTGGGGGGTCAGCACGATTGACCGCAAGCCCGCTGCCCATTTCGAGCACACCATGGCCGTCGGCCTCACCAAGGCAGACATTCTCTCTTCGTTTGAGTTCGTGGAAGAAGTTTTAAGAAATAAACAACATTAATATGTCTAAACAGTCAGCAATAGAACAAGACGGGACAGTCGTTGAGGCATTGTCCAATGCCAATTTCCGTGTTGAATTGGAAAATGGCCATCAGATAACGGCCACCATCTCAGGGAAGATGCGTATGCACTACATCAAGATCCTTCCCGGTGACAAGGTAAAGGTGGAAATGTCTCCTTACGACTTGACCAAAGGTAGAATCAGTTTTAGATACAAATAAAAAACGAAATAACAATGAAAGTAAGAGCATCATTAAAAAAACGTTCCGCGGACTGCAAGATTGTCCGTCGTCACGGAACTCTGTATGTTATCAACAAAAAGAATCCCAAGGAGAAACAGCGCCAGGGATAATAGGTTTACCAAGTAAAACAATCAAAACAAGTATATGGCTATAAGAATTGTCGGAGTAGACATTCCTCAGAACAAGCGAGGAGAAATTGCATTGACCTATATCTATGGTATTGGTCGCAGCAGCGCCGCTAAGATCCTTGAGAAAGCCGGCGTGGATAAAGACATTAAGGTTAAGGACTGGACTGACGATATGGCCGCTCGCGTCCGTGAGGTCATCGGTGCAGACTATAAGGTCGAGGGTGACCTTCGTACCGAAGTCCAGCTGAACATCAAGCGACTGATGGACATTGGTTGCTATCGTGGCGTTCGTCATCGTATTGGCCTGCCCGTCCGCGGACAGAGCACGAAGAACAATGCCCGTACGCGTAAGGGCCGTAAGAAAACGGTTGCCAACAAGAAGAAGGCTACGAAGTAATGTTCACATGCACTAAAAATTAATCAGATATGGCAAAGAAATCAGTCGTAACAAAGAAAAGAAATGTGAAGGTTGGTGCAATGGGTCAGCTTCATGTCCATTCATCATTCAATAACATCATTGTAGCCCTTGCCAACGAAGAAGGCCAGATTATCTCTTGGTCTTCCGCAGGTAAGATGGGTTTCCGTGGCTCGAAGAAAAACACTCCGTATGCTGCCCAGATGGCCGCCGAAGATTGCGCAAAGGTTGCTTATGACCTTGGCCTGCGCAAGGTGAAGGCCTATGTGAAGGGTCCCGGCAACGGACGTGAGTCGGCCATCCGTGCTACCCATACTGCCGGCATTGAGGTTGTTGAGATTATCGACGTCACTCCGCTGCCTCACAACGGCTGCCGTCCTCCCAAGAGAAGAAGAGTTTAATTTTAAAAGAAGTAGAAAATGGCTAGATATACAGGTCCTAAGTCGAAAATCGCCCGTAAGTTTGGCGAACCCATTTACGGAGCAGACAAGGTTCTCTCAAAGAAGAACTATGCCCCTGGTCAGCACGGCAACAACAAGCGTCGCAAAACCTCGGAATATGGCATCATGCTCGCTGAGAAGCAGAAGGCCAAGTACACCTATGGTGTTCTTGAGCGCCAGTTCCGCAACCTCTTCAACAAGGCTGAGCGCAAGAATGGCATCACGGGTGTTGTTCTTCTTCAGCTTCTTGAAGGTCGTCTCGACAACGTTGTCTATCGTCTCGGCATTGCCCCGACGCGTGCCGCTGCCCGTCAGCTCGTCAGTCACCGCCACATCACTGTCAATGGCAAGGTGGTTAACATCCCCTCCTACGCAGTCAAGGTTGGCGACATTGTAGCTGTTCGCGAACGTTCCAAGTCGCTCGAGGTTATCGAGAACAGTCTTGCCGGTTTCAACCACGCCAAGTATTCATGGCTTGAGTGGGACGAAGCCCAGAAGGCTGGCAAGTTCATGAGCATCCCCGCCCGTGAAGATATCCCCGAGAACATCAAGGAACAACTGATTGTCGAATTGTATTCAAAGAATTAAACCCCAATGGCGATATTAGCATTTCAAAAACCAGACAAAGTAATCATGTTGGAGGCGGATTCGAAATTCGGCAAATTCGAATTTCGTCCCCTCGAGCCGGGCTTTGGTATTACCATCGGTAACGCCCTTCGCCGCATCCTCCTTTCCTCTCTTGAGGGTTTCGCCATCAACACCATCCGCATCGACGGTGTTGAGCATGAGTTCGCTACCGTGCCGGGCGTCAAGGAAGATGTTACCAACATCATCCTTAACCTTAAGCAGGTTCGCTTCAAGCAGCTTGTCGAGGAGGTTGAGACGGAGAAGGTCAACATCACCGTTGAGAATACCACCGAGTTCCGTGCTGGAGATATAGGCAAGTGCCTTAGCGGATTTGAAGTGTTAAATCCCGAGTTGGTAATTTGCCGTCTTGACCCCAAGGCAAAGATGCAGATTGAAATCAGCATCAACAAGGGCCGCGGCTATGTTGTTTCTGACGAAAATCGCATTTACTGCACCGACGTCAATACAATTCCCATTGATTCCATCTACACGCCGATACGTAATGTCAAGTATGCTGTCGAGCCCTTCCGCGTTGAGCAGAAGACCGACTACGACAAACTTGTACTTGAGATTACTACCGATGGTTCCATTCACCCGAAGGAGGCACTGAAGGAAGCCGCCAAGATTCTCATCTACCACTTCATGCTCTTCTCTGATGAGAAGATAACGCTTGAGGACACTTCGTTCGACACTAACGAAGAGTTTGACGAAGAGGTTCTCCACATGCGCCAGCTGCTGAAGACCAAGCTCACGGATCTGAATCTCTCCGTCCGTGCCCTCAACTGCCTCAAGGCAGCCGAGGTGGACACGCTGGGCGACCTGGTTCAGTTCAACAAGACTGACCTCCTCAAGTTCCGCAACTTCGGTAAGAAATCGCTCACTGAGCTTGATGATTTGCTCGAGAGTCTGAATCTTTCGTTTGGAACAGATATTACAAAGTATAAACTTGATAAAGATTAACATCCGATTATGAGACACGGAAAGAAACTCAATCACCTGAGCCGTACTGCATCCCACAGAAAGTCAATGATGGCCAACATGGCCTGCTCTCTGATCAAGCACAAAAGAATCACTACGACTCTCCCTAAGGCCAAGGCTCTCAAGAAGTACGTCGAGCCGCTTATCACCAAGGCCAAGAACGATACAACCAATAGCCGTCGTGTTGTCTTCAGTTATCTGAAGGACAAGCATGCCGTCAGCGAACTTTTCAATGAGGTCATCACGAAGGTTGGCGACCGTCCCGGTGGCTACACCCGCATCATCAAGCTGGGTAACCGTCAGGACGATGCAGCCCCCATCTGCTTCATCGAGCTTGTTGACTTTGATGAGAACATGGCTAAGACTCCGAAGAAGGCCACACGTACTCGCCGCAGCCGCAAGTCTGCTCCGAAGGCAGAGGCAGCTCCTGCTGCCGAAGCCCCCGCAACAGAGGCTCCCGCAGAAGAGGCAAAAGCCGAATAAAAAATCATATTATAGCCTATAGAGGAGAGACAGGCGTGCAGTGATGCACGCCTGTCTCCTGTTAAAGACGTTACGAAGTAATAAACGCCCAAAACGCACTACTTTATCAAAAATCCACGCCCGTGGATTTGAAGTTTCACGCCCGTGGATTTGAACTTTCATGCCCGTGGATTTGAAGGTTCGGAAAGAAAAATCTTTCTCTCTCGGCTCCGTTGTTTGAAAAAAGCAGTTTAAAATTTGCTTTTCCGCTCAAGTTGCATTACCTTTGACAGCTATTTTTTGAGAAAAGTATATTACACGTATTAATACCAGCGATGCAAACAGGTTTGGTCAGACTCTTTCTCTCACCCCGTGTGCAGAAAATCAGTGAATACGAACATGCTGAAACCATTCAGCACAAAGTCCTTATGCAACTTGTCGGCAAGGCAGAACGGACGGAGTGGGGAAAACGCAATAATTATCAGCGTATCGAACGTTACGAAGACTTCGCCCGCGAGGTGCCCGTCTCCGACTATGAAGGGTTGAAGGAATTCATCGAACGCATGCGCCATGGGGAAAAGGATATCCTTTGGCCGGGACAGGTGAAATGGTATGCCAAATCCTCTGGAACGACAAACGATAAGAGCAAGTTCATCCCCGTCTCGGCCGACGGTCTCTCCGACACTCACTATCGCGGCGGGACGGACGTCGTGGCGCTTTACCTCCACAACAACCCCAATAGCAATCTCTTCGATGGCAAGGCCCTGATTCTTGGAGGAAGCCACGCTCCCAACTACAACCTGCCTCATAGCCTTGTGGGCGACCTTAGCGCCATTCTTATCGAGAATGTCAATCCCTTCGTCAACCTCTTCCGCGTGCCTAACAAAGAGATTGCCCTGTTGAGCGATTTCGAGGAAAAGATGGAGCGTATCGCCCAGTCGGTGAAAGAGGTAAACGTGACGAATCTCTCGGGCGTGCCTTCATGGATGATGGCTGTGCTAAGACATATCCTGGAGATAACGGGAAAGAAAAACATCAGTGAGGTATGGCCCAATCTGGAAGTCTTTTTCCATGGCGGGGTGGCCTTCACACCTTATTACAACCAGTATAAGCAGCTGATTCCGAGCCCGAACATGCACTACATGGAGACCTATAATGCCAGCGAAGGTTTCTTTGGCATACAGAGCGAGCCCGGCGACCCGGCCATGCTGTTGATGATTGACTACGGCGTCTTCTATGAATTCATCCCCATGAGCGAGTTCGGCACCGACAATCCCACCATCGTCCCGCTTTGGGATGTGGAGGTGGGGAAAAACTATGCCATGGTCATCAGCACTTCGTGCGGTCTTTGGCGCTATATCATTGGCGACACGGTGCGTTTCACGCAGAAAGACCCGTATAAATTCGTCATCACAGGGCGCACCAAGCACTTCATCAATGCCTTCGGCGAAGAACTGGTTGTCGACAATGCGGAGAAAGGCCTGCTGAAAGCCTGTGAGGCGACGGGCGCCCTGGTGAAAGAGTACACGGCGGCCCCTGTTTTCATGGACGGTGATGCCAAGTGCCGTCACCAGTGGCTCATCGAGTTTGACAGGATGCCAGCCGATGTGGAGCAGTTCGCCATCCTGCTTGATAAGGCTTTGCAGGAATGTAATTCCGACTATGAGGCTAAGCGTTACAAGGACATCACGCTGCAGCATCTGGAGATTGTCGTTGCCCGTCCCAACCTCTTCCACGATTGGCTGAAGTCAAAAGGCAAACTGGGCGGACAGCATAAGGTGCCGCGGCTCAGCAACTCCCGCCAGTACATCGAAGAGATGCTGTCGCTGAACGCGTAGGCGAGGCGTTTCTATGCAATCAGGAAATGCAAAATGAAGCTTGGAACGCGGCTGTAAATCGTTAGTCGTAAAAATCTAAATCCACAAAAAGGTGCTTGTCAAGGTCTTTGGAGCAGCGTTACAGGGCGTCGATGCCACTATCGTCACCATCGAGGTGAACATCACGCGCGGCGTGCAGTTCTTTCTGGTCGGCCTGCCCGACAATGCTGTCAAGGAGAGCCACGAGCGCATCGTCTCGGCTGTTGGACACAACGGGTTGCGATTCCCCCGTTCGCAGGTCGTGATAAACATGGCTCCGGCGGACATACGGAAAGAGGGTTCGGCCTACGACCTTCCTCTGGCTATTGGCCTTCTGGCTGCAGACGGGCAGATTGACGCAAGCAGGCTGGAGCGTTATGTCATCATGGGTGAAATGGGCCTCGACGGAGCGCTGATGCCTATCAAAGGCTCGCTGCCCATAGCCATCAAGGCCCGTGAGTTGGGCTACGACGGATTCATCCTTCCCCGCCAGAACGCCCGTGAGGCTGCTGTGGTGAATAAGCTGAAGGTCTATGGTGTTGACAACATGATGCAGGTCGTCCGTTTCTTCAATGGCGAGGAGACCCTTGAAGAGACCGTAGTGGATACCCGTGCAGAGTTCTATGCTCATCAGTCGGATTTTGATTTCGACTTTTCCGACGTCAAAGGACAGCAGAACGTCAAGCGCGCCTTTGAGGTGGCTGCCAGCGGCTCGCACAACATCATCCTCATCGGTCCTCCCGGCTCCGGCAAATCTATGATGGCCAAGCGCCTGCCGTCCATTCTTCCGCCCCTTTCGCTGGCCGAAAGCCTCGAGACGACTAAGATTCACTCTGTAGCAGGGAAACTGGGCTCGGGCACGTCGCTCATTGCTGTCCGCCCCTTCCGTTCGCCCCACCACACCATTTCGTCCGTTGCCCTTGTGGGTGGCGGCTCAAACCCACAGCCCGGCGAAATCAGCCTGGCACATAATGGTGTGCTCTTCTGTGACGAGTTCCCCGAGTTCCCGCGCCATATCCTCGAACTGCTCCGTCAGCCGCTGGAAGACCGCCACATCACCGTCA
Organism: Bacteroidaceae bacterium; assembly: GCA_024697785.1. Classification (GTDB taxonomy): domain Bacteria; phylum Bacteroidota; class Bacteroidia; order Bacteroidales; family Bacteroidaceae; genus UBA1189. The sequence continues at coordinate 18,228 of JAILEU010000023.1, read as the reverse complement.
GCCGCGCCAAATACGCCATCGACTACCCTGCCAACTTCATGATGGTCGCCTCCATGAACCCCTGTCCTTGTGGCTACTATAACCATCCTACCCGCCCTTGCGTCTGTTCTCCGGCCCAGGTGCAGCGCTATCTGGGCAAGATCAGCGGACCGCTGATGGATCGTTTCGACATCCAGTGCGAGATAACTCCCGTGCCCTTCGAAAAACTCTCCGACACACAGCAGGGCGAACCCAGTGCCGTCATCCGCGAACGCGTCATCCGTGCTCGTGAGATACAGACGGCTCGGTTCCGGGGCGAGAAAGGCATCCATTGCAACGCGCAGATGACGAAGCAGATGCTCGACCGCTATGCCGTTCCTGAAGCCGAAGGCATAGGCCTTCTCAAACAGGCCATGGAACGTCTTTGCCTCTCCGCTCGTGCCTACGACCGCATCCTCAAGGTTGCCCGCACCATTGCCGACTTGGCCCAGTCAGAGCAGATTACCTCCGAGCACATCGCCGAGGCCATCGGCTACCGCAGTCTCGACCGCGGCGACTGGGTGTGACGTAAAGCGGATAGGAGGGTATAAGGCATAGGGAGATAACAGTAAATGGGGAGGAAATCGTTTCTTGACATCAGCGATACGTATTGCCTGAGGGGCATAGCGATGCTCATGATCATTGTCGGACATACCTACAATGGCTATCCGGTAAACAGCCCTGGTTACTACTTCCCCTCGTGGATGAACTGCCTGCAAATCGGCTTGTGGGGCGGAATGGGAGTCGGCGTGTTTCTCTTCCTTTCCGGATATGGGCTTTTCTATACGTTGAGCCGAAGAGCAACGATAGACAAAAGATATGTTCTCTCGAAAATCAGACGGTTGTTCGAGCCCTTCATTATCTATTGGATTGTCGAGGTCATAGTCTTAGCCGTATTCAATAGAAGCGAATTGACATTGCACCTGCTGAAGGAGATGGCGACACTCTCCATTCATCCTGATGTGGAGAACTGGTTCTTCAAGGTGATTATCGGTGTTTATATCATCACGATAGTCCTTTTTAAATGGAAGATGAAAAACGCTGTTCGTCTGGCCGTGCTCTTTGTCCTTTCGTTGATATATATTGTCGTCATGAAGGAAATGGGCTTTGGACAATGGTGGTATAATACGATTCTCTGTTTTCCCCTTGGCGCCTTTGTCGCCTACAGATATGAATGGTTTGCCAAGTTGTCTCCCACGTGGATGAGTGCTTCCGGCTGTTTGCTTTTGCTGGCTATCTTTTTCGTACACATGAATACGATAGCCTTTCACCTTGTTTTTGCTCTCTTCTGCGTCTATGCCGTCAGGCTTATCAATATACAAAACAAGGTGCTGTATTTCATGGGCTTCAATAGCTTCGTCTTCTATTATATCGAGTGTCCCGTTATGGATGAGATTATGATGTTCAGCTACGCGAATTTCCCTGTCTATTGTGTGCTGTCTGTTGTGGGGACATGTGTTCTCTCGTATCTGTGTGTAAAATGCGTTGGGAAGATACGGTTTTAGGTGCTCCCGCCCGGAATTACTCAAATAAATTTGGTATTTCGCTCGCTTACTTGTACCTTTAATCCCCCTTCGGGGGCTTTTAGATAGGGGTCGCCTCGGATAATTGCAAATAAATTTGCATTATCGCTCGGCTCACCCTATCTTTGCAGCCTGAAACGAAAATGTAACCACAGAACCTTATGGAAGGAGAAAGGAAATTCAAGAGAACACTGGTGACGTCGGCTCTGCCTTATGCCAACGGTCCCGTCCACATCGGTCATCTGGCTGGAGTTTATGTGCCGGCTGACATCTATGTCCGCTACTTGCGTCTGAAAGGTGAAAATGTCCTTTTCATCGGCGGCAGCGACGAGCATGGCGTGCCCGTCACTATCCGTGCCAAGAAAGAGGGCTGCACGCCGCAGGACGTGGTCGACCGTTATCATAAGCTTATCAAAGAGTCGTTCGAGGGTTTCGGCATCTCGTTTGACGTCTATAGCCGCACCACCAGCCCCACCCACCATAAGCTGGCGAGCGACTTCTTCCGCAAGCTCTACGACGACGGCAAGTTCGTCGAGATGGAGAGCGAGCAGTTCTACGACGAAGAGGCTCATCAGTTCCTCACCGACCGTAATATCGTGGGCGAATGTCCCCGCTGTCACTCCGAAGGAGCATACGGCGACCAATGTGAGAAGTGCGGCAGCACCCTATCTCCCGAGGAACTTATCAACCCTCGCAACGCGCTCACAGGCAATCCGCTCGTCAAGCGTAAGACATCCCATTGGTATCTGCCGCTCGACCAGTATCAGCCTTGGTTGGAGAAGTGGATTCTTGAGGAGCACAAGGAGTGGCGTCCGAACGTCTATGGCCAGTGCAAGAGCTGGCTCGACGGCGGCCTGCACCCCCGTGCCGTCACGCGCGACCTCGACTGGGGCATCCCTGTGCCCGTCGAAGGTGCCGAGGGAAAGGTGCTCTACGTCTGGTTCGATGCCCCTATCGGCTACATCTCCAACACGAAGGAGCTCTGCGATGCCCATCCTGAGCTGGGCAGTTGGGAGACATGGTGGAAAGACCCCGAGACGCGCCTCATCCACTTTATCGGCAAGGATAACATTGTGTTCCATTGCATCGTCTTCCCCTCCATGCTTAAGGCCGAGGGCAGCTACATTCTGCCCGACAACGTCCCCTCCAACGAGTTCCTGAATCTTGAGGATGACAAAATCAGCACCTCGCGCAACTGGGCAGTCTGGCTCAACGAATACCTCGTCGATTTCCCCGGCAAACAGGACGTGCTGCGCTATGTGCTCACCGCCAATGCGCCTGAGACGAAGGACAACAACTTCACATGGAAGGACTTCCAGGCACGCAACAACAACGAGCTCGTTGCCATCTACGGCAACTTCGTCAACCGTGCCCTGGTACTGACGCAGAAGTATTTCGAAGGACGTGTCCCTGTGCGTGGCGAATGGACGGACTACGACCGTCAGACCGTCGCGGAGTTTGTCGGCGTGAAGGCCGAGGTCGAAAAGCTGCTCGACGGCTTCAAGTTCCGCGAAGCGCAGAAGGAGGCCATGAACCTCGCTCGCATCGGCAATAAGTATCTGGCTGACACCGAGCCGTGGAAGCTGGCGAAGACCGATATGGCCCGTGTGGGCACCATCCTCAACCTCGCCCTCCAGCTGGCTGCCAACCTCGCCATTGCCTTTGAGCCCTTCCTGCCCTTCAGCAGCAGGAAGCTGCGCGACATGCTGGGCATGGAGAGCTTCCGTTGGGACGACCTCGGCAGCACGGCGCTTCTGCCCGAAGGCCATCAGCTGGGCAAGGCCGAGCTGCTGTTCGAGAAAATCGACGATGCCGCCATCGAAGCCCAGGTGCAGAAGCTTCTCGACACGAAGCGCGCCAACAAGGAGCAGACCTATCGCGCCAATCCGGTAAAAGACACCGTTTCCATCGACGATTTTGCCAAGTTGGACATCCGCGTGGGCACGGTGCTTGCCTGCGAGCGTGTGCCCAAGGCCGATAAGCTCTTGCAGTTCACCATTGCCGACGGTCTCGACAACCGTACCATCCTCAGCGGCATTGCCCAGTACTATAAGCCCGAGGAACTGGTGGGCAAGCAGGTGCTCTTCATCGCCAACCTCGCCCCCCGAAAGATTCGTGGCATCGAGAGTCAGGGCATGCTGCTCAGCGCCGTCGATGTCGATGGCAACCTCTCCCTCACCACCCTCGAGCACGAGCTGAAGCCCGGCAGCGAAGTCTGCTGAGGACGAACGTTATAGAGAAGTTGATTATCCGCAAGAATATCCCCCTCGGCTTTTCGGGACGTCCGAAGGAAAGTAGGGGGTATTTTCGCGAATAATCACGTAAAAACACGTGTACTTGGTATAAAACGTAGTTTTTCCCAAGAGGTATCGGGGGGGGCGGTGGCAGCCTGTAAGGATTAGAACAGACGTTTTTTATATGGTGCACTTGCGCTGAACGCTATGTCCACAACGTAGCGTTTAACGTTGTGCTCGTAGCGTTAAACTCTAAGTTTGCAGCCCATTGGGCTACGCTCACAGACCAAGCATCTGGCAAATTAGAATAAGCATCTGAGATGATAGAAAGAGCTTTTGAGATAATACAAAGCATGATTATCCGCAAATACCCCTAATCCCCCTGCATGGCGTATATTGGGAGGGGAATTTGCGGATAGTCATTGTTAATTGCCCTTTAACGAATCTGGCGATAAAGCAACTTTTTTTCCAGCGTTTGACACGGTTTATAAACAGGGGCGGCGTTTATATAAACAGGGCCGCTGTTTATATAAACACGGGCGCTGTTTATATAAACACGGGCGCTGTTTATAAATATACTTTGATGTGGAAAAAAAATAGGCAACGAATGGAGGCACCGATTTAAGCGGCTTCTATGTCCCTACTTGCTTGCAGCTGTTGGGATCATGCGTTCGCTTCGCGATAGGCCCTTGGCGAAAGACCTGTGACCCGCTTGAAGTACTTTCCGAAAAAGGATTGCGAGGGAAAGCCGAGGTCGTCGCTGATTTCAGCTATTCGTTTTCTTGAAGATACCAGCTGAGCCTTGGCATCCATGATGACGCACCGTTCAATCCACTCCGACGCCTTTCGTCCCGTGGATTCCGCCACGACTCTCGACAGGTATTTGGTGCTCTTGCACATTTTGTCGGCATAGTAGTCCAGATTGCGATGATGGCGGTAGCCCATTTCCACGAGATTCAGGAAAGACTCCACAATCTCCTCCTGACTGCTGCTCGCCGGCTTTCCGAGTGAGACCTGCTGGGCCAGGTGTTCTTTCATCGCGATGAAGAATGCTTTTGAAATCAGTTGCAGCACCTCCATGACATCGAAATTCCCGCTCATCTGCATCATGTTCTTGCATAGCCCGATATAGCTTTTGAAGGCATCGGCGGCCTCGCTGGAAAATACATAATAGGGCTTGTGCTCGACGCGCTTTTCGCGACTTTTCGCGCATCACCTCCGTCACCCTTCCTTCAACCGTCTCGGTTATAGAGGAGAAGGCGTTCATGGGATGTACGTCGCTTGAGGAAATCAATACGCCTCAGCCGCTTTCCACCATTGGTGCCTATGCCTTCGACGGATGTGCTTCTCTGGAGGATTTCAGTTTGCAGGCTTCCATTTCGACGCTTGGAGAAGGGTGTTTCCGCGGCTGTTCGTCGCTCGCGAGCGTCACGTTCCCGACCTCTCTGAACCACATTCCTCCTATGGCGTTTCAGGGCTGCACCTCTCTTGGCAGCATTTTCATAGACAGCACGGTGCTCACCATCGGCGAGAAGGCCTTTGCGGGCTGCACGGGTGTTGTCAGCTTTGTCTGTATGACCCCAACACCGCCTGCAACGTTCGACAATACGTTCGTGGGAATGAATCCCGAAATCCCTGTGACCGTGCCGATGGCCTCTGTGGAGCAATACTACGACGCCGTTGGATGGCGCTACTTCGTCAACTACCAAGGGCGGAATTGACGGTATCAAAATAAGGCGAAGCAAGAACCATCAGGAGATTGCGCTCCAGTTGACGCCCCCGGATTTGCGGCGGATGCGGAGTTGCTGCCAGAGGATGTGGTTCTCGGGGTGGTTCTCGTCGGGGTCGTCGTCGAGGATGTGCTGGGCGATGTCGCGGACGTGCTGGAGGAGGATGCCGTCGCGGGCGAGGTTGGCGATGTGGAGGTCGAAGGCGATGCCGCTCTGCTGGGTGCCCTCGAGGTCGCCCGGGCCGCGAAGCTTGAGGTCGGCTTCAGCAATCTCGAAACCGTCGGAGGTGCGCGTCATGATGTCGATGCGCTTGCGGCTTTCGTTGGATAGCTTATAGGAAGTGACGAGGATGCAGTAGCTCTGGTCGGCGCCGCGTCCCACGCGTCCGCGCAGCTGGTGGAGCTGCGAGAGGCCGAAGCGCTCGGCGTTCTGGATGACCATGATGCTGGCGTTGGGGACATTGACGCCCACCTCGATGACGGTGGTGGCGACCATGATCTGCGTCTCGCCGCGGACGAAATGTTGCATCTCAGCCTCCTTCTCGGCGGGCTTGAGGCGGCCGTGAACCATGCTGACGGCATAGTCGGGGGCAGGGAAGACCTCGCAGATGGTGCGGTAGCCCTCCTCGAGGTTCTTGAGGTCCATCTTCTCGCTCTCCTTGATAAGGGGATAGACGATATAGACCTGACGGCCCTCGGCAATCTGCTGGCGCATGAACTGGTAGAGCGAGGCTTTCTGCTCATCGTAGCGGTGTTCGGTGACAACGGGTTTGCGTCCCGGGGGCAGTTCGTCGATGACAGAGACGTCGAGGTCGCCGTAGAGCGTCATAGCCAGCGTGCGGGGAATGGGGGTGGCGGTCATGACGAGCACGTGGGGGAGGAAGTCGTTCTTGTTCCAGAGCTTGGCACGCTGGGCTACGCCGAAGCGGTGCTGTTCGTCGACGACGACGAGGCCGAGGGCGGCGAAACGGACGGTGTCCTCGAGCACGGCATGGGTGGCGATGAGGAGGTGGACGCTGCCGTCCTCGAGCCCGTTGAGGATGGGGGCACGGCGGCGGCCCTTGACGCTGCCGGTGAGCAGTTCCACACGTACGGGCAGCCCCTCGAGCTGGGTGCGGATGGTGGCATAGTGCTGCTCGGCCAGGATTTCCGTGGGAGCCATGATGCAGGCCTGATAGCCGTTGCCGATGGCGATGAGCATGGTCATGAGGGCCACGAGGGTTTTGCCGCTGCCGACGTCGCCCTGCAGGAGGCGGTTCATCTGGCGCCCGCTGTTCATGTCGGCACGCATCTCGCGGATGACGCGCTTCTGCGCCCCCGTGAGCGGGAAGGGGAGCTTCTCGTTGTAGAACGTGTTGAACAGCTGTCCGACGACGGTGAAGCAGAGGCCGCGGCTCTTCTGCTGGCGCATGCGGGCATAGCGCAGGATGTCGAGCTGAATGTAGAACAGTTCCTCGAACTTCAGCCGGTACTCGGCACCCCGCAGCTGCTCGGCATTGGCGGGAAAGTGCATGCTGTGAAGCGCCTCGTCGAGGGGCATCAGGTGGTGATGCTCCACGAAATAGGCGGGCAGCGTCTCGGGGATGGGCTCTTTCAGCGCGCCGAAGAGATTGGCGACGAGCTTCTCCACGGCGCCCGAGCTGAGGTTCATGCGCTTCATGCGCTCGGACGTATTATAATAAGGACGAAGTCCCATGCCGGAGATGTCGAGGTTGTCGGCAGGGTCGATGTCGGGGTGGGCGATGTTGATGCGTCCGCCAAAGACGGTGGGCTTGCCGAAGACGATGTATTCGTGCCCGATGAGGTAGCGTTTCTGGATATACTTGCCGTATTGGAACCAGACGAGGTCGACGATGCCCGTACCGTCGGAGAAGTGGGCGATGAGGCGCTCCTTACGTCCGGCGCCGGCGGTTTCGTAGCTGAGAATCTTGCCCCGTAGTTGGATGTAGGGCATGTTGCCGTCAATCTCGTGAATGTAGTAGAGGCGGCTGCGGTCGATGTGCTTGTAGGGGAAGTAGTAGAGCAGGTCGGCGAGGGTGGCGATGCCCAGTTCCTTACGGAGGACGTCGGCACGCTGGGGGCCGACGCCTGACAGATACTGGATGTCGGTGTGGGCAAGGTCGCTCATAGCGTCTCGGCGACAGCGAGGTCGTAGGGGGTGGTAATCTTGATGTTCTCGCGGTTGCCTTCGACGAGGGTGACGGCATGGCCGAGAGCCTCGACCACGGAGGCGTCGTCGGTGAAGGCTTCGGAATAAGGCTGGGCGTAGGCCTCGGCGAGCAGGCTGAGGCGGAAGGTCTGGGGCGTCTGGACGAGGCGGTAGCAGCTGCGAGGCACGGTGTGGCTTGAACCGTCGTCCGCCACAAGGCGCAGCGTCTCCACCACGGGGATGACGGGGATGGCGGCGCCGTCGCGTGCGGCAGCCTCAAAACAGGCGTTGATGACGTCGTGCGAGACAAACGGGCGCACGCCATCGTGGATGGCGACAAGAAGATGGTCGTCAGCCGTTGTGTGCTGCTCGCCGATCATGTGCTGAATCTCCTTCAGCCCGTTCAGCACAGAGTGGAAGCGGGTGTCGCCTCCGCTGACGATGGTGTGTGGGATGCGGAAGACATATTCGCGGCAGAGGCGTTCCCAATAAGCCTGCTGGGACGCAGGCAGGACGAGGACGAGAGGCATGGAGGGGGCGAAGGAGTGGAAATTCTCCAGCGTCAGCATGAGCAGGGGCCGTCCCTGTACGGTGAGGAACTGCTTGGGGATTTCGCTCCCCATGCGCAAACCTTTCCCTCCGGCCACAACGATGGTAAATCTCTTCTCCACAGCCTTTTCCCTCCGGCTCTTATCCTTTTACCTCTAACGTCCTTCCGAACATCATGCCGGAGCGGATTTCCTCGGCTTTCTCCTTGCCGCAGAGCTGTTCGACGAACGCGAAGCCGAGGGCGGGAGCAGCAGCGGGACCACAACCGGTGAGGAGTGTGTCGCCATCCTTGACGATGAGGGCGTCGGCGTTGACGTCAGCACCCTTCAGATGCTCCTCGAAGCCGGGGTAGCAGGTGGCGTGGCGGCCTTCGAGCAGACCCAGCTCGCCTAGCACGGCAGGAGCGGCGCAGATGGCAGCAAGGGGGACATTCTCGCGGTGCTTCTTCTCGAGCAACTCACAGAGAGGTGAGCAGCCCAGCAGATTGGCTGCGCCAGGCATCCCGCCCGGGAGGAAGAGCAGGGCGGCATCGTCGTAGTCGCACAGGCCGAAAATGGTGTCGGCCATGACGGGTATGCCGTGAGCACCCACAACGGTGAGGTCCTCGTAGATGGAGACGGTGACGACGTCCAGCTCGGCACGGCGCATGATATCAACGGGAGCCAAGGCTTCGATTTCCTCAAAGCCCTCGGCAAGGAATACATAGACTTTCTTCATTTTAGTATGAAATAATAAACAATGTTGCCATCTGTTTCTACGGGAGCAATATCATCTTTATTTATTAAGGTGAATTTCGCCTTACTGGCAGCAGCGAGTGCTGCATTAATCAGTTTACTATCGGCTGTGTTGGTCGGCTTACCGCGATGAAGGGATTTTTTAATTACATTGCCTTGAGAGTCTATGGTGATGTCAATCATCACAGTGGCAGTAAATGGAACGTTATCAACTACGGGTAGGGGTAATTCTCCCAAGACATCCCAACCATCTACATTCGCATGTCCTTTTCCAGCTTCGGAAGCTTTGCTTGCCGACTCGGGATTGCCTATGACGGCGCCTTGTGTGCCTGCCTGGGCGGTTTGCTCGGCGGAGCCCTTGGCGGTCATTTCGCTGCTCTTGCCGAAGGCGTTGGCCATGGCGGCAGCGGCTGCTTCAGCGGCTTTCTTTTCTGCCTCGGCCTTTTTGCGGGCCTCGATTTGTTCGGCGGTCTCGATGACGACCGTTTCCTCCGTCTCTTGCGCGATGATGGGCTCTTCGGGCACGGGCGGGGCGGTGTTCTCGATGGCTTCGGGGGTGGGGGCTATCTCCGGCTGGATGGTCTTGACCTCCGTCAGCCGGTAGTCCTCCTGCGCTCCTTTTGCGAGGTCGACGTCGCCCAGTGTCACCTCCATGCCGCTTTCGTCGGGATGGGCAGGTGCCTGCATGACGACGGTCAGCAGCAGAAGCACCACCAGCGCGTGGATGACGACGGTGGCGACGAGGCCGGTTATTTTAGATGAATCTGCTTTCACGGTTTCCTTTTATCCGGTTTACGGGTGGCGAGCACCATCTTGTAGTTGTTGTCGTTAGCAATGTTCAGGACATTGACGATTTCGCGATAGGGTACGCGCTCGTCGGCATAGAGGGCGACGAACATCTCGGGTTCCTCGGCGGCGCGCTGGGCAAGGAAATCGGGCAGCTCGTCGAGGGTGATGGGCATCTCGTCCTTGTTGCCGTAAGCGGCGTAGTAGTTGAGGTCCTTGTCGATGATGACGCGCGTGAGGGGCTTGGCCGAGGTCTGCTGCTTGCCTTGTGGCAGCAACACCTTGATGGCATTGGGCGACACCATGGTGGAGGTTATCATGAAGAATATCAGCAAGAGGAAGATGATATCCGTCATGGATGCCATGCTGAAGGCCGGGTTGATCTTGTTTTTTCGTTTCAGGGCCATGACGTCAGTCTTTTATCAGATCCATGAATGAGAGCGTCTGCGCCTCGAGCCAGTTTGTGACGCTGTCCACGCGCGAGACGAGGTAGTTGTAGGCAAACATGGCGATGATGCCGACGATGAGGCCGCCCACGGTGGTGATCATGGCCTGGTAGATGCCGCTTGAGAGCAGGGTGATGTCGATGTTGTTGCCGGCGTTGGCCATCTCCCAGAAGGCGCGTACCATGCCGAGCACGGTGCCGAGGAAGCCAATCATGGGAGCTCCGCTGGAGATGGTGGCCATGATGGAAAGGCCTTTCTCGAGCTTGGCAACCTCGAGGTTGCCGGCGTTGTCGATGGAGGCACGGACGTCGGCAGCGGGACGGCCGAGGCGCTCGAGCCCCTTCTCGATCATGTTGGCGATGGGGCTGCCGGTGACGCGGCAGAAGTTGATGGCCGACTTCACCTCGCCGTTCTGCACATAGTCGCGGATGCGGTCCATGAACGAGGCGTCGATCTGGCGGGCTTTCTTCAGGACCATCAGACGCTCGAAGAAGATATAGAAGCAGACGACGGAAAGGATGGCGAGGAGTAGCATAATCCAGCCACCTTTGGTGGTCATCTCCCAAAGATTCATTTTACTGCCGGTGTCGACGATTTCTGTCAGCACGGGATTGTCTGTTAACTCTGCAGCTGCAGACTGAAGGGGTTCTGCTTGGAGGAAAAACATTTCTTTTTATGGTTTTACGATTTAACAAATTGTCGATGAGCGCGCTGGGACTATGCCAGACATTCCTTGTATTGCTTGATGGTCTCGGCAATGCCAAGGTAGAGGGCGTCGCAGATGAGCTGATGCCCGATGGAGACCTCCTCCACGCCTGGAATCCGTTCGTGGAAGTAGCGCAGGTTCTGCAGGCTGAGGTCGTGTCCGGCATTCAGCCCCAGACCGTACTTACGGGCTGTCTGGGCTGCTTCGACGAAGGGCGCGATGGCTGCTTCGCGGTTCTGGGCATATCCGGCAGCGTAGGGCTCGGTGTAGAGCTCGACGCGGTCGGTGCCGGTTTTGGCGGCAAAGGCAACCTGCTCGTTGTCAGCATCGATGAAGATGGACGAGCGGATGCCGGCCACCTGCAGCTTGTCCACGATGTGGGTGAGGAAATCCAGGTTTGCTCTGACGTCCCAGCCGTGGTTCGAGGTGAGCTGTTCGGGCGAGTCGGGCACCAGCGTCACCTGGTCCGGACGGACACTCAGCACCAGTTCCATGAAGCTGTCCGAAGGGTAGCCCTCGATGTTCAGTTCCGTGCGCAGGCGCGGACGCAGCGCCAGCACGTCGCTGCGGCGTATGTGACGCTCGTCGGGACGCGGGTGGACGGTGATGCCGTCGGCGCCGAAGGACTCGCAGTCGATGGCGAACTTCAGCACGTCCGGACTGTTGCCGCCGCGCGCATTGCGCAGGGTGGCTACTTTATTGATGTTTACGCTTAGTCGGGTCATGTCTGATAGGGTAATTATTCCTTTTTTCGCTGCAAAGTTAAGCGGAAAAAAGAATTTTACCTCTTTTTATGGGTATTTTGTAACATTCTTTTAGGAATAATTTATATTTTTGCCAGCGAATTAAGATTGGAGAATATGAAATTTGCACTTTTCGGACATGCCCGGGGCGTTTCGTCGCCCTCCGTTGAGCGTCATCTGCTGGCCTCTCTGCAGGCGTTGGGTGACGAGGTCGTCAGTGAGCTGACGCCCGATGTTGACATGGTGATCAGCCTTGGCGGCGACGGCACGTTCCTGCGTTCGGCGGAAAAGGTGGGTTCGGCAGGCATCCCCATTGTCGGCGTCAACACCGGCCATCTGGGTTTCCTGGCCGACGTCAGTCCTGAGGAGGTAGACGCCTTCCTGGCATGCATCCATCAGGGCCAGTACGAGGTGCGCAGCCGTAGCGTGCTGCAGGCCGAGGTCGTATCCCCGAGGCCCTCGTCGCAGTCCCGCATGCTCTATGCGCTCAACGAGGTGGCCGTCACCAAGCACGACAGTGCCTCGATGATAAGCATCCAGGTGTCCGTCAACGGCGAAATACTGACCACCTATCACTCCGACGGCCTCCTCGTCTGCACCCCTACGGGCTCGACCGCCTACTCGCTCAGCGCCGGCGGACCCATCATCCATCCTCAGTCAGATGTCATGCTCCTCACGGCCGTGGCTCCTCACAGCCTTAACATGCGCCCCATCATCATCTCTGACAACAAGGTGATAGAGCTGGTCGTTGACAGCCGCAGCGGCCATTTCCTCGTTGCCGCCGACGGGCAGAGCACCAATTACGATAAGGGAACGCACATCATTCTCCGCAAGGCACCCTATCGCATAAACGTCGTGAAACAGGCGGGCAGCACGTGGTTCAGCACACTGAGGCAGAAGATGAACTGGGGCATCTGACCCCGGGCAATGCCCCGTGAGCGTCGTCCTTCACGTGCCTTGCCTCTCCTCGCCTTTCCTTGCCCGTCTCAAAAACGTCTCAAAAACGTCTCGAAATCGTTTCATTTTGGCTCTACAAGTGCGTTTCGGCCCGATTTTTATTTGTCGCAAATCGTTGCAGAGCGTTGAGAAAGTTCCCCGAATATCGCCGTGTGTTTCAAGTCGTTTCAAAAACGTTTCAAAGGTGTTGCAATGTGTTGCAAATCGTTGCAGATTCTGTATCGCCCATGATTTTCGCAAAAAGTCATTTCCTTTTTCGCCCCTCATCGGCGATTTTCGCCCCATATTCTCGTTTTTTGTCCCTTTTTCGTCGTAATTAACCACCGTTTTCGGTTTTTCTCGGAATAAAGTGCGAACTTTGCAGCCGGAAATACATATTTATCGATAAAAATGACACACTATCTCACACATTTTGAGACGGCCGTCAAGCAATACTGGAACAATCCGGCCCTCTCTAACTACGGAAAAGAAGACTTCACGTTCGGTCAGGTGGCAGAACAGATTGAGCGTAACCACATCCTCCTTGAGCTTGTTGGTGCCCAGCCCGCCGATAAGGTCGTGCTCTGTGCCCGCAACTCCGCTCAGTGGGCCATTGCGTTCATGAGCGTCACCTCGTACGACGCCGTCGTCGTTCCTGTCCTGAATGACTTCCCCCCCGAAAGTGTGCAGAACCTGACGGCACACTCCGACGCTACCGTCATCTTCACCGAGCCGGGCATCTGGGACAAGATGGACCCCGAGGCCATGCCCAACCTGAAGGCCGCATTCAATATGCTTTCCGGCAAGGCTCTGATGCTGCGTGGCAGCGACGAGACCCCCGACACCCTCAAGACGAAGGTCGACGAGGAGTTCGCCCGCCGTTTCCCCGGTGGCATGAAGCCCGAGTACGTCAGCTACCCCACCGGTTCGCTGGACGAGCTGGAGATCATCAACTACACCAGCGGCACCACCAGCGCCCCGAAGGGCGTGATGCTCTCGGCCCGCAACTTCAGCTCGAACATCGAGTTCGGCCGCAACCGCATCGCTGCCTACGAGGGCGAGACGATGCTCTCCATGCTGCCGATGGCCCACCTCTATGGCATGGCCTTCGAGTTCGTCTATCCCCTCTCGCAGGGTGTCCACATCACGTTCCTCGGCAAGACGCCCACGCCCAGCGTGCTCATCAAGGCGCTCTCTGACGTGAAGCCTCACCTCATCGTCACCGTCCCCCTCGTGGTCGAGAAAATTTTCAAGAGCAAGGTCATCCCCACCCTGCAGAAGCCTGTGATGAAGGTGCTGCTTGCCATCCCCGGCATCAACAACATCATCTACAAGAGTGTGAGGAAGAAGCTCATCGCTACGTTCGGCGGCTACCTGCGCTCGGGCCTTGTGATGGGCGGCGCTGCCCTCAACGAGACGACCGAGAAATACATGCATCGCATGCACTTCCCCTACACCGTCGGCTACGGCATGACCGAGTGCGGACCCCTCATCGGCTACGAACACTACACGAAGTTCGTCCCCCGCTCGTGCGGCAAGCCCGTCGATGGCATGAAGGTGCGCATCGCATCCGCCAATCCCGAGACTGAGGTCGGCGAAATCCAGGTGAAGGGCGACAACGTCATGCTGGGCTACTACAAGAACCCCGAGGCTACTAAGGCCACCTTCACCGAGGACGGCTGGCTCCGCACCGGCGACCTCGGCCTCGTCGACAAGGACCAGAACATCTTCATCAAGGGACGTAGCAAGAACATGATTCTCAGCGCTAACGGACAGAACATCTACCCCGAGGAGCTGGAGGACAAGCTCAACGTGCTGCCTCTGGTGGCCGAGAGTCTCGTCGTGGGCCGCGGCAATAAGGTTGTTGCCCTTGTCGTGCCCGACATGGATGCCTTCAAGCCCCTGGCCGATCAGGGCCGCACCATCGAGTCTGTCATGACCGACTATCTGGCTCAGGTCAACGCCCAGCTGCCCGCTTACAGCCACATCAACAAGATTGAACTGCGCAAGGAGCCGTTCGAGAAGACGCCCAAGCGCAGCATCAAGCGCTTCATGTACCAATAATCCGGGGCGCTTTCTGCTCCCCGTTCCCCCCAGAGGGCATGCCACACGGCGTGCCCTCTTTCCGTCTGCAGCAGAGTGGGAGAGTGTGGGAAGAGGTTAACACGGTATCAGGTATCACGGTATCACGCAGACACCTATGATACCCGTTCACGACCTTTTTTTACTTTCTTTGTTCTCTTTGTATTTCTCTTTTTTCTTTGATATAAATATATAATATAAACCACCTATAGAAACAGTGGCGGCGAAAAGTGAGGTGTCAGCGTGATACCGTGATACCGTGATACCTGATACCGCGGTGCCCCCCCCCCTCCGGCGAGAAGGTGCTGTGAATGCTTTTTTCGCAATTGGCTCAAAAAAACGGGGTAAAATCGTAATTTTTCGATTTTTTCGGGATACTATAATATATAGAGGGCATGACGTAATGCGGCGCCTGCCCTGCCTGCCGCCTCCCACTTCGCCGCCGCGCTCAGGAACGTTCAGAAGCTGCTTTGGATTTTCCTGAAGTACGTTCCAAAATTTCCCTTCTCCCGCCATCCATATATCTTTCTTCCCTAAAAAAACATTCCCGCCATGTCCATCGAAAAAAACTCCATTCATTTCACTTTAATCCCCTTTGGGGCTTTTAGGCAGGCTGCGCCTCGGATAAATCAAAAAAAACGTTGTTTTTCTTGCTTTATCTCTCGGCTTGCACTACCTTTAATCCCCTTTGGGGCTTTTAGGCAGGCTGCGCCTCGGATAAATCAAAAAAAACTGCGTTTTTCTTGCTTTATCTCTCGGCTTGCACTACCTTTAACCGGGGGTTTTAGGCAGGCTGCGCCTCGGATAAATCAAAAAAAACTGCGTTTTTCTTGCTTTATCTCTCGGCTTGCACTACCTTTGCAGCTGCTTATGGCAGAGGACACAAGAGATTTTTTCCAGCGTAATGTTGCGGGATACCTGTTGAAGCCGCGCAATCAGATTGGCATGATAGCGTTCGTGGCCGCCTTTGCCTTGCTGTTTATCAATCTCTTTACGCCATACAATCTGCCTGAGTCGGGCTCGATGGGGACTACGAAGTTCATGTATCTGGTGTGGTCCATTGTGTTGGTCTCTTTCGGACTGGTCATCTTCTTCCTGAGCCGTCTGACGATGGCGCTTTGGACTAAACGCTATGCCATCAACAACTTGCAGTATGTGGTGTGGGTCGTGATGGAGATTATCGTCGTTGCTGTCATAGCGGCCGTGTGCTTCTTCTGCATCCACGTGGAGCGCGACTTTATGACGGCGCTGCTGAAATGCCTGATCTACTCCGCCCTGCTCATCATCCCGCCCTATGTGGCTGCGGTCATCTACCGCTCGTTGCAGGACAAGAAGTCGAAGCTGAACAAGATTGAGGAAGACCTCGACAAGGCCATCACCCAGAAGGCGGCGGGGCGCAGCATCATCTCTTTCTACGACGAGCGCGGCGAGCTGCAGCTCTCGCTGGCCAAGGAAAACTTCCTCTACATCGAGTCGTCGGACAACTACATCGCCATCTGGTATCTGAAAAACAACCTGCCTCGCAAGCAGATGATGCGCATGACCCTCCAGCGCATGGCCGAGCAGCTGCAGGGCACCAGCGTCATGCGTTGCCACCGTTCCTACCTTGTCAACATGGAGCAGGTGAAGGTCCTGCGGCGCGACAAGGAGGGGTTCTTCATCGAGATGGGCATCAACGGTGTGCCCGACCTGCCGGTCAGCAAGACCTACAGCGAGGAAATCCTCAAGTGGCTTTCCATGTAAGGATGTGAAAATTAGGAATGAGGGAATAACTCAGCGGACAGAAACCATGCGCAGCCAATTCCTAATTCCTCATCCCTAATTTTCAATTCTTATGATTCTGTCGCAATAGCCTGTGACGGAGGGGCGATGGGTGATGAAGATGAGCGTCTTGCCCTGCTCACCTTCGGTGATGCGGCGCAGCAGCTCGCGTTCTGTTTCCACGTCGAGGGCCGATGTCGATTCGTCGAGCAGCAGTATGCTGCCTGGCCGTAGCAGGCTGCGGGCGATGGCGATGCGCTGTGCCTGTCCTTCGCTCAGCCCTCCGCCGCCTTCGCCACAAGGGGTGTCGAGGCCTTGCGGCAGACGGCGCACGAAGTCGGCGCAGGCCATGTCGAGCGCTGCCCACATCCGCTCGTCCGAGCTGGCGCTGTCGCCCAGCAGCAGGTTGTCGCGGATAGTGCCGCTGAAGAGGGTGTTGCCCTGAGGTACATAGACGAAGTTGCAGCGTGTGTCGGGCGAGGCGGCATACTCATGGCTTTCTCCCTTCTCGGCCGGCTCGTCATAGACCACGACCCTGCCCTCGACCGGCTTCACCAGCGCCAGCAGCAGGCGGATGAGCGTCGTCTTACCCGCACCCGTCTCGCCCAGGATGGCGGTGGCGGTGTGGGGCGGGAAGTCGGCCGAGAAGTGCTTCAGGATGTCCCTGTCGCCCTCGGCATAGTGGAAGGTGACGTCCTCTAAGCGTACGCCGGCGGTGCCGTCCACCATCTGCGGGCTGGTCGTCTGCTCGAGCGGCAGCTCCTCCAGTTCCATCAGCCGTTCGCCCGACGTGACGGCTCCCACCATGCCGGGAATCATGCGGGCAATGTCGGTGATGGGACGCTGCACGCGCCCCACCAGTTGCAGGAAGGCTGTCATGACGCCGAACGTGATGCTGCCCGCTGCGATGCGGAACACCCCCCAGAGGAACGCTGTCAGATAGCCCATGGCAAAGCCTGCCGACACCACAGCCCGAGAGCCGATGCTGAAGCGCGTGCGGCGGAGGACCTGTTCCTCCAGCGTGTCCTGCAGGCCGTCCAGCTTGCCGAGCAGCTTGCTGTCCTGCTCCAGCGTCTTGATGACCAGCTTGTTCTGCAGGCTCTCCTGCATGACGGCGTGGATGCGGCTGTCACTCTCGCGCACGTCCTTCGTCATGCCGCGCATCCGGCGCACGTAGAAGCGGCTGAACACCAGGAACAGCGGCATGATGCAGACGATGATGAGTGCCAGCGTACGGTCCATATAATAAAGGAAGAAGAACGAGGCTATCAGCTGTACGACGGTGATGATGAGCGCCGACGCCGTCTCGGTGATCAGCGACGAGACGGTGGTGATGTCGTTGATGAGGCGGTTGAGCACGTCGCCCGAGTGGTGCTGCTCCAGGCCCCGCCACTCGCTCTGCATCAGCCGTGCGAAGAGACGGTAGCGCAGACGGTTGCGGTTGCGGACGGAGAGCGTGTTGGCAATCCAGCTGTCAAGCGCCCTCACCCCGATTTCGGCCAGCATCAGCGCGGCCATGACGATGCCGTACGTCACCAGGCTGCCTTCGCGGACGCCCGTAGCGATGTCGATGATTTCCTTGCTGAACCACACGAACGCCAGCCCTACGGCCACGTCCAGCGTACCCACCAGCGAGTTCACCACTACCATGCCACGCGCCCCCTTCGATGCCTGCCATATCCATCGCAGCACCACCGTCAGCCTGTATTTCTGCTTTTCCTTTGTTTTCATGGAATGGAGCTTGGGGGGTAAAAGGTGTACTGTGGCGTAGAGGTTTATTCCTCGTTTTTCTCAAGGAAAGTGATGCGGCGGGTGGTCTCGTCCTGCATGGC
>JAILEU010000145.1 GCA_024697785.1 Bacteroidaceae bacterium | reverse complement strand
TCAAAGGCTTCGTTGGCCTCTTCGGTCGCCAGGCCGTGGAAGGTGAAGGTCATGTTGTCGATGCGGTTGTCCAGTCCGTAGATGGCGCGGATGGTGGAGTAGGGGACATAGAGGTCGCGGTCGTCGGTGTTCTCCTCGGCGCGGCGCACACCCACCACCTGAAAGGAGAAGGTGCCTACCTTCACCCGCTGGCCGAGCAGACGCTCATAGTCGGTACTGCCCGTGAGGAAATTCTTGGCCATCAGGTGCGAAAGTACGATGACTTTACGCCTGTCCTGAATATCTTTTTCGTTGATGAACCGTCCGGTCAGCATTTCAATGCGGTTCATGTCGGCAAAGCCAGGGAAGGTGCCGCTGAGCGAGACATTATTGAAGTACTTCCGTCCGTAGGTCATGGTGTAGCCGCTCTGCGAGTGGCTGGTGGTCACCTGGTCGATATAGCGGGAGAAGGGCTCTTTGCTGAGCAAGTCCATGTCGGAGGTTTCGAGCCGTATGCGCCGTCCCTCTTTCAGGCCGTCGTAGGGTTTTGCTGTCCAGCCTCCACCCATCATCATGGTGTTGGAGGCGAAGTTCATCCCCCCCTGGTTGAAGGCACCGAGCAGTCCGTTGCCGGCACCCAGCAGGACGATGATCATGAAGATGCCCCACGCTACGGCAAACCCCGTCAGACAGGTGCGCAGCTTATTGCGGCGGACGCTCTCCCAAACTTCTGTAAACAAATCGTGCATAACTCTAACCTCTAACCTCTAACCCTTAACCACTAACCTATTTCATAATCGTCGTTGTGCCGAAGGCCGAGGCATTGTGCTGCCTGTTCTCCTCAATCTCGCCGATGATGCCGTCCTTGATGTGGATGATGCGGTCGGTGCAGTTGGCCACGCCGCTCTCGTGGGTGACGACGATGATGGTCACGCCCTCTTCGCGGTTCAGCTTTCCCAGCAGCTCCATCACCTCAACGGATGTCTTGGAGTCGAGTGCTCCTGTCGGCTCGTCGGCCAGGATAATCTGTGGGTGCGTTATCAGCGCCCGTGCAATGGCCACGCGCTGCTTCTGTCCGCCCGACATCTCGTTGGGGTAGTGTCCGGCCCAGTCCTTCAGTCCCAGGCGGTCCAGATATTCCATGGCCAGCTCGTGACGCCGGCGACGGCTGACACCCTGGTAGAACAGCGGAAGCTCCACATTCTCCACAGCAGTCTTGAAACCGATGAGGTTGAACGATTGGAAGATGAACCCGATGGTGCGGTTGCGGTAACCCGCTGCCGCCCGTTCGCTGAGGCCTTTGATGAGCCGGCCGTCGATGATGTATTCACCCTCGTCGTAGGTGTCGAGGATGCCCAGTATATTTAATAAGGTAGATTTACCGGAACCCGAGGCGCCCATGATAGAGACAAACTCTCCCTTGTCGATGCTGAGGTCGATGCCCTTCAGCACGTGAAGCGGCTGTGCACCCTCGTAGGTCTTGTGTACGTTGTGGAGTTCTATTTGCATAACGACTATTAGACGTATGGTTTTCTCTTTTTGTTGCACCCTGATGGCAAATTAACATATTTTATACAATTCTTTAACTTTTTCTTTATATCTTCGCACCCGATATGAACAAATTGTAATTTTTAATTCACATAAGTTAACCAATCAAAACCATCGTTTATGAAACACGTTAAAGCTCTTATCCTCCCGCTGGCCATGATGAGCATGGCAGCGACAAGCGTCTTTGCCCAACCCCAGACGGGCTTGAAGGACGCGTACAAGGACTATTTCAAGGTAGGCGTTGCCGTCAACATCCGCAACGTCACCGTTCCCGATCAACAGGCTCTTATCCTGCGGGAATTCAATAGCATCACGGCCGAGAACGACATGAAGCCGGCCTCCACCGAGCCCCAGGCGGGCAACTACAACTGGGCTCATGCCGACAGCATCGCCAACTTCTGTCGTCGTAACGGCATCCGCCTGCGTGGCCATTGCCTCGTCTGGCACAACCAGATTGGCGAGTGGATGTACAAGGATGCCAAGGGAAACCTCGTCAAGAAAGAGGTGCTCTTCCGCAACATGAAGAGTCACATCCAGGCCATCGTCAGCCGTTACAAGGATGTGGTCTATTGCTGGGATGTGGTGAACGAGGCCATTGCCGACGGCCAGCGCCCGGGCGACCCCATCTATCGTCAGTCGCCTCTGTACGAGATTGCCGGCGATGAGTTCATCCGCAAGGCTTTCGAGTATGCCCGCGAGGCCGACCCGAACGCCCTGCTCTTCTACAACGACTATAACGAGTGCGACCCGGGCAAGCGCGAGCGCATCTGCCAGATGCTGCGCACCATGAAGGCCGACGGTGTGCCCATCGACGGCTTCGGCATGCAGGGACACTATAACGTCTATGGTCCCAGCGAGGAGGATATCGATGCGGCCATCACGGCCTATGCGGCCATCGTTCCGCACATCCACGTCACCGAGCTCGACGTCCGTGTGAACGAGGAGATGGGTGGTCAGCTCCGCTTCAGCCGTGGGGCGGGCAACATCGCCGACTGGCAGAAGACCATGCTCACCGACCAGTACAACCGCATCTTCCGCGTCTTCCGTCGTCACGCCAAGGACCTCGACTGCGTCACCTTCTGGAATCTCGGCGACCGCGACTCGTGGCTCGGCGCAGCCAACTATCCCCTGCTGTTCGACTCTGAGTATAAGCCCAAGGCTGCCTACGACCGTGTGAAGAACTTCGACCCCGCCCTCGACAATGTCGTCATCAAGGAAGACTTCAAACCCTCGGCTTACAACCAGCCCGGTCAGGAATATCCGCAGGTTAATTCTCAGGGCTATGCCCGTTTCCGCGTCGTTGCTCCTCAGGCCAAGTCCGTCATCACCACCATCGGACGTGGCGGCACCGTCCTCCGTAAGAATGCCGATGGCGTCTGGATGGGCACCACCGCTGCACCCGAGGACCCGGGCTTCCATTACTACCACCTCATCATCGACGGGGGTAACTTCAACGACCCTGGCGCACAGAACTTCTTCGGCGGTACCCGCTGGGAGAGTGGCCTTGAGGTGCCTGCACCCGACGAGGATTTTTATGCCTTGAAGAACGTCCCGCATGGACGTGTTCAGGAGGTCCTTTTCTGGTCTGAGAGCACCCAGAGCGTCCGCACGGCATGGGTCTATACGCCTCCCACCTACGATGCGAAGGCCAAGGAGCGCTTCCCCGTCCTCTACCTCCAGCACGGCTGGGGCGAGAACGAGACCTCATGGTTCCGTCAGGGCAAGGCTGGTCTCATCATGGACAACCTCCTTGCTGAGGGCAAGACGGTACCGTTCATCATCGTGATGACCTACGGCATGACCAACGAAACCCGCATGGGCGGCCTGCGTGGCTTCACGGCCGAGGACTTCGAGAAGGTGCTTGTTGACGAGCTCGTTCCCTACATCGACAGCCATTTCAAAACCAAGGCCGACAAGGCAAACCGTGCTATGGCCGGCCTCTCGATGGGCGGCTTCGAAACGCGTCTCATCACCCTGCGTCGTCCCGAGGTGTTCAACTACTACGGATTGCTCTCGGGCGGCACCTACGCTCCCGCTGACATCAAGGACAAAGGTCAGGTGAAGCTTGTCTTCATGAGCTGTGGCAGCAAGGAGAACCCCGATGGCATCAACAAGGCCACCGCCGACCTGAAAGCCGCAGGCTTCAATGCCGTGGGCTATGTCTCGCCCGGCACCGCCCACGAGTTCCTCACCTGGCGACGCAGCCTCTACCAGATGGCTCCGCTCCTGTTCCGTAAATGAGGCAGATGGTAAAAAGAGAAGTGGCTCGGCAATCGCCGAGCCACTTCTTTCTTCAGGGTGGCTAGTGGGACTCGAACCCACGACATTCAGAACCACAATCTGACGCTCTAACCAACTGAACTATAGCCACCATGTACGTTGCTTTCGCAACACGTGCTCCGAAAAGCGCTGCAAAAGTACATCAAATTCTTTTCCAAACCAAACATTTTCTCTGTTTTTTTATGCAAGAGCCTCAAAAAACATTTTTCTCTAAAAAAGCGGCATCTGAATATACGAAAAATCGCTTTTCCTACGTTCCTATAATCGAA
>JAILEU010000042.1 GCA_024697785.1 Bacteroidaceae bacterium | reverse complement strand
GGCCCGGTTTACGAAATGGAAAACCAGTCGGTGGTATATGGCACCAGCTGGGAGCTGCCCATCCTGCTGCCTTTGACCAACAAAGCGGGCACCATCACCCGTTACGCCTTCTTCATTACGCCCGCGCCTGCCAGCATTGCTGATAACAAGGTGTACTATTTCCTCGGCGACTTTGACAAGGAAACGGGCAAATTTACTCCCGATGCGGACTTTGCCCTGCCCAAGCTTGTAGACTACGGCGGAAATGTGTTCACTGGCCCCAGCGTGCTGCTGGATCCCGTCACTGGCAAGGTTGACGTTTTCTCCATCATGCAGGATCAGCGACCCGGCCCCGAGCAGGCCGCGGCAGGCTGGGCCCATTCTATCGGCCTGACCCGGAACATTTTCCTCAATGACGAAGGGACCAGCGTGTGCATCGTGCCGGACAAACAGCTTCATCTCTCATTCTTCTTTCAATAGGGCTGTTTATTCTTCATTCTTCATTCTTCATTCTTCATTCTTAAAGGCTGCCTGCTTTCTATTGTTCATTTTTCATTTTTCATTTTTCATTTTGCCCTCGTCTGCCCAAACCGTGAAGCAGATGCAGGCCGACCGCGCCCGTCTGGAGCAGAAAATCAAGGAGTCGCAACAACTGCTGGCCGCCACGGGCAAGGACGTGAAAAGCCAACTGGCTCAGCTCTCGGTGCTCAGCGAACGCATCCGCCAGCAGACCGAGCTGGTGGAGCAGCTGGCCGACGAGCAGAAGGCCACCGAGGCGGAAATAGCCCGTCTTGGGCAGGAGCTACGCGAGCTGGAGGCCGAGCTGCAGAAACGCAAGGAGCGCTACGCCAACGCCCTCAGCCAAAGCGTCCATCGGGGTTCGTTCGAAAACAAACTGCTCTTCCTCCTTTCGTCCGACACCTTCCGCCAGATGTACCGCCGCCTGCGCTATCTGGGCGAGTACTCTAACTTCCAGGTGGCTCAGGGCCGCGAGATACAGGCCCGACAACACGAGCTGGAAGAGAAACGCGCCAGCCTTGAAACGCTGAAGACGCAGCAGGCCGAGCTCCTTGCCCGCGGACAAGCCGAGCAGCGTGCCCTCGACGCCCAGCAGACCGAGCGGAAAGCCCTCGTCAGCCGTCTACAACGGCAGCAGGCCACCATCAAGAGCGAGCTGGCCCGACAGCAAAGCGAGCGCGACCGGCTCGACAAACGGATTGAGCAGCTCATCAACGAACAAATCCGAGCTTCGCAGGCCAAGAAGGCGAAGGGAGAGAGCGCTTCTAAATCCTCCGCCAAGGGTAAGGCCGCGACAGGCACAGCCACTTCGTCCGGAGGCGGCTTCAAGATGAGTGCCGACGACGTCAAGCTCTCCGGCTCCTTCACGAGCAACAAGGGGCGTCTGCCCGTTCCCGTGCAGGGCAACTACATGCTCGTGGCCCACTACGGCATCCGCGAGCTCGGCGGCATGAAAAACGTCAAGGTCAACAATCCGGGCGTCGACCTCAAGTGCGGACAGGGCACCACCGCCCGATGCATCTTCGATGGCGAAGTCAGCACCGTTTTCGAACATCCCTCGCGCAAGACCTACGGCGTGCTCGTCCGCCACGGCAACTACATCTCCGTCTACTGCAACCTCGCCACCATCAGCGTCCGTCAGGGCGACAAGGTGAAAGGCGGCACCACCCTCGGCACCATCCACACCGACCCCACGGGCGACACCATCCTCCAGTTCCAGCTACGAAAAGACCTCCAGCGCCTCAACCCCGAAGAGTGGATAAGGTTCTAATATTTAATGGATAATGGACCCTTATCCATTATCAATTGCGTCAAAGGCGCCTAAGAACCCCCTCGCAACGTAGTTCTCGAGGCTCTGGCAGGTGCTGGCAGCAAAGGCCAGGGCACTGCGGACGATGCCGTCCCAGTCGGATGGCGACAGCGTGTCGAGGTCGGCACGGCGCACACGACTGCGCAGCAGGCCATAGATGAGGCCAGCGTTGAAGCTGTCGCCGGCGCCGATGGTGCTCACCACCTCCGTCAGAGGCTGCGCCGGATAATGAGCTTCTACGCCGCTGGCGTAGAGGTCAACCCCCTCGGCACCACGCGTATAGACTAGACGTGGGCAATAGAAGGCCGTCTTTTGCCGATATACCGACGCCCCGTCGCTCAGGCCGAAAAGAATACCGAAGTCCTCGTTCGAGCCGCGGATGATGTCAGCATACTCCATATTCTCAAGCAGCGTGCCCGTCAGCTTCACCGCCTCTGCCTTGTGGTTGGCGCGGAAGTTAACGTCATACACCACGATGGCGCCACGCTCGCGAGCCAGGCTCAGCAGCGCCGACACACGCGAGCGCGTCAGTGGGTCAAGGCCGTAGTACGAACCGAACACCACGATGTCCTCCGCCGTCACCTCCGGCAGCATCGGCTCGCGCTCGGCAGGGAAAGGCTCGCGGTAGAACTCGTACTGCGCATTGTTGTCCTTGTCGAGGAATGCCAGCGACACGGGGCTCTGCTTGTCGGCCCACACGCTCACATACGTGTCGTCCACCCCGTTGTCTTTCATAAAGTCCCGTATGACGCGGCCCACATGGTCGTCGCCCACGTCGGTGAGGAACACCGCCGGCGTACCCATTCGGCCAAGCGATACCATGGTATTGAACGTCGAGCCGCCCGGCACAGCCCCCGTGGGCTTTCCGTCGCGGATGATGATGTCGAGAATTGTCTCGCCGATACCGATTACCTTTCGCATATTCTTTTATGTTTTTTAATCAGATGAAGTATTCGTTCATAGATGCAGCTGCACCAATTCCTAATTCCCAATTATCAATTATCAATTATCAATTGCGCCTGAGGCGCCTCAGGCGCTAATATTTCTCCGACTGAGGCTGCTGTCACGACATAGTCGCTCAGTCTGCCACGTATAAACCCTTCGCGGTTCATCTTGCTGAGCATCCCCATGCACTCGTCCCAAAATCCGTCAATGTTGTAAAGCACCACCCGTTTGTGGTGTTCGCCGATGGTGGCACTTCCCATGACATGGAACACCTCGTCCAGCGTGCCTATGCCGCCCGGCAAGGCCAGCAGCAGGTCGCTGCGCTCCAGCATCAGTTGTTTACGCTCCGCCAGCGTGCCGCACAGCACCACCTCATCCAACAGGCTGCTCTGCACCTCGCGCTGCACCAGCCGGTTGGGCACCACGCCCACCGTGTGTCCGCCGCCCGACTTCACGCCACGTGCCACCTCTTCCATCAGTCCCATGGCAGCGCCACCATACACCAGCGTGATACCCTGCTGTGCCATCCAAGCGCCCACTTCGTGAGCAGCATCGAAAAACTTACGATCAATATTCTCTGCCGCTGAGCAGAATACACCTATCGTCCTGACCATATTCATCGTTTTTTTCTGCAAAAATAAACATCTTTCCCCAAATATCCTCATCAGGGCTCAAATAAATTTGCATTATCTCTCGGCTCACCCTATCTTTAACACCCTTCGGGGCTTTTAGATAGGCGGCGGCTCGGAACGGACGGAGCAGCGAGCGCAAAGTCAAGCTTGCTTGAACTCTGCCGAGTCGCGACGGACGAAGGTGTAGCCAACGGATGAAGCAGCGAGAGCAGAAATGCACTTGTGCAATTTATGCCGAGTCGCGACAGACGAAAACGCAGTTAAAATTGAAAATAAATTTTAATTATCTCTCGCCTTGCACTATCTTTAACGATTGTTTTAGATAGGCGGCGGCTCGGATAATTGAAAATAAATTTTCATTATCTCTCGCCTTGCACTATCTTTGCAGAGAATTATGAAAGAATATCCCTTCGAGACCGCCACATTGTCCAATGGCCTTCGCATCATCCACCAGTCGTCGCCCACCGATGTCGTCTATATGGGCTATGCCATCGATGCCGGCACGCGCGACGAAGCTCCAGGCGAGCATGGCCTTGCCCATTTTGTCGAACACACCCTCTTCAAGGGCACTGCCCGACGCCGTGCCTGGCACATCCTCAACCGCATGGAGAATGTAGGCGGCGACCTCAACGCCTACACCGGCAAGGAGGAGACGGTCGTCTATGCCGCCTTGCTCAAGCACGACTTCGCCCGCGCCCTCGACCTCCTCACCGACATCGTCTTTCACTGCACCTTCCCCGAGGCGGAGATTTCTAAGGAACGGGCCGTAATCCTCGATGAAATCGACAGCTATGCCGACAGCCCCTCCGAGCTCATCCTCGATGATTTCGAGGATCTCCTCTTCAGCGGACACCCCTTAGGCCACAATATCCTTGGCACCCCTCGCAGTGTACGCCGATTCGACGCTGCCGATGCCCGTCGCTTCACCGCCCGCCACTACTGCCCTGCCCGCGCCGTACTGTTCGTCTATGGCAACATTCCACTACCGCGTATCGAGCGGCTGGCGGCACAGCTCACTTCCGACCTTCCCTCGGGCACACCTCTTGCGGGGCGCACCGCGCCATCCAATGCCCAACCACGCACCGAGCATCGCCATCGGCACACCCATCAGACGCTTGTCGCCACCGGCACCACCGCCTATCCACATGCCGACCCTCGCCGCATCGGCCTTGCCCTGCTCAGCAACCTGCTGGGCGGCCCAGGCATGAACAGCCGGCTCAACGTCGCCCTGCGCGAACGACTCGGCCTCGTCTATAACGTCGAAGCCAACATCTCCACCTACACCGACACTTCCACTTTCTCTGTCTGCTATGGCTGCGCCCCCGCCGACGCTGAGCGATGCATGGCCCTCACACATGCTGAGCTGCAACGCCTCATCGACGCTCCCCTCTCCTCCCGTCAGCTTGCCGCTGCCCGCCGTCAGCTCATGGGACAGATAGGCGTCGCTGCCGATAACTTTGAGAACAACGCCCTCGCCATGGGCAAAGCCTGCCTCCATTATGGCCGTCCCACCACCCGTGCCGAGCTTCTTCAGCGACTCGACGCCCTCACCCCCGATGCCCTACAAGCCATCGCTGCCGACATCCTCGCTCCCAACCGTTTCTCCACACTCATCTACACCTGATTTTTTTACTCGCTTACTCGTACCTTAATCAACAATAATCAAGTAATACCCACTATGAAAAGTCACCTCTTCCTGCTCGGCCTTGTAGCCGTATGCCTTAGCGCGAGTGCCGACGACGGCCTCGCCGGTTTCCACTATGCCGACGCCATCCAGCCCAAGGGCACCGAATGGCAGAGCCCCGAAGAGCTCGCCCTGAACAAGGAGATGCCCCACGCGTGGTTCTTTTCGTTCGCCGACGAGGAGTCGGCACGCCGCGTGCTTCCCGAAAACAGCGCCTACTGGCTGAGCTTGGACGGCACATGGAAGTTCCACTGGGCACCCAACCCCGACGAACGGCCTAAGCATTTCTATGCCCCTGACTTCGACGACACGGCGTGGGACGACATCGCCGTACCCGGTTCGTGGAACATACAGGGGCTGCAGAAAGACGGCAGGCAGCGCTATGGCACCCCCATCTACGTGAACCAACCCGTCATCTTCTGGCACGAGGTGAAGGTGGACGACTGGCGCGGCGGCGTCATGCGCACTCCACCCGAGAACTGGACTACCTACAGCGTGAGGAACGAGGTGGGCTCGTACCGGCGCAGCTTCTCCCTGCCCGAGGGCTGGGACGGAAGGGAGGTCTTCGTCAACTTCGACGGCGTTGACTCGTTCTTCTACCTCTGGGTGAACGGCTATTTCGTGGGGTTCTCAAAGAACAGCCGAAACACGGCACAGTTCGACATCACCCCTTACCTTGTCGAAGGTGACAACGTACTTGCCGTCGAGGTCTATCGTTCGAGCGACGGGTCGTTCCTCGAGGCACAGGACATGTTCCGCCTGCCGGGAATCTTCCGTACGGTGGCCCTTGAGGCGAAGCCGAAGGTACAGGTACGCGACTTCACCATCACCCCCGACCTCAGCGAGGACTATGTGGACGGCACGCTGACGCTCACCGCCGACGTGCGCAACCTCACAGCCTCACGCGCCAGCAGCTACAGGCTCTCCTATGCTATCTATAAGAACACTCTCTACAGCGACGAGAACGTGCTGGTAGATGCCTTCGAGGTGGACGATGCCTTCGACATCGAGGCAGACGGCGGCTCGCAGGCCGTCACCACCACCATCACGATGACGAACCCTGTCAAATGGTCGGCCGAAGCGCCGTGGCGCTATACGGTCGTAGGCCATCTGGAGGATACATACGGCAGAACGGTCGAGACCTTCTCGACCTACACGGGTTTCCGCAAGGTGGAGATCAAAGAGACGGCGGCGGAGAACGACGAATTCGGGCTGGCAGGACGCTACTTCTACGTCAACGGCAAGACGGTGAAGCTGCGGGGCGTCAACCGGCACGAGAGCCATCCCGCCGTCGGACACGCCCTGACGCGTGAGATGATGGAGGAGGATCTCTTCCTGATGAAGCGCGCCAACATCAACCACGTCCGTAACAGCCACTATCCCGACGATCCCTACTGGTACTACCTCTGCGACCGCTATGGCATCTACCTCATGGACGAGGCGAACGTCGAGAGCCACGAATACTACTACGGCGAGGCATCGCTGTCGCACCCGGGGGAATGGGAAGCAGCCCACGTGGCACGCAACATGGAGATGGTGCATCAGAACTACAACCACCCCAGCATCGTCATCTGGAGCATGGGCAACGAGGCGGGTCCGGGGCGGAACTTCCAGGCTGCTTACGACGCCATCAAGGCGTTCGACCAGAGCCGTCCCGTGCAGTACGAGCGCAACAACGCCATCGCCGACATCGGCTCGAACCAGTATCCCTCCATCCCCTGGGTGCGCGGCGCCGTCAGGGGTAGCTACGACATCAAGTACCCCTTCCATATCAACGAATATGCCCACTCCATGGGCAACGCGCTCGGCAATTTTGCCGACTACTGGGAAGCCATCGAGAGCACCAACTTCTTCATGGGAGGTGCCATCTGGGACTGGGTGGACCAGTCGATGTATAACTACACCCCCGACGGCACACGCTATCTGGCCTATGGAGGTGACTTCGGCGACACACCCAACGACGGGCAGTTCGTGATGAACGGCATCATCTTCGGCGACCGTACGCCCAAACCGCAGTACTACGAGGTGAAGCGCGTCCACCAACCCATTGACATCCAACTGACCGGCAGCAAGGTAAGAGCCTTCAACAAGCAGTATTTCGAGCCGTTCACCTGCGACGTCCATTGGGCTCTCGTACGCGACGGGGAGACCATCGACGAAGGCAACCTCGACCTCCAGCCCCGCAACGCGATGTTCAGCCTCTCACCGCGCAGCGCGTTCGAGGTCAATCTGCCCGACGAATTCATCAACGGACTGCCGGGCGACGGCGAGTACTTCCTGAACATCCAGCTGATGCAGGACGCCGACCTCCCCTGGGCAAAGAAGGGCTATGTCGTGGCAGAACAGCAGCTTTCCCTGAAACCGGCACCCGTACGTCCCTCGGTGGCAGCGCTGCAGGAGGGGAAAGCCCCGATGAAAACGGGCGTTTTTGTCTCGCAGGCAAAGACTCCCCTCTACACCATCCAAGGCGACGGCTTCAACGTCGTGTTTGACATGAAGCAGGGCACCATCCACCGTCTCTCATACGACGGCGACGTCATCATCCCCGACGGCTGCGGCCCGAAGCTCAACGCCTACCGTGCCTTTGTGAACAACGACAACTGGGCCGTCAACGGCTGGCTGGCGAACGGCCTTCACAACCTGCGCCACACCGCCACCGCTCCCAAGGTGACAAAACAGAAGGACGGCAGCATCCGCCTCACGTTCACCGTCACCAGCCAGGCTCCTTGCGGGGCACGGCTTGTCGGCGGCACCGCCAGCGGACACCCCACCATCGAGGAGGACACCGACAACCCCTTCACCGACGCCTCATTCAAATTCGTTTCCAACGTCGTCTGGACCATCTATCCCGACGGCAGCATCGAGCTGGCCTCGGCCATCACCTCCAACCGCCAGAAGACCGCCCTCGGCCGTCTGGGCTATGTCATGGAGTTCCCGAAGACGCTTGACGTCGTGAACTACTACGGCCGTGGCCCCATGGAGAACTACAACGACCGTATGGCCTGTGCCAACATCGGCATCTACTCCGCTCCCATCGGCGCCCTCACCACCGAATATACGTTCCCGCAGGAGAACGGCAACCACGAGGGTACGCGTTGGCTCAGGCTCAGCACCGTTCCCACCGGGCGCACGGCTCGCAGCGGTGCCTCCATCATCGCTACCGTCCCTCGTTCCGCGGGCGCTGACGCCATGCTCGCCAGTCAGCGCGAGGCCTCATCCCTGGCCTCAGCCGCTCCGGCATTCTCCTTTAGCGTCAGTCCGTGGAGTGCACTCGACCTGACGCTGGCTGCTCATCCCTACCAGCTGCCTGAGCGCGAACACTATTACCTCACCCTCGATGCCAAGGTCACCGGCCTTGGCGGCAACAGCTGCGGACAAGGTGCCCCGCTGCTCATCGACCGTGCCGTGGCTGAACCCACGCAGTTCGGCTTCCTCATCCGTCCGCTCAGCGCCAAGAGCGGCTGTGCCGTCAGCGGCAGTGCCGCCATGCCAGCTATGCCCGTCATCCCCAAGCCGGAAGGACAGTTGGAAGTCATCTACGCCTCGAGCATCGAGCCCAGCGAGGGCAGCGCCGAAGCCTTCGCCGACGGCGATCCCGACACCTTCTGGCACACGATGTACAGCATCACTATGGGCACCTATCCCCACTGGGTGGATTTCGATGCAGGGAAGCTGAAAACCATCAAGGGCATCACCTACACCACCCGCCGCGACAGCTCGAACGGCGATGTGAAAGACTACGAAATCTACGTTTCCACCGATGCCCGCAACTGGGGCAGCCCCGTGGTCAGTGGCTCATTCCCCCGCGGCAAAAAGCCCCACACGGTGCTCTTCCCCACCCCCGTTCTTGCCCGCTACATCCGCTTCCGCGCCCTCAGCGAACAGCGTGGCGCCGACTATGCCTCGGGTGCCGAATTCAGCATCATCACGGAATAAAAAACTATTATAGACTGGCAGACTACAGACTGTCAGACTAACAGATAAGACTATCAGACTTCAGACTATTCAGACTATCAGATGAATGTATCGCTAATGATTCAGAAGCGACAGTATTATCTGTTAGTCTGAATAGTCTGTCAGTCTGAAGTCTGTCAGTCTGATAGTCTAAAAAAGGCTTCTATTAATCAGAACGACAGATTGCGCCAAGTGTCGGCAATCTTGTCGGAGGGGTTTGTGGCGGGAGTCTGCGACTTGCGCATCTTCAGCTGCGGGGCACGGTTTGAGACATTGCGGTGGAGATGGTCGGAGAGCTGTCCGAAGGTAACGGTACCACCAGTATCCTGCATCTCCTTCAGCAGGAAGTAAGTGAAGAGTCCATGCCCCTGTTCGGGATATCCCTGTGCAGTTTCGTTGCCCTGGGCAGCAGAGAACACGACGACGTTGCCGCCGCCCAGCGCGGCATCCTCGGCTTCTATCTCGACGCCACGCAGGCCGTCGGTGACGCCTTCGTTTTCGCGGTTCACGCCGCTGAAGCAGGCATCAAGGAAGACACTGGTCTGGTGGAATGCCAAGTCGCCCAGACGGGCATAGAAGGCATCGAGGGCTATGCCACGCTGCGGGCTGGTGCCGCGCACGTCGGTGGGCAGGATGTAGGCCTTGTTCTTATTCTTCACGTCGGGCACGCCGTGACCGGCATAATAGACAATGAGGTTCTTCCCCTCTCTGTCGGGGATGGTCTGCACCCAGTCCTCAAGTTCTTCCTCGAGAATCATCTGTTTGGTGGCATCTTCGGTGACGTGGATGTTCTGGGCGGGGATGCCGAGGGTCTTCTGGCAATACTCGGCAAAGACGCGGGCGTCGTGGATGGCATAGGGCACGTCTGAGACGAAACGATAGTTCTGGTTGCCGATGATGAGGGCGTAGGTGTTGTTGCGGGCACGATAGCCTTGCGGGATGATGGAATCGACGCCGGACGTCATGTAGTCGTAATCGATGTCGAGCACGCGTCCTGCCGTGAGCTTCTCGATGGCAACGGGGGCAAAGCCATACTCAGCGGCATTGCCGGCATTGATGTAAGAGGGCAGACGGCGCACCTCGCCGCTGTAGAGGGCATGGCGGGCGCGGCCGTCGATCGTCACTTCGCTGGCAAAGACGTGATGGCCCAGGATGGCGGTGGGGCTGAGCTCGACACTCTTCATATTGGTACACGAGACGTATGCCTGGTCAGCCACACGGCACTGGTCGGGAATCTTCACGCTGTTGAGTGAGGTGCAGCGGGCGAAGGCAATGGTCTCAATGCTGCGCAGGCTGATGGGCAGCGAGATGTTGCGCAGGCGCGAACAACCCAGAAAGGCTCCCCAGCCAATCTGCACAAGGTCGTTCGAGAAGAAAACGACCTCCTGAAGGCTTTCCATTCCCGCAAAGGCGCACGAGCCGATGCGAACAATGCCCGAACCGATCTGCACCTTCTTCACATCGAGCTTCTTTTTCGCCCATGGAGCAATCTGGTGTTTTGTGTCATAGTCGGCAATGGAGACGTAGGCGCCCTCTTTGCTGTTGTTGACAATCGTGAGGGTGACACCGTCGAAAGACCACTTGGTGTCTTTGCCGCAGGTGCCCTCGGTCTTGTAGATGGACTGTGCCCATCCGGCCGGAAGGCAGAGGAGGAACATCAAAGTTGTGACAAGGTACTTTTTCATATCATTCTTGGTATTATTGTTTCTAATAAATGACTTCCAGCGCAGCATCACATTCTGAACTGAATGTAGAAGCGTGTGAACGACGAGTTAAAGTTGCTGGCGGTGGTACCGAAGTCGCTGGTGTTGAGCGGCTGGTAGCGGGTTTTGCCGGTGCGGCTCTCGAAGCCCACGCCGATGACCTTCCACGACAGGTTCATGCCGAACAAGGTGTACATGCCGTGGCCCCACAGCAGCTTCAGGTTGGTTGCCATCTCGTCGTAGTTCTTTGTAGCCGAATATTCGGTGTG
The DNA here is from genome assembly GCA_024697785.1 of Bacteroidaceae bacterium. Lineage (GTDB taxonomy): Bacteria > Bacteroidota > Bacteroidia > Bacteroidales > Bacteroidaceae > UBA1189. The sequence continues at coordinate 8,815 of JAILEU010000042.1, read as the reverse complement.
GGGATTGGCATCAGCATCCTTGTTATTCAGCATATAGAGCACCGATGCCTGATAGCCGACGTGATAATAGACGTTGAGCTTCATGAAGTGAATGCCGTCGTAGTTCACGTAGTTGAACGGGGCGATGGTTATTGAGGGACCGAGCGACATGCCATAGGTGGCTTCGTACTTCTCCAGGTTCCACGGCGTGTAGTAGTAGCTCTTGGTGCCGTTCTCGACGTTCATCGTGTATTTCTCGCGGCTGTCATAGAGTACTTTGCTGGCTGCGGGCCGATAGTGGCTGACCGAGAGGTCGAGGCCCGTGTAGTCGAGGTTTATCTGCACGGTATTGGCGATGGGCTTTTTGTGAAGACGGTAGTTGCGTCCTCTCTGCAGGGCAGCGCTCCAGTCGGCGGTGACGCCGTTGAACTGTCCCTTTGCGATGGGCGCATAGCCCGTCTGGACCACTTCACCCGGCACAGGCATGAGGCTCGCCGTTTTGTTGTAGGCGATGTTAAAGAACCCGCGCCGTCCCCAGACGTCGGCAAAGTGGTTTTCACGCGTGTTGCGCGAAGTCACCGCCTGCTGTTCCTTGATGATGTCGTCGATGGTGACGATTTCGGTAGAATCTTCCTTCCAGTCGATATTTGTCCAGCGTTCATCGCCGTTCTCCACCTGGGCGAACGTCGTCAGCGCCGACAGACAGACTGCACAAAGCAAAAATGTTCTTTTCATATTTAAAATCTGATTATTAATCACGTTTTTTGAGTTTCTGAAGGTAAAGCATGAAGCTTCGCGCCATAGGCGCAATGGAAGATAAAAAAATTAATTATCAATTATCAATTGTCAATTATCCATTATAGAAGCCTTGTCGTTGGTGATTTTCACCCAGCGCGTCTCGACCACCATCTCGCGGTCGGCCTGCTGGCTTTTTCGGAGCCAGCTGCGGAAGTCACGTGCGCCGAGGAAATTCAGGTGGCGTGCATCGCCCGTGGTGTCGTCGCACTTCGTGAAGGGGTTGGGAGAGTAGATGATCACGATGCCGTCCATCTCGAAAGCCTGGTCGGTGGTCAGGTTGATGTAGTAGGGTGCGGCGGGCGTGGCCGTCTTGTCGAAGAAGGTGATTTCCCGTCCCCCCTTGACTTCGAAACGCCCCGTCGTGTCTGTCTTGTAGGGCACCAGGCAGGTGGCCTCGCTGCTGTTGCTCTGAATGAGGTAGGCAGCGACATAGCCGTCGGCGGGCGAGCGGAAGCGGACGAAAAACCGTTCGCCCGACGAGAACTCCGTGCTCTCGATCTGCCGGCCCTCCACATCCTTCAGGATGCTCCATTTCAGGTTCGTCTTTGCTCGGGTGATTTCGCGGGCCTTGCCCCACACCTCGGCGGTAAAGAAGAGTTCGCCTTTGATGTACTCTACGTTGATTTCGGGTTCGCGAGTATCGCCCAGCCAGTCGCCGCGCGACATAGCCTCGGTGTTCATCCAGAAGTAGGAGCTCTCGACGGTTCCTTCCGCTCCGGTGGACGACATGTTTGTGTCGATGATGTTCGAGGTAATGCTTTTGCCGAACGCCTGCTCAATGGCATCGGTCTTAGCCCATTCGATGCAGCGCAACTTGGCCTCCGTGAGCGTGATGTTATCGTTCTCACCGACGACGTATGTGCCTTTTCCGTGTACCTCCACAACCTTTTGTGCATTAGCCTGGGCAGCCAGCAAGGCCATAGCAAGCAGCAGCATTTTTCTCGTATCTCTCATGTGTTGTATTTTTTGTGCCTGCAAAAATAAACATTTTTTTTCATATACACGCATGTCGCACCAAAAAGTGCACCATTTTCCTTATTTTTTGTAGTTGAAGACGACTTTTGAAGGTGTCAGCCTTATCTACAACGTATTGAGGACGTCGCGGAGGGGTTGGGCGGTGGGGGGCCAGAGGATGTCAGGGGCTATCTCGAGCAGGGGACGCCAGACGAACTCGCGCCGTAGCATCAGGGGATGGGGCACCGTAAGGCGGGGGGTATGGATGAGACGGTCGGCATAAAGGAGTATGTCGATGTCGATGGGGCGGTCGGAGTAAGATGATGGAAGAGGGAAGAGGGAAGAGGGAAGATTGGAGGGAAGGGGTGTTTGAGACGTGGGGAGGGGAGTGCTTTTATGGGTGCGGCCAAGCTGGCGCTCGATGCGCTGGGTGACGGTGAGGAGACGCGAGGGACTGAGGCTCGTCTCCATACTGACAACCATGTTGAGGAATTTGTTGGGGGAGGTAAACCCCCAGGGCTCGCTCTCGATGATGGATGAGCGGGCGACAACTGTGCCTACCTTTTCAACGAGCAGGGCGACAGCCTGCTCCAGAAGTGCATGACGGTCGCCCTGATTAGAACCGAGACCAAGATAGACAAGCGAGGACATGGAAAAGCTCTTAATGCTTAACTCCATCAAATGATGAGCATGGCGTCGCCGTAGGCGCCGAAGCGGTAGTCGGTCTTGACAGCCTGCTCGTAGGCTCGCATGACATAGTCGTAGCCGCCGAAGGCACACGCCATCATCAGCATCGGCGACATGGGGAGGTGGAAGTTGGTGACCATCGCCGTGGGGAGGGTAAAGTCGTAGGGGGGGAAGATGAACTTGTTGGTCCATCCCTCGTACTCCTTCAGCAGTCCGTCCGAGCCGACGGCGGTTTCCATTGTCTTGACGACGGAGGTGCCGATGGCGCAGACACGATGGCCCGTTTCCTTCGCCGTGTTGACCTTGTTGCAGGCGTCGGCCTCAACGAACATCTGCTCAGAGTCCATCTTGTGCTTCGTGAGGTCTTCGACATCGATGCTGCGGAAGTTGCCCAGTCCGATGTGCATGGTGACGTAAGCGGTTTCGATGCCCTTGATTTCCATACGCTTCAGCAGCTCACGGCTGAAGTGCAGTCCGGCGCCGGGCGCGGTGACGGCTCCTTCGCGGGTGGCGTAGATGGTCTGGAAGCGCTCGAGGTCCTCGGGTGTGGAGGCACGGCGGATGTAAGGGGGCAACGGGGCAACACCGAGGTTGTAGAGATGCTGCTTGAACTCTTCGTGCGTGCCGTCATAGAGGAAGCGAAGGGTGCGGCCGCGCGATGTGGTGTTGTCAATCACTTCGGCAACCATGCTGTTGTCTTCGCCGAAATAGAGCTTATTGCCGATGCGGATCTTACGGGCAGGATCGACGAGGACGTCCCACAGCCTCATGTCGGCATTCAGCTCGCGCAGCAGGAACACCTCGATGCGCGCACCGGTCTTCTCCTTGTTGCCGAACAGGCGGGCGGGGAACACCTGGGTGTCGTTGAATACGAAAACGTCGTTTTCATCGAAGTAACGGAGGATATCCTTGAAGAGGACGTGCTCTATCTCGCCTGTGTCGCGATGGACGACCATGAGCTTCGATTCGTCGCGATGGTAAACAGGTTCCTGGGCGATGCGGTCTTCAGACAACTTGTACTTGAATTGGGAGAGCTTCATATATAATTAGGAATTAGGAATTAAAATTAAAATGAAAAATGAAAAATGAAAAATGAAGAATAAATAGCTTTGCCAACGGAGGAGCTGGCAGAGGAAAGGGAATGTTGCATACAGGACATTTTATTTTTCATTATTCATTTTTCATTCTTCATTAAAAAACTAGCCATTAGCCACCTCGGTGTGTGATGCGAGCCATTGGGGGAAGTCGTCGAGGGCGATGCAGTCGTTGAGGGTGACGTTGCCGACGCGTGTGCGGCAGAGGGCTGTCAGGTGGGCGCCGCTCTGGAGGGCCTCGCCGATGTCGCGTGCCAGGGCGCGGATGTAGGTGCCCTTGCTGCAGACGACGCGGATAGTGATGGTGTCGGGCAGCGAGCAGTCAATCAGCTCTATCTCGTCGATGACGAGCGTCTTGGGCTTCAGCTCGACGTCACGGCCTTTACGGGCCATGTCATAGGCACGCACGCCGCCTACCTTGATGGCTGAGAACGTGGGGGGCACCTGCTCGATGGTGCCGACGAAGCGCGACAGCACCTCCTCAACCATCAGACGGGTGATATGCTCGGTGGGATAGTAGGCATCGATCTCCTTCTCGAGGTCGAACGACGGCGTGGTAGCTCCCAGGCGCAGGGTGGCGACGTACTCTTTGGTGTGGGCTTGAAACTCCTCGATGCGCTTGGTGGCGCGGCCGGTGCAGACAATCATCACGCCCGTCGCCAGCGGGTCGAGCGTGCCGGCATGGCCCACCTTGAGCTTCTTAACCCCCAGCGCACGGCACAGCTGCCAGCGCATCTTGTTCACCACGTCGAACGAGGTGAAGCGGTAGGGCTTGTTCACATAGAGTATTTCGCCGTCCTGGAAGTCCATAAGCGGGCATTACGAGAAGATGAGAACGGCGAGGCCGACGACGGCGCAGTAGGCCGCAAACCAGATGAGCTTTCCGCGGCGTACGATGTTAATCATCCATTTGCAGGCTGCGCATCCGGCGAGGAAGGCCGCCACGAAGCCCACGGCCAGCACCCCCAGCGAGATGTTGCCGCCCAGGGCGTCGGCGCCATCGACGACGATGTCCTTCACGTCCAGCAGCGCTTCGCCGAGGATGGGCGGGATGACCATCAGGAACGAGAACTGGGCCAGCGTCTCTTTTTTGTTTCCCAGCAGCAGGCCGGTGGCTATGGTCGAGCCCGAGCGTGAGATGCCGGGCAGCACGGCCACGGCCTGGGCGATGCCGATGACGAACGCGTGGAGCGGGGATATCTTCTCGCGCTGGCGGGGTTTGGCAAAGAAGGAGAAGGCCAGCAGCGCCGCCGTCACCAGCAGGCAGCAGCCCACCACCGTCAGCCCTGAGCCGAAGATGGCCTCAACCTGGTCCTTGAAGAAAAAGCCCACGATGGCCACGGGAATCATCGAGATGAGGATGTTGACGGCATAGCGCGTCCCTTCGTTCCACTTGCCCTTGAAGAGGTCCTGGAAAATCCAGACAATCTCCCTCCAGAGGATGACGATGGTGCTGAGCACCGTAGCGACGTGTACGGCAACGGTGAAGGCGAGGTTATCCTCGCCGTTGACGCCGAAGAGCGCCGAGCCGATGGCCAGATGGCCGCTACTGCTGATGGGCAGGTATTCCGTCAGCCCCTGCACAAGGCCCAGTATCAATGCTTCAATCCAGCTCATGCTCTTCTTTCTTCTTCGGGTGGTACATGATGGCAAAAATCATAAACACGAAGCCCACGAAGCAGATGATGGGGGCTACCTTGATGCGGCGGGCGTTGAAGATGGCGGGGTCGAAGGCCGTCTCCGTTGAGCTGGCGCCCGTCATCAACACAAACCCAAGGATGATGACCACCACGGCGGCAGCCATCAGGATGTAGTTGATTTTCTCAAACGTAAATCTCTTGTTCATATCGATGTTTTAGCTCTAAGTTCAGGTTTATGGAATAAATTGTAAATGAAGAATGAAGATTGGTTTAACGTTTAATGTTTAACGTTTAACGAACACGTCCTCTGACCAATTTTTCTTAACTCTTAATTCTTAACTCTTAACTAAAAAGCTCCTTCCGCATGGTCGTTAAACATTAAACGATAATTCCTAATTTCTAATTCCTAATTTTTTAAATGTAGTACAGGTCTCCGGCCTTCATGCGCAGGAAGCGGTTGATGGAGACGCGGGCGCATATCATGGTGATGAGCACGCCGAACAGCATGACGCCCGCCGCCACCAGGGCGACGGCCTTGACGTCCATCAGCTCCACGAGGCGTGGCTCGTAGTGCATCAGGGCATACGCTCCGCCTGACATCATGGCCAGGGCGAGCAGCCCCGAGGCGATGCCAATCCAGAAGTTGCGCACCATGAACGGCCGCCGGATAAAGCTCCACCCTGCCCCCACCAGCTTCATCGTATGCAGCAGGAACCGCTGCGAATAGATGGTGAGCTTGATGGTGTTGTTGATCAGGGCAAACGAGATGAGCAGCAGGGCGAGGGCCAGGACGAGCATCACGAGGCTGATCTTGCGGATGTTGCCGTTCAGGTTGTTCACCAGGTCGCTCGGGTAGCTGATGTCCGAGATGCACGCCTCGTGGCGCAGCCTCTCGCCTATCCAGGCCAGGCTGTCGCCGTTGGCATAGTCGGCCTTGAGGCGGATTTCAATCGAGGCGGTGTAGGGGTTGAGGCCGAGGAACTCCGTGGGGTCAACGCCCATGAGCGCCGTCTCCTGCTGCAGCACCTCGTCCTTCGAGATGAAGCGCACCTCCTTGGCGTAGGGCTGGGCTTCGATGCGCTTCACCACGCGGTCCACCTCGGCGGGCGTCGTCCCGTCGTGGACAAGCGCCGAAAGCTCCAGGTTTTCGCGCACATAGACCGACAGGCTGTTTGCCGTCAGCACGAAAAAGGCCACCGTGCCCAGCAGGAGCAAAACCAACGACGTACTGATGCAGGCCGTGATGAACTGCACGTCAATCGTATGTTTTTTTTTCTTCTTCCCCATAATCGGTGACAAAGGTACTACATTTAAAATGAAAAACGAAAAAACGTGGACGAAAAATGCAAAAATCTACCTTTGCGCCATCAAAAAGCGTTCTACGGCCTGGGCTATCGAGCGGAGGCCGAAGTCCGCGGGGCGGATGTCCGCCAGCGCCATCCAGCGGATGTCGTCCACGTCGTCGGCTGCGGCAAGGGCCGCGTCGTCGGGCAGCGTGCAGCAGAAGAAGCTGTCCGTCGTCGGCACGTAGCCGTCGCCCCACACGTAGCGGTTGGGGATGGAGAAGAGGTAGCGGGTCGTGGCGGGGGCACAGCCAATCTCCTCCTGCAGCTCGCGCGCAAGGCCCTGCTCGAGGCTCTCGTCGGGGTCCACGAAGCCGCCCGGCAGGTCCAGCGTACCCTTGGCAGGCTCCTTGGCCCGCTTGCACACCAGCAGCCCACGACGCTCGTCCACCACGAACGCGGCTACGGCAGCCGACGCGTTCTGGTACAGCTCGAAGCCACAGTCGCCACAGCGGCGTGAACGCACGCCGCTCAGCTCAAACCGGCTGCTGCCGCATAGCGGGCAATAACGATAGCGGTTCAGTAACGATTCGTCAGCCAACGGGAACAAGTCTTGGTTCTTCACTATAATAATGAATGCAGAGTTATAGTGATTCGTATGTAGAGATAAGAAAACGCCTTCGGATTCAGAACTATCTCCTTAACTCTTAATTCTTAACTCTTAACTATCATGTAGCCCCACCGGGAATCGAACCCGGATCAAAGGTTTAGGAAACCTCCGTTCTATCCATTGAACTATAGAGCCCAGACGAAATCGCCTGCAAAGATAGGGTGAGCCGAGCGAAAAAGCAAATTTTATTTGAATTTTCCGAGGCGACCCCTATCTAAAAGCTCCCGCAGGGGGATTAAAGATAGGGTGAGCCGAGCGAAAAAGCAAATTTTATTTGATTTTTCCGAGGCGACCCCTATCTAAAAGCCCCCGCAGGGGGATTAAAGATAGGGTGTCGCCCTCAATTATCCTTTATCCATTATCTTAATAGCTCCCATCCCAAAGGCGCGGACAAGAAAAATCGTCTTTATTCTTGCATTTTTTCCAGCTGTGTTGTATCTTCGCAGCAGAAATCAACAGATGAATGAAACTCCTGCGCCGATATCTCCCCCATCTTGTTCTGCTGCTGACGCTGGTAGGCAGCATCACGTCGTGCCGCGATGCCGCCGTCCACGACGCCCTCGTCCGTGCCGAAGCGCTCATGGAGACCGCCCCCCACGCCGCCCGCGCCCTGCTGGACAGCATAGCCTCACCCAACCCTCCCCTAAAGGGAAGGGCTTCCGAGTCCACTGGTCTCCCCTCCTTCAGAAGGGGGAAGGGGGAGGCTGCCCTTTACGCCCTCCTGCGCACGCAGGCCGACTACAAATGCCGTGTCCGGCTTACTTCCGACTCCCTCCCCCTTATCGCTACGAACTACTACGGCACCAAGCGCAAAACCCAGCGTGCCGCCCTTGCGCAATACTATCTCGGCTGCACTTATAAAGATATGCACCGCGACCTCGATGCCATCGATGCCCTCCTTCGGGCTACCACCCTATTTCCTGATACGACAAACAAGTATTTTGCGTATAGCTTGTTCGAGTTGGGTAAAGAGTTTTTGAAGAACCACATGAACGACAATGCTTTAGAAACCTTCGAACGATATCGGTCGTTGGATGCATGTACGTCTGATTCGGTTAACTTAGGATACGTGGATTATTATATGGGTATAGCAGCCGCATACAATGGAGAAGACAATAAAGCTGACAGTTTATTTCAATGTGTCATTCGAAACAACTCTTTTCCAATAGAGCATCGTTTTTATACCTATTTTGATCTGGCAAAACTGCACTTCAATCACTTAAATGATGTAGATAAAGCATTGGAGTACATTAATTGTTATTGCGATTACTTTCAGAATGAAAAAGACAATGGTGCGACGTTTGCATTAAAAGCGAACATACTATTGGCTAATGATGAACCTATACCTGCTTATGAAAACTATCAGAAGGCTCTGAATAATAGCTCTGATATTTACACATTATGTACAACATACAAAGGGTTGACTCAGGTCAGTTCTTTAATAGGAAAAACAGACTCTACTTCTTTCTTCGTTAACCAATACACCACGCTGTTGGACTCCATTTATTCTATAAATAGGCAACAGGAAATAGCAGAGATACAAAACAACCATGTCATTGAGCTACACGACCAGCAACTCAAAGCCCGCCATGCGCGGTTTATGTTCTGGATGGGGATTTTGGCTGTCGCGCTCCTCTCAGGGACGGCTATCACCTTCCTGCTCATCGACCGTAAGCGCAAGAAGCGTTACTTGCAGGCGCAGGAGGAGCT
>JAILEU010000017.1 GCA_024697785.1 Bacteroidaceae bacterium | reverse complement strand
ACCTTCGTGGGGCTGGCACCCTCGAAGAGGTTCATCACCTTCGTCGCGTAGGTCTGGCTGGCGGTACGGGCGTAGAGCGTGGTGAGGTGGGTGGCCTCGGCGCCGCTGCTCTGGAAGAGAGCGTACTCCTCGTCGTAGTAGCCGGCGCGGTAGTAGGTGTGGACGGTGACCTCGTAGTCGCCCTTCGGCAGACCGTTGATGGTCTGATGGAGTTCGATGCCGGCACGGTTGTAGCTGACGGTGTATTGCTTGTAGCCGTTCATGGCGCTGGTGGTCCAGCCCTCGATGGTGCCGCTGTCCTTGCTGCCGCGCTCGGGGTCGAACGTCGGGTTGACGATGAGGTCGGTGACGTCGGTGCGGACGGGTTCGTCGTCAGCACCGTAGTAGTAGAGGTTCCAGGCGCCGACCACCTCGTAGTCGTTGGGCAGGATCTCGGTCTTCTCCAAACCGATGGTGACGCTGCCGCCCTCCTCGTCGATGACGAACTCAAGCTCGTTGAGGTAGCGGCCGTCAGCAAACCAGGCTGCGGTGGGCGTGGTGCCGTCAGGAGCATACCAGCCGTTGATGTCGCCGTCTGCGTACTGGTAGCAGTTCTCGTCGGCTACCTTCGTGGGGCTGGCGCCCTCGAAGAGGTTCATCACCTTCGTCGCGTAGGTCTGACTGGCGGTACGGGCGTAGAGCGTGGTGAGGTGGGTGGCTTCAGCACCGGCGGACTGGTAGAGAGCGTACTCCTCGTCGTAGTAGCCGGCACGGTAGTAGGTGTGGACGGTGACCTTGTACTTGCCCTTCTTCAGACCGTTGATGGTTTGGTGGAGCTCGATGCCGGCGCGGTTGTAGCTGACGGTGTACTGCTTGTAGCCGTTCATGGCGCTGGTAATCCAGCCCTCGATGGTGCCGCTGTCCTTGCTGCCGCGCTCGGGGTCGAACGTCGGGTTGACGATGAGGTCGGTGACGTCCTGCTCACCCCCTCCGCCGCCGAACTTAATGGCAACCACCATCGAGCTGACTTCGACGGTCTTGTCGGCAGCTGCCTGGGCATTGTAGGAACCGGCTTCGTAGCCGTCGAGTGCCTCGCTGTAAAGGGCATTGGCCTTGGCGATATCGGCGTAGTCGGGCTTGGCGTCGATGGCCTCCTTCAGCTGGTCGAGAGCCAGGCGGAGGTCAGCATAGGCCTGCGTGGAGGCCTCGACAGCCTCCATGGCACGCTTCATCTCCACGAAGGCATCGTAGAGGGCATGTCCGTCGGTCTCGTTCTCAGCCAGGGTGATAGCATCGGAAAGAGCCTCTATTTCAGCCACGCCACACTTATTTGCCAAGAGGGCCTTTGCCTCGGGCAGCATCAGCTCGAGCGCACCGGCAAGGGCGGTAGCATTCTTGGCGCGGAACGTCAGCTTCATGTCGGACCACACAGCCCAGCAGCCCTCGTAGCGCAGGTCGTTGCGGACACCCAGCTTAAGCGTGCCGTCGGTGACAAGGGCATAGAGCGTCTGGGCATAGCGGCCATCCTGGAAGGCCTGGGCAGCCGACTCCTCGTCGTTGGGTACGAAGCCCACGTCGGGGATGCTGGTCTCGCCGGGATATTTTAGCTCGGCTCCCGCACCACTCTCAATCGTGTTGAGGTTCTTCTGGAACTTGTTCATATAGACATAGGCACGCGGGGTCTTGTCGTAGTCGGCGCTACCATAGTCGGCAGGGCGGAAGAGGTCGTAGAGGTTCAACTCATACAGACCGTTCTGAAGACCCGTTATCTCCTGATAGACATCGAACAGGACGGTGTAGGAGCTGGCCACGCGATAGTTCTCAGGGCCGACGGGGAAGTCGGCAAAGCCTACCTTCGTCCAGCCGTCGCCGGAGGTGAAGTGGGGATTGACGATGAGGCCGGTGCAGTCGTCGCCATCGCCCATGCTGCTGGCCATGGCATCGGCAAGCATCTTGTTCAGGTAGGCTGTCTCGACCTTGATCTGCTCGGCGTCGAGCGTGCCGGCCTCGAGGATGTAGGGTGCCGTTCCGTTGCCGTTGAAGCCCTCGCCCTCTTCGATGAAGAGGTAGTCGCTGAGCTCGAGCACGGCATCGCTCTCCGACGTCGTCCCACCCATCCAGTTCTCGGCCTCCTCGTAGAGAGCGAAGTAGGCGGCATAGGCCTTCATACTCTTGTCGATAGCATCGTAGGCGGCGCTGTAGGTGTCGAGGACAGCCTTCACAGCATCAGCCGTCGAGGCGCTCTTCAGTTCGTCGCGCACGGCCTCGTAGGCCTCGTAGGCGCTGAGCTGGTAGTGGTCGTAGCCGTCGGTGCCCTTCAGGGCGGTATAGTCGGCATCGGTGTCGAGGATGTTCCTGGCGAGCCAGGTGAACGACTCGTCGTTGGCACCCATAAAGTAGAGGTTGACGTTATCCATGCCAATCCAGTTGGTGGTCTTGTCCTCCAGACGGAGGCCGATTTCCATGTCGCCGTCCTGGGTGAGGTAGCTGAGCACCTCGGTGGACTGGTCGACATCAATCTGAGTGGCGGTGACAGCCGTGCTGCGGCTGCCGGCATAGAGGTAGAGGTCGCCCACTGCCACCGTATAGGCCAGCGCATTCAGCACATAGACGCCTGCAGGCAGGTTCTTCGCCGTAGCATAGACCTTACCGGGCGTGAAGTTCGAGCCGCTCCAGTTCTCGTAGTGATTGCCGGTGACGCTGAAGTCCTTGGCGTTGTTTCCGTTGCTGGCCTGTTTGTTCTGGGCACCCGTCGTGGAGGTCCAGCCCGTAGCCGTACCGTCCGTGAAGGTCTGCTCGATATTCTGGTACTGCAGCATCTCCAGCGAATTGGTGACGGTGGTATTGCGAACGCGAGCTTCATAGATGGCCTGTTCCAGTTCCACGCGGACGCGGTTGAGTTCTTCCTCCGTACTGGCTGTGTTCTCATAGACCTTCACGGCAAGCTCATAGGCTTGCTCGTCCGTGCCGTTCACGGTGGTAGCCTCTTCGATGACGGCAGCCAGGGCAACGGCAGCGTTGTACTGCGTCAGCTTGCCGATGTAGTCCGCATACGTTGCAGGAGCCACGAAGTACCAGCTCGTCATGAACTTGCCGGCATCGTCGGGGAAGAGGATGTCAGAGCAGAGGTAGAGCTTCGTGTCGCCCTTCGAGGGGACGACGCCCAATTTGCCATAGAGGTCCGACATCGAGTCCTCGCGTCCGTCGGCATTCTCAATCTCGTAGTAGCCGTCGGCCTGCTTCGTGAGCGTCCACGCCATGCTGCGTTCGCCGCTCTCGTCAACGGGCTTGTCATAGTCAACCCAGATGCTCTCGAAGCCGTCGTTCACGTAGGCGTAGGTGTACATCTGCTGGTTGTTCTTGTTTTCCACCAGGTCCGTCAGGTAGTAGGTGTCGGCACGGCCCTCGACGGGCTGCACAATCACCACGTAGCCGTGCGTGGGGCTGACGCTGGCGCGCGTCCCCCAGTCGTTGGCACCAAGGAAGAAGGTCTTTGAGCCCACGTTGTACAGGTACAGGTTTTCGCCTGTCTTCAGGTCAGCCTTTTCAGGAGCGGCAGGAGCCGTCCAAGTCTGCGCCGATGCGCCTAACGCCGTCAGCAGGCAGACGATTAGAAGTAAAGATTTTCTCATTGATTGTTTTTTTAATGGTTAATACTGATTTTTCTTTATTTTTCCACAAAGGACTGCAAAGGTACGAATAAGCGAATAATTATGCAAACTTATTTTTTTCAATATTTTGTTTTGCGGATAATAAAAAAAGCCGTACCTTTGCCATCCGAAACTGAAGAAACCATTACACATTATTGTTACCAGCAATAGTAGAACGAATAATAACTCATTAAAAAACAATATGAAAAAAGGTATTCATCCTGACAATTATCGCCCTGTTGTCTTCAAGGACATGTCCAATGGCGATTGCTTTCTGAGCCGCTCCACCGTGGCCACGAAGGAAACCATCGAGTTCGAAGGCGAGACTTATCCGCTGGTCAAGTTGGAAATCTCCAACACTTCCCACCCCTTCTACACGGGCAAGAGCAAGCTCGTCGATACGGCAGGACGTGTGGACCGCTTCCAGAGCCGCTACGCTGCGCTGAAGAAGAAGTAAGAACAACGCAAGCCATCCGACGCGATAGAACGCGTTTTGCAGTCAACCAGGGTAGAGGCGCGAATCATCGCGTCTCTACCGTTTTTTTATTCCCTTTATTCCCTTTATTCGTTCCCCCATGCGCACCAAGCACCTCACCGTCTCGCTCATCGTCCTCGCGCTGATGCTGCTGGCAGGCTGCACGCCCGATGAGCACGAGCAGGAGTCGTCGGCCGACACCCGCAACGACAACGCCAACCCCGGCAGCGGCTATGCCCGTCTGCTGGAGATTCCTCGTCTGGACAGCCGGCACCCGTTCATCACCCACACCACCAATTACGGCGGACGCGAGGCCGTCACCTACAGCCTGGAGTACGACGAGGCCATGCACCACTCTCGCTGGGTGGCCTTCGAGTGGTACGACGTCCTGACCGAGAAACACTGGTGGCGCAGCAACTGGTACAACACGTCGTGGGGCGGCGACCCCTTCCAGCAGGACCCGCAGCTCGATGCCTCCGTATGTCCTGACCGCAGCTACTTCAGCGGCAGCGGCGGCGTGCGCGGACACATCTGCGCCTCGGAAGACCGCGTCTATTCGCGCGACGCCAACGAGCAGACCTTCTACTACTCCAACATGACGCCCATGTACTACGACTTCAACGGCGGCTTCTGGGCCGACCTGGAGATTGCCGTGCGCGACGCCTGGGCCTACAAGCAGACGTTCTGCGATACGCTTTACGTGGTCAAGGGCGGCACCATCCGCGAAGGCGAGTACCGGCTTTCCAACAATGGCAAACTACCCATCCCGAACCACTACTGGATGGCCCTGCTCTGCCGCAAGAACGGCACGTACAAGTCCCTCGGCTTCTGGGTCGAGCATACCACTGCCCCCACCCAGACGATTCTCGGTTGCGCCGTCTCCATCGACCAGCTGGAGGCGTACACAGGCATCGACTTCTTCTGCAACCTCCCCGACAAAGTCGAGGACGCCGTCGAAGCCACCTGCTACCCCGCCGTCTGGGGACTGAGGTAGTCTTAGTTTATAGTTCATAGTTTAAGGTTTAACGAACACGTCTGGCGCCTTCGGCGCAATTGATAATTGATAATTGGTAATGGATATTTTTCGTTTAATGTTTAACAACACGTCCTCTAATTTCTGACCTCTTACATCTTACATCTTACATCTTACCTCTTACATCTTACCTCTTACATATTACCTCTGACCTCTTACTTCTTACCTCTTACCTCTTACCTCTTACATATTACCTCTTACCTCTTACTTCTGACCTCTTACATCTTACCTCTTACATCTTACATCTTACATCTTACCTCTTACCTCTTACCTCTTACTTACGTCATTATCCAATGAAAAAGACTTACATCTTGCTTTTGCTTATGTTTGCTGCTGCTGCGCAGTCGCTGGCGGTAGATTACCAGACAACCGTTGATAAAATCTGGGGCGGACGGAACTTCCAGGAACTGAACGGCGCCTGCTTCGGCGTCAACCGCACGGACGGCCCTACGGCGTGGCCTCAGGGTTCCGACGGGGTGACGGTGGTGTATGCGCTGCGCGTGCCTGCCGGACATGTGCGGGCCGACATCCTGCTGACGCCGCGCATCGGTCGAACGGCAACGGTGAACCTCGCCGTGGTATGCCCCGAGACGGGCGACACCATCACCACTCACACCGCCGTGAGCGACTCCACACAGGCACGGGGCGAACAGCGCCTGGAGCTGATGCCCGATGTGGTGTTCCCCCGCGACACATGGTACCGCTTTGAGCTCACCACCCCGCAGCGCACCGACATTCGTCAGGTGAACTGCCTGGAGTTCCAGCGTGAGGCGAAGCAGGCCGTGGGCGACTCGCCCATCTTCATGGCGCCGTCGGTACACCTCTTCTCCTACAGCACAACCGATGCCGATGCCCCCGACGGCGAGTCGTACGACTGGGTCTATTTGGAGGTGATGTACCCCTCGCAGTACGAGCGGCCGAACACCTACGTCATGTCCATCGGCACCGATGCCGGCTACAGCGGCGTGCAGTCCATCTGGGACGGGAAGGGGGGCTATAACCACCAGGTACTCTTCTCGGTTTGGGACAACGGCGACACCGACAGCGACCCCTATCTGCCAGACTACCTGCGCAGCGGCGCTCTCGACAAGGGGCCTGACGTCTATATCACCCGCTTTGGCGGCGAGGGCACGGGCACCAGCGCCCGCTATCCTACAGGCCACTGGTGGCAGACCGACCACTGGGTGCAGTTCCTGCTGAACGGACGGCCCGAGCAGGTGGCGGTGGAGGTGACGGGCGAAGACGGGAAACCCCAGACCATCACCTACGACAACACCATCGAGAGCATGTGGTACAAGATGGACAATGAGACGGAGTGGCACTACATCGCCTCGTTGCGCGAAAGCGGACGGAATCATCTTTACAGCAGCTTCTACTCGTTCATCGAAAACTTCACCGACGAAGGCGGCGAGCTGTTCCGCCGCGCCTACTTCCGCCATCCCGCCATGCGCTCGACGGCCTCAGGCCGCTGGTATGCCCGTACCAAGGTGAGCTACGGCCACACGCAGGGCGACGGCAGCCGCTTCTCGCGTACGGACTACGGCCACGGTGTCACGGAGGCCTACGATGACTGTTTCTACATGCAGACGGGTGGCTTTGTGGCGCAGCGCGACAGCGCCAACACCCTCGACCTTCCCGCCGACATGGTGTGGGTGGACACCATCGACCTTGTGCCACTGACAGCCCAGGTGAACCGCGCCATCATCAACAGCGAAGCGGAGCGGATGCAGGATCTGATACGTGCGGCAGGCGGCAGGCTGGAACGGGTGAAGGCCATCGCAGCCTCGCTGCTGGCTGATGCCGGCCGCTTCGGCAGCTACAGTCCTGCCGACCTTGTCCGGCTGGCCGAGGTGTTTGACGAAGGCCAAGTGACCGACCTCAAGCAGCTGACCAACGCCCTGAATGCCCTTGCCGCTGACGCCACACCGCTCAAGTATGGCATCGTGGGCAGCGTCGAGAAGATCAGTTCGTTCTATACCTACCAGCTGCGCAATCTGGCCGGACGTGGCGTGCTGGTGGTGGCCGACGACGGGACGCTGACCGTCGGCGAGTCGGCGCAGAGCGGAGCGCTGGCTGGCTATATGGCTCCCCTGGATGTCACCGAGCCTGACAACAACTGGCTCATCCTGCGTTCCGAAAAATATGGTGAGTATTACCTCTACAACCTCGGCAAGCATCTCTTTCTGAAGCCGGGCACCCCCCACACGCTGTCGGCTGAACCCGTGGCGTGCCCCATCACCCGTTCATCGACGGGCTTCCTGCTGGGGCCCAGCTCGTCGCGCATCAGCATCGATGCCACGAAGGAAGTTGCGGTGGTGAAGGGCGGCTCACCGGGCGACGGCACTCGGTTCGAGCTGCGACATAATTTTGCCATGGACCTCGACGAAACGACCGTCCGCCGTCTGCTGACCTATGCCGAAGAGTTTCTGCACGGCGGTTCGGGACTGAATGAGGGCAAGGCCTTCCAGCATCCAGAAGAGAAGAACACCGGCGCTTGGCATGACCTGCAAGGCCGCGTGGTGAACAAGCCCACGACAGGACTTTACGTCATCGCCGGCCGCAAGGTTTTTATACATTAAAAACCCATGAGATTTCATCCCTCCCTAACCCCTAACCTCTAACCTCTAACCCCTAACCTCTAACCCCTAACCCCTAACCCTTAACCCCTAACCCCTAACCTCTAACCCCTAACCATGAACTACACGTCTATATTTGAAACTATTCATCACGAGATACAGCCCTTTGCGCATCTTGGGCAGCAGGCTACCTACATCCCAGCCTTGGCACGTGTGAACCCCAACCAGTTCGGCATCTGCCTGCACACCTTGGAGGGCGAGACGGTGGCTTTGGGCGATGCTGATGTGCGGTTCTCCATACAGAGTATTTCCAAGGTGTTCTCGCTGGCTATGGCCCTCCACTTCGAAGGCGAGAACCTATGGACGCGCATGGGGCGCGAGCCTTCAGGCACGACGTTCAACTCGTTGGTGCAGCTGGAGTATGAGCATGGCATCCCGCGCAACCCGCTCATCAATGCGGGAGCGCTCGTCACGGCCGACGTGCTGCTGGCCCACATGGACAACCCCGAAGAGTACTTCCTTGAGTTTCTGCGTACATTGGCCGGTACGCAGGAGGTGTGCTATAATCCCGAGGTGGCGGAATCCGAACAGAGCTGTGGATACATGAACGCAGCCATCGCTAATCTGCTGAAGCACTATGGCAACATCCGCGGCGACATCGACCGTGTGCTGCACCTCTACTTCATGATGTGTGCCGTTGAGATGAACTGCCGCGAGCTGGCCCAGGCGTTCCTGCCCTTCGCCAACCATCAGCAGCCCTTCGGCTATGCCGGCATAACGCTGACGACGTCGCAGATCAAGCGCATGAATGCCATCATGCAGACGTGCGGTTTCTATGATGAGGCGGGTGAGTTCTCGTACCTCGTGGGGCTGCCGGGCAAGAGCGGCGTGGGGGGCGGCATAGCAGCCATCTGTCCGTCTCGCTACGCCATTGCCGTATGGAGCCCGCGGCTCAACGCCAAGGGCAACTCCATCCTGGGCATGAAGGCGCTGGAACTCTTCACCACCCTGACGGCAGAGTCGATTTTCTAAGATTGTTGAACTTCTGAACGTCCTGACGGACTATCAGTCCGCCAGCCTGCGTTCGCAATAGACCCCGACTTCGGCGATGGAGGCGGTGCCTTGGCTTTCCCATACGGTGAGTTTCACCTGGCTGCCCCAGACGGTGGGGAAGCGGTGGATCTTAACCCGTTCGGCACACGGCGCAGCACCGTCGAAGAGTGTCTGCCACTGGCCTCCGCTCAGGTATTCCAGCCGATAGCGCTGCAGGCGGTTGTCGTTGCGGTCGGTGATGACGACGGTGTTGAAAGCCGTCTCGCGGCCCAGCGTGACGCACCACCATGGCGTCTCCACCTCGCGGTTGGCGTTCCAGCAGCTGCCGAAGTCGTCGTCGTTGGCAAAGTCGTAGATGGCGTAGTCGTCGCTCCACGAGCCTTCGGCGGGGCGGTTCTTGGCCAGGTTGCTGCTGATGATGGGGGCGGGAGCCTCAGGCAGGTTGGCCACATGGCCCGTGCGGGTCCACAGACGTCCTATCTCCTTCAGCGCTTCCAGCGCATTCTTGTCCATCAGCCCTTCGCGGTTGGGGGCGACATTGAGGATGAAGGTGCAGTAGGCGTCGCCGTAGGGCTCAATCATGTCGCGCACCAGCTCTTCGGGGTTCTTCAGTTTGTCGGTGGGGAAGCTCGTCTTCCAGAACCAGCTGCTCTGCAGGGGCAGGCAGGCCAGGGCGGGCAGGCGGTTCTGCTGGGTGCTGATGCGCTGGCCGGCACCTTGCTCATACGATTTGATGTCGGTATAGAAAAGGGCTTCGCGTGGGTATTTGGCGGCATTGAGGTCCATGACCAGACACTCGGGCTGGAGCGACTTGATGTGGCGGTAGATGTCCTCAAAGGGCACTTCGTCGTACGAGATGCGGCTCCACGGGGCGTCCCAGCCGTCAATGATGATGGCTGAGATGCGTCCGTAGCTGGTCAGCAGCTCGGTCAGCTGGTCCTTGATGAGCTGGATGTGGCTCGGCTGGATCAGGTGCGGGCGCAGACGGTGGTGGGTGTCGAGGATGGAGTAGTACAGATAGACCTCAAGCCCCTCGGCGCGGAAGGCATCGGCATATTCCTTGACGACATCGCGCTTCAGCGGGCTGTTCATGACGTTGTAGTCCGTCGTGCGGGTGTCCCAGATGCAGAAACCGCTGTGGTGCTTGGTGGTAAGGCATCCGTAGGACATGTGGGCCGACTTAGCGGCGCGGGCCCACTGGCGGCAGTCGAGCTTGGTGGGGTTGAATCGTTCGGCGGGGGTGTCGGGGTCGGGCCAGTCCTGGTTGCAGAACGTGGGCATGTTGAAGTGGATGAACATACCGAAACGGCGGTCGATGAACTCCTGCTGGAGCTGATGCAGCGACTTGGGCTGTGCCATAGCCCCGAGGGTGAGCAGGAGCAGCAACAGCGTGGCGAGGCGTCTCTGTGATTTCATTTGTCTAATCATTTACGTTTAATGTTTAACGAACACGTCTGGCGCCTTCGGCGCAATTGATAATTGAAAATTGATAATTATCCATTGTCCATTGTCAATTAACGAAGTTATCATGGTCGTTAAACGTTAAACCTTAAACCTTATGAGTGTTCGTTATCAACTGGTCGGCGAGAGCCATGAAGGCCTGTCCGGTGATGGTGTTGGGATAGAGGGCTACGGGCATGCCGGCGTCGCCGCCGTTGCAGATGCTCTGCACGAGGGGGATCTGTCCGAGCAAGGGGACGCCGAGCTCGTCAGCCAGCCGTTTGCAGCCGCCGTTGCCGAAGATGTAGTAGCGGTTGTCGGGCAGCTCGGCAGGGGTGAACCACGCCATGTTCTCCACGAGTCCGAGGATGGGCACGGCCACCTTGTCATTCTGGAACATGTTGATGGCTTTGCGTGCGTCGGCCAGGGCTACCTCCTGGGGCGTGCTGACGATGACGGCCCCCGTCAGGGTGATGGTCTGGACGGTGGTGAGGTGGATGTCGCTGGTGCCGGGCGGCAGGTCGATGAGCAGATAGTCGAGGTCGCCCCAGAGGGTCTCGCCGATGAGCTGCTTGATGGCGCCGCTGGCCATGCCTCCGCGCCAGATGGCAGCCTGGCCGGGGTCGATGAAGAAGCCGATGGAGAGCAGCTTGACGCCATAGCGCTCCACGGGCAGAATCCACGATTTGCCGTCGATCTCCTCGGCATAGGCCCGTTCGTTTTCGACGAGGAACATCTTGGGTATGCTGGGTCCGAAGATGTCAGCGTCCAGCAGTCCCACCTTGCAGCCGCGCTGGGCAAGGGCGACGGCGAGGTTGCTGGCGACGGTTGACTTGCCGACACCGCCCTTGCCCGAGGCGATGGCGACGATGTTCTTCACGTCCGGCAGCAGCGGTTCGGCTTCCGCCTTGGGCGCCTGCAGGATCTTGGTGGTGACGGTCACCTCCACGTCCTTGCTGACGTAGGTGTGGATGGCGGCCTCGGCGCTCTTGATGAGCGATTTCATGAAGGGGTCGGTGGGCTTCTCGAAGATGAGCGAGAAGCTCACCTTCATGCCGTCGATGCGGATGTTGTCCTCCACCATACCGGCCTCGACGAGGTTTTTCCCCGTTCCCGGGTAGCGCACGGTGGCCAGGGCATCGGTGATAAGCTTGGGATATAATGTCATTTTTATTTACGATTTGACGATTTACTATTTACGATTTGACGATTTAGGAGTACAGGAGTTCAGTAGTGCAGGAGTTCAGACAATACCTCTGTATGCAGGTTTTCGTTAGCAGCATTATTGTCTGCACTCCTGAACTCCTAAACCATAACATTTTATTCTTTAATTTTCAATTGCGCGAAGCGCCGTCGGCGCCAGGGCGTGAGGCGACGCCGCTGCGAGTGGTGCGGCCATAGCTGCGGTAGTCGTCGAGCGGGATTTCGATGTCGGGCTCTACCAGCTGGGGGTTGGCGGGCAGACGGAAGCAGATGTACTTAATGGTCATGCCGCGCGTGAGCCACTGGCTCTCGTAATAGGTCTGGATGGCGGCAGCATCGTCGTCGCTGGCGGCCTTGTACAGGTCCGTCGTGTTGGCTTCGACCATCAGGTGGTTCTCTTTCAGCAGGGCGTCGGTGTAGGTGTAGAGGAAGGGGCTGTCGGTCTTTAGGTGGACAAGGCCGTCGGGCATGAGGATGTGGCTGTAGCGGACGAGGAAGGGGGTGGAGGTGAGGCGCTTGGTGTACTTCTTCATCTGCGGGTCGGGGAAGGTTATCCAGATCTGTTCCACCTCGCCCGGGGCGAAGAAGTGGTCGATGGCCTCGATGGAGGTGCGCAGAAACGCGACATTCGTCAGTCCCTTCTCGAGCGACTCCGTGGCACCCGTCCACATGCGGGCTCCCTTGATGTCTATGCCGATGTAGTTGCGGTCGGGGTTGCGTTCTGCCAGCCCCACGGTGTATTCGCCTCGCCCGCAGCCCAGCTCAAGCACTATGGGATGGTCGTTGTGGAAGAAATCCTCGCGCCACCGTCCCTTCATCGGAAAGGGAGGCTGTTCCTGCTTATAGTAGAGAGGAAATTCAAAGACATGAGGGTAAGCCCTCATGTCTGCAAACTTGCTCAGTTTGTTCTTGCCCATTGATTTGAATTTGGGTCAATAGTCAATAGTCTATGGTCTATTGCTTTGTACGCCCCGTCGGGGCGTGCGGCCAGGGCCGCTCAGGAGCTATTGACTATCGACTATAGACTTGCCTTACACCGGTTTGCTGTAGTTGGGAGCCTCGCTGGTGATGGAGACGTCGTGCGGGTGGCTTTCGAGGATGCCGGCATTGGTGATGCGCACGAACTTGGCGTTGTGCAGGGCCTCGATGGTCTCGGCGCCGCAGTAGCCCATGCCGCTCTTCAGGCCGCCGGCCAGCTGATAGACCACCTCGTAGAGGCTGCCCTTGTAGGGCACGCGGGCGGCGATACCTTCGGGCACGAGCTTCTTGACGTCCTTCTGGTCGGCCTGGAAGTAGCGGTCCTTGCTGCCGTTCTCCATGGCCTCCAGCGAGCCCATGCCGCGGTATGACTTGAACTTACGTCCGTTGAAGATGATGGTTTCGCCGGGCGACTCCTCCGTGCCGGCCACCAGCGAGCCAATCATCACGCAGTATCCGCCAGCGGCCAGCGCCTTGGTGACGTCGCCCGAGTAGCGGATGCCGCCGTCGGCAATGACGGGGATGCCCGTGCCTTCGAGCGCTTTGGAGACGTCATAGATGGCTGTGAGCTGAGGCACGCCCACGCCGGCCACGACGCGTGTGGTGCAGATGGAGCCCGGGCCGATGCCCACCTTCACGGCGTCGGCGCCAGCCTCGGCCAGCATGCGTGCGGCAGCAGCCGTAGCCACGTTGCCCACCACGATGTCGATGTGCGGGAAGGCCTGCTTGGCCTCCTTCAGCTTCTCGATGACCGACTTGGAGTGGCCGTGCGCCGTGTCGATGACGATGGCGTCGGCGCCGGCATCGACCAGCGCCTGCATGCGCTGAAGCGTGTCCTTCGTCACGCCCACGCCGGCAGCCACGCGCAGACGGCCCTTGGCATCCTTGCAGGCCATGGGCTTGTCCTGTGCCTTGGTGATGTCCTTGTAGGTGATGAGGCCGATGATGCGCCCCTCGTTGTCCACCACGGGCAGCTTCTCGATCTTATGCAGCTGCAGGATGCGCGATGCAGCCTCCATATCCACCTGCTGGTGGGTGGTGATGAGGTTGTCCTTCGTCATCACCTGGTTGATGGGCGTGTTGAGGGCCCGTTCGAAGCGCAGGTCGCGGTTGGTGACGATGCCCACCAGCTTCTGGTTCTCGTCGATGACGGGTATGCCGCCGATGTGATACTCGGCCATCAGGGCCAGGGCGTCGCGCACGGTGGCGTGCTGGTTGATGGTGATGGGGTCGTAGATCATGCCGTTCTCGGCACGTTTCACGATGGCCACCTGATGAGCCTGCTCCTCGATGGGCATGTTCTTGTGGATGACGCCGATGCCACCCTCGCGGGCAATGGCAATGGCCATCTTGGCCTCGGTGACCGTGTCCATGGCTGCGGTCACAAAGGGAATCTTCAACTCGATGTTTCGCGAGAACCGGGTCGTCAGCGAGACGTTCACAGGGAGTACCTCAGAATAGGCAGGGACAAGCAGCACATCGTCGAAGGTGACGCCGTCCATAATGATTTTATCCGCAACAAAAGACATAGTGAAACTGGTGTTATGAATTTTATTGCCTGCAAAGATAGTGCAAGGCGAGCGATAATGCAAATTTTTTTGCAATTATCCGAGCCGCAGCCTATCTAAAAGCCCCCAAGTGGGGGGTTAAAGATAGGGTGAGCCGAGCGAAAAAGCATTTTTTTTGATTTTTCCGAGGCGACCCCTATCTAAAAGCCCCAAAGGAGGGTTAAAGATAGGGTGAGCCGAGCGAAAAACCATATTTTTTTTATTTTTAACGGCGTTTTCGTCCGTCGTCATTGACGCTCGCTGTTCCAAGCTTTAGCAAGCCGAGAAAACGAAGGATGAAATGCACCTAATTTTTAGAACCACCCTATGGTACGCCAACGTAGTGCGTCGTGCCGCCGGCGTTTAACTCTACGCCGCCAGCGTTAAACGTCGTGACGCCAGCGTTAAACGCTACGCCGCCAGCGTTTGATGCTATCCCCGTTCGGGCGGATTTGCAATCCGGCCGCGTTGAATAGAGGGATTTGCAATCCCTCACCATTGGCTCTGCCCTTTAGCTGGGGATTACAAATCACTAGTGGTCGAAAGATTCTTTTGAGCATATTGTCATCAGTCCTGTTTAGTTGTGTTTTTATGGGATTCTCGTCCTTGGGATGAATCTGGGGTTACATCCGGCGGGATCCCCTCCCTTGATGACGTGATTCAGGTCCATGATCCATTCCTCCATGTCAAGTTTGAAACAGAACTTGGCATCTGAATATCCGATTCCGTTCCTGCGTTTGTATATCATGATGAGCATGGCGGTGATGAGCGTCATGTAGAGTATGACCTTGATGCCGTTCTCGCTGGTGGAGAGGAAATGGGAGAAGTTGAGTTCCTGCTTGAGGAACTTGAAGAACACCTCGATGTCCCACC
>JAILEU010000196.1 GCA_024697785.1 Bacteroidaceae bacterium | reverse complement strand
GCTTTTTCGGATAATGGAGACATTCTATAAGACCCACGAGTATCTGCTGGCCCACACCGAGGCGGCCGTCAGGCGCAACCTGATGGACGAAATCAACTGGGACGACAGGCTCATCGGCATAAAAGGCACGCGCGGGGTGGGAAAGACCACCTTCCTCATCCAGTACGCGCAGGAGTACCGCCGGTGGGATCGCGCCTGTCTCTACATCAACATGAACAACTTCTTCTTCCAGGGCCACTCGCTGACCGACTTCGCCGAGGAGTTCGTGCGTCGCGGCGGCAAGACGCTCCTGGTCGACCAGGTGTTCAAGATTCCCGACTGGAGCCGACAGCTGCGCGCCTGCTACGACCGCTTTCCGAAGCTACAGATCATCTTCACCGGCTCGAGCGTCATGCGCCTGAAGGAGGAGAACCCCATGCTGAACGGCATCGTCAAGCCCTACAACCTGCGGGGATTCTCGTTCCGCGAGTTCCTCAACCTGCAGGCCGGCACACAGTTCCCACGCTACACGCTCAGCGACATCCTGCCCGACCACGACCGCATCGCACGCCACGTGCTGCCCACCATCAACCCCGTGCAGTACTTCCAGGACTATCTCCATCACGGCTTCTACCCCTTCTTCCTCGAGAAGCGCAACTTCGCCGAAAACCTCCTGAAGACGATGAACATGATGATGGAGGTGGACATCCTGCTCATCCAGCAGATTGAGCTGAAGTACCTCTCGAAGCTGAAGAAGCTGCTCTACCTGCTGGCGTCGAACGGCCATCGGTCGCCCAACGTGAGCGCGCTGGCCGACGAGATAGGCCTCTCGCGCGCCACCGTGATGAACTACATCAAGTACCTGGCCGACGCGCGGCTCATCAACCTGGTCTACCGGCCCGGCGACGACTTCCCGAAGAAGCCCGCACGCGTGCTGCTCCACAACCCCAACCTCGCCTACAGCATCTATCCCGTCAAGGCCGACGAGGACGACGTCTGCGAGATGTTCTTCGTCAACAGCCTCTGGCGCGACCACGTCGTGAACCGCGGCGACATGCCCGGCACGCTACTCATCGACAACCGCCACACCTTCCACGTCTGCGCCTCCACCCTGCCCCAGCGCGTCAGCCCGGGCATGTACTACGCCGTCGGCAAGAAGGAGAAGGGCCGCGACAACATCGTCCCCCTATGGATGTTCGGCTTCCTGAACTAATATTCCCATAAATTCCCATTAATCCCATAAATCCCATAAATCCCATAAACCCCCATTAACCCCATTAACCCCCAAAAAACCATAAACCCCATAAAAAAAACCAACCCCTTAATAAAAGTAAAATGGCAAAAGAGAAAAAACTGATCACTTGTGATGGCAACGAAGCTGCGGCTCACATCTCGTACATGTTCACCGAGGTGGCTGCCATCTATCCCATCACCCCGTCGTCCACCATGGCCGAGCACGTCGATGAATGGGCGGCTGCCGGACGCAAGAACATCTTCGGCGAGACCGTCATGGTCCAGGAGATGCAGAGCGAAGGCGGCGCCGCAGGTGCCGTCCACGGCTCGCTCCAGGCCGGCGCCCTCACCACCACCTATACCGCTAGCCAAGGACTGCTGCTGATGATTCCCAACATGTACAAGATTGCCGGCGAGCTGCTGCCCTGCGTGTTCCACGTCAGCGCCCGTACCCTCGCCTCACACAGCCTCTGCATCTTCGGCGACCATCAGGACGTCATGTCAACCCGCCAGACCGGCTTCGCCATGCTGGCCGAAGGCTCCGTGCAGGAGGTGATGGATCTGGCCGGCGTGGCCCATCTGGCCACCATCAAGAGCCGCGTGCCCTTCGTCAACTTCTTCGACGGCTTCCGCACGTCGCACGAGATCCAGAAGATCGAGCGTCTCGACAACGACGACCTCGCTCCCCTCATCGACCAGCAGGCGCTCGCCGAGTTCCGCGCCCGCGCCCTCAACCCCGAGCATCCCGTCATGCGCGGCATGGCCGAGAACCCCGACACCTTCTTCACCCATCGCGAAGTCTGCAACAAGTACTACGAGGCTGTGCCCGACATCGTGAACGACTACATGAAGGAGATAGAGAAGCTCACCGGCCGCCACTACGCCCCCTTCACCTACTACGGCGCTCCCGATGCCGAGAACATCATCATCTGCATGGGCTCCGTCACCGAGGCTACACGCGAGGTCATCGACTACCTGGCCCGCCAGGGAAAGAAGGTCGGCATGATCAGCGTACACCTCTACCGCCCCTTCAGCGTCAAGTACCTGAAGGCCGTGCTGCCCGCCAGCGTGAAGCGTATCGCCGTCCTCGACCGCACGAAGGAACCCGGCGCCCTGGGCGAACCGCTCTACCTCGACGTCGTCGAAGCCCTCTCGGACATGAAGGACCTCACCATCGTGGGCGGACGCTACGGCCTCGGCTCGCACGACACCACCCCGGCCCAGATCCTCGCCGTCTATGCCAACCTCGAACTCCCGCAGCCCAAGAACGGCTTCACCATCGGCATCGTCGATGACGTCACCTTCACCTCCCTGCCCCAGGGCAAGGAGATTGCCGTCGGCGGCGAAGGCATGTTCGAAGCCAAGTTCTACGGCCTTGGTGCCGACGGCACCGTGGGCGCCAACAAGAACTCCGTCAAGATCATCGGCGACAACACCGACAAACATTGCCAGGCCTACTTCTCGTACGACTCGAAGAAGTCAGGCGGCTTCACCTGCTCGCACCTGCGCTTCGGCGACAGCCCCATCCGCAGCACCTACCTGGTGAACACCCCCAACTTCGTCGCCTGCCACGTACAGGCCTACCTCCACATGTACGACGTCACCCGCGGCCTGCAGCCTAACGGCACCTTCCTCCTCAACACCATCTGGGAGGGCGAGGAGCTCGAGCAGAACCTCCCCGCAAAGGTCAAGAAGTACTTCGCCGAGAACAACATCAAGGTCTATTACATCAACGCCACGAAGATTGCCCAGGAAATCGGCCTCGGCAACCGCACGAACACCATCCTCCAGAGCGCCTTCTTCCGCATCACCGGCGTCATCCCCGTTGACCTCGCCGTCGAGCAGATGAAGAAGTTCATCGTCAAGAGCTACGGCAAGAAGGGCCAGGACATTGTCGATAAGAACAACGCCGCCGTCGACCGCGGAGGCGAGTACAAGGAGCTTGCCGTCAACCCCGCCTGGGCCAGCCTCGAGGTGCCCGCCCCCGAGCGCAAGGACGAGCCCGCCTTCATCCATGAGGTGGTGCGCCCCATCAACGCCCAGGACGGCGACCTGCTGCCCGTCAGCGCCTTCAGCGAGAGCATCGACGGCACGTGGCCCTCGGGAACCGCAGCCTACGAGAAGCGCGGCGTCGGCACCTTCGTGCCCGTCTGGAACGCCGACAACTGCATCCAGTGTAACAAGTGTGCCTACGTCTGCCCCCACGCCTGCATCCGTCCCGTCGTCATGGACGATGCCGAGGCCGCCGGCCTCGACGCCCCGATGATTGAGATGAAGGCTCCCGCCGCCATGAAGGGCATGAAGTTCCGCATCCAGGTGGGCGTCCTCGACTGTCTGGGCTGCGGCAACTGTGCCGACGTCTGCCCGGGCAAGCCCGCCACTGGCTCAGCCCTGCAGATGGTGCCCCTGGAGACGCAGATGGCCGAAGCCGCCAACTGGGACTACTGCGTCAGTAAGGTCAAGACCAAGCAGGACCTCGTGGACATCAAGCAGAGCCCCAAGAACAGCCAGTTCGCCACGCCGCTCTTCGAGTTCAGCGGCGCCTGCTCGGGCTGCGGCGAGACACCCTACGTCAAGCTCATCAGCCAGCTCTTCGGCGACCGCATCATGGCCTCCAACGCCACCGGCTGCTCGTCCATCTACTCCGGCTCCATCCCCTCCACACCCTACACGGTCAACGAGAAGGGCCAGGGTCCCGCATGGGCCAACAGCCTCTTCGAGGACTTCTGCGAGTACGGCCTCGGCATGGAGCTCGCCAACAAGAAGCTCAAGCAGCGCATCGCCCGCTGGATGACCGAGGCTCAGACGTGCACCTGCTGCCCGGACGAGCTGAAGGCCCTCTTCCGCGAATGGATTGAGAAGCGCGACGACGCCGACGCCACCAAGACCCTCGCTCCGCAGATCATCGCCGGCTGCGAGGCTTGCGGCTGCGACACCTGCAAGAAGATTCTCTCGCTCAAGGACTACCTCGTCAAGCGCAGCCAGTGGATCATCGGCGGCGACGGCGCCAGCTACGACATCGGCTACGGCGGCCTCGACCACGTCATCGCCAGCGGCGAGGACGTCAACATCCTCGTCCTCGACACCGAGGTCTATTCCAACACCGGCGGCCAGTCGTCGAAGGCCACGCCTCTCGGCGCCATCGCCAAGTTCGCCGCCAGCGGCAAGCGCGTCCGCAAGAAAGACCTCGGCATGATTGCCACCACCTACGGCTACGTCTATGTGGCACAGATTGCCATGGGCGCCGACCACGCTCAGTGCCTGAAGGCCATTCGCGAGGCAGAGGCTTGGCACGGGCCCAGCATCATCATTGCCTACGCTCCGTGTATCAACCATGGCCTGAAGGCCAAGGGTGGCATGGGAAAGAGCCAGGCAGAGGAGAAGAAGGCTGTGGAATGTGGATACTGGCACCTCTGGCGCTTCAATCCCGCCCTCATCGAGGAAGGCAAGAACCCGTTCAGCCTCGACTCGAAGGAGCCGCAGTGGGACAAGTTCCACGACTTCCTCATGGGCGAGGTGCGCTACCTCTCCGTCAAGAAGGCCTACCCCAACGAGGCCGAGGAACTCTTCGCAGAGGCACAGCGTATGGCACAGCTCCGCTACAAGAGCTATGTGCGCAAGACTCAGGAGAACTGGGAAGACT
>JAILEU010000115.1 GCA_024697785.1 Bacteroidaceae bacterium | reverse complement strand
GAACTCTGCTGCATGGGCAACAACGTATTCCACGAGTGGTACGCCCTTCCATCGCCCGGCTTGAAGGTGCTGATGGTCGGGGGCAGAGGCTCCGCAATGAGGGCCATTATAGAAAATCATGAAGTCATCGCCCAGCCTGTCTTGTGCTTGCTGAATGACAGGCAGAACGCCTTGAAGTGTTTGTGGCTGATGGCGGGTGGAGACAATCGTGTAATGCTCTTCTAAAATAGGATAAGGGTTGACGAGCAGTTCCCATCCGTCGCAGAGCACCATGGCCTCTTGTTCTGCCGGGCGGTTTTGCGGGCATAGAAAGCAGGGGCGTTCATTGAGAGCTGATTTATCAACGTTGGCAGCTGTGCTGCGGATGCGGGCTGGATTGTGCTGGATGAGTACGGGGCAGTCGAAGCCCTGAATGTCTAAACGCCGAGTCAGCACTCCCTTCAGCGCCTCGTGGTTCTCACGTGCCAACGCCCAGCGGCTCAATTGTGTCGAAAAGAAATGGCTCACCATCTTTTTCTCTATGGTTTTACGATTTGCGGTTTATGCGGAGTTGCAGCTCGGCTGTGCGAACGAAGTCTTTGTAGGTGTTGTTGCGGTTCAGCCTTTCGGGGCTGAGGTTGGCATCGCTGTTGCCCTCCCAGCGCCGGCAGAGGTAGAGGCTCTCGTAGATGCGTCCGATGTGGTATGTTCGGCTGATGGCGAGACCGACGGCATAGTCTTCGCCGTAGGAGACGTTCGGGAAGCCCACTTCGCGGATGACGGGGGTGTAGAAGCAGCGTGGTGCGCCGAGGCCGTTGATGTGCAGGGCATTGTTCATGCCGTTTTCGTCCGTCCATTCGCGGTGGTCGATGAGCCCTGGGGGCAGAGGGTGAAGGGAAAAGTCGCACAGCTCGTAACTGCCGATGAGCATGGCGCAGCGCTCGCGGTGGAAGGCATCGACGATGGTTTGCAGCACGTGGGGGGACGAATAGAGGTCGTCCGAATCGAGCTGCACGGCAAAGCGTCCGCACTTCGGATGGCGGATGGCCATATCCCAACAACCTCCGATGCCCAGGTCGGTGCGCTCGGGGATGAGTTCGACGACTTGTCCATCTGTCAAGTTGCCCGCTTCGGCAATCCTTTTATGGGTGCCGTCGGTGGAGTGGTTGTTGATGACGATGACGTTGAAGGGGAATGAGGTCTGCTGGCTGAGTGCTGAGCGGATGGCGTCGGCGATGGTGCGCTCACGGTTTCGCACGGGGATGATGACGCTGGCTTCGACGGGGAAGTGGCCGGCTGTGGGGTCGATGGTGCGGAGGGTGTCCTTTGAGATGAGTGCCCCGAGCTGCTGCAGGTGATGTGTGCAGGCACGTTCCATCTCAATCTGGATGGCGCGGTTGCGCGGATCGACATAGTCGAACTGCTTCTGCCCTGAGGTGCGGGTGTCGCTCTCTTCCTCAGTATAAAGGTACTCTGGGATATGCACGATGCTGCCTTTACGCGACAGGAACAGACGCAGCTGGTAGAATCCGGCGAACTTCAGCTCTTCGGGGTCGGAGACGGCGAAGTCGCACACGGCAGTCCGGCGGAGCAGTACGAGCGAGCCGAAATCGAAATCGTCCCTGAGAGCCCCCTCCTGATAGTCGATAGTGGGCACAGGGATTTGCTTGTTGCGGTCGGCATAGACCATGAGTGCGCCGGTGGCATCAGCCACGCCCACCATCCGTTCCAGCGCTCGATATCCCAGCGTGATGGGGGTGGGTTGGGTGCAAAGTAGCAGGTAGTCCTCGCGGGCAGCCTTTGCCATGCTGACGATGGCACTCGTTGCCAGTGCCTTCTGCAGCGGAATGAAGGGTGCACCCTCGGGCTGTTCGTCGTTTGTCAGGAACACCACGTCGCCCACGAAAGGCTCATGCTCAAACACCTTGCTGAGCGTCTCCCCCTGTGGCTTGTCCACGTAGGGAATAAAACAGTCGATTCTCGGTTTCATACATCAGGTATTTTGACGGCAAAGATATCCTATTTTTCTGAAAAAAGAAAGAAAAGTTTAGGGAGGTTCAAAAAAAATAGTATTCTTGCGAAAAACCGATAAACTCGGTGTGTACCCTTAAAAATGTTGAATAAATTTTGTGGTTCGGCCTTTTTCCGCTACTTTTGCAAACTAAAATGGATACGTGTGCGCCTATGTGCGAGGAAACAAGGGATAAGAAGCAGAGCCTTATCGGCTTATCGCTGGAAGAGCTACAGGAAATCTGCCGGAGCGAGGACTTGCCGTCGTATGCTGCGCGGCAGATGATGGACTGGCTCTACGTGCGCCGTGCAACGTCGATTGACGACATGACCAACCTCTCGAAGGCGGCACGCGCCCGGCTTTCTGAACGTTTCTGCGTCGGCATCATGCCCCCCGCCGAGGCCGTCCGTAGCACCGACGGCACGGTGAAGTATCTGTTTGAAGTAAACCCCTCTTCCGACAATCAGCGAAAACACTTTGTCGAGGCTGTCTTCATTCCCGATGGGGAGCGGGCTACGCTGTGCGTCTCGTCGCAGGTGGGCTGCAAGATGCATTGCCAATTCTGCATGACGGGGCGTCAGGGCTGGCACGGGAACCTCAGCGCAGGAGATATTCTGAATCAGGTGTTTGCTATCCCCGAAAGCCAGCAGCTGACAAACGTGGTGCTGATGGGCATGGGCGAGCCGATGGACAACCTTGATGCCGTGCTGAAGGCTCTTGCGCTGATGACCTCCACACCGGGCATGGGCTGGAGTCCCCGTCGCATCACGGTCTCCACCGTTGGTGTCAAGGGTACGTTGGAGCGCTTTATCCGCGAGTCTGAGTGCCATCTTGCCATCAGCCTTCACGCTGCTTCGCCAGAGGTTCGCAGCGCCATGATGCCTGCCGAGCGCATCTGCTCCATGACGCAGCTGCTTGAGCTGCTCCGCCAGTACGACTGGAGCGGGCAGCGCCGGTTGTCGTTCGAGTACATCCTGTTCCGTGGCGTCAACGACTCGATGGCCGATGCCCGACGGTTGGTGCGGCTGCTGGAAGGCCTTCATTGCCGCGTCAACCTCATCCGTTTCCATCGCATCCCCGATGCCGAGCTCGAGGGGACGGACCAGGACGGCATGCTCCGCTTCCGCGACTTCCTGACACAGCATGGGGTGTTCGCCACCATCCGTGCCTCGCGAGGCGAGGACGTGATGGCTGCATGCGGCATGCTGAGCACTTTAAAAATTAGGAATTAGGAATTAGAAATTGACGCTGAGGAGAATTATTTATCAGAAATCTGGAATATTATAAAGATATGAAGAGACATTGGATTTATTTATTGATAGCCATGCTTGTGCTGGGCGGATGCCAGCATAAGGAATCATCAGCCGACGCCTCGTCTAAGGCAGGCGGCGGTTCGGCTCCCGCCGTAGGTCAGCAGAGAACATCGAAGGGCAAGCCCAAGAAAAAGAAAAAGACCTTCTCGTTGCAGCCTCAAATCGGAGGCGCACCCTACGAACTGTTGGTGCTGATGGACGATGCCCAGTGGGAGCGTCCCGTGGGGCGGGCCCTGTTTGAGGTTCTCGATACCGACCTACCTGGTGTGGCACAGCCGGAACGGCAGTTCCGCATGACGCGCATCGCTCCCGCCAACTTCGGCAACATCTTCAAGGTGTACCGCAACATCCTTCAGGCAGACATTCAGAACATCTATTCGACGGCAAAGCTCAAGTTCACCCGCGACGTCTATGCCCGCGGGCAGATGGTGATGACGCTGCAGGCTCACGACGAGGAGCAGCTGACGGCCTTCATACAGAGCAACGGACAGCAGATTCTCGACTTCTTCACCCGTGTCGAGTTCAACCGCCAGGTGGAATTCCTTGAGGAGCAGCACAACCCGACGGTCACCGAAAAGGTCGAGCAACAGTTTGGCTGCACCGTTTGGGTGCCTGTCGAGTTGAATAAGTTCAAGCAAGGCAAGAACTTCTTCTGGGCCTCCACCAACCGTGGCTCGAAGGACCTTAACTTCGTCATCTACACCTATCCCTACACCAGCCCCAACACCTTCACGCTGGACTACTTCATGCAGAAGCGCGACTCGGTGATGAAGGCCAACATCCCCGGTGGCCCCGAAGGCAGTTACATGACCACGCAGCACCAGTTTGTCGATGTCACCGACGGCACCGTCCGGGGCGAGTATGCCCAGATAGCCCGCGGGTTGTGGCGCGTCGAAGGCGACCACATGGGTGGACCGTTCGTTTCGCACAGCCGTGTGGATGTCGCCAACAACCGCGTGGTGGTGGTCGAGGGCTTCGTCTATGCCCCCGAGTCGCTGAAGCGTAATCTCATCCGCTCGCTCGAGGCCTCGCTCTACACCCTCGCCCTGCCCAACGAGCAGGATGTGGACAACTTCACCTTCGGCCTCGAGGAGGTCACCGTTTCTCCCGTCAAACCGTAGTTTGTTCA
This sequence comes from Bacteroidaceae bacterium, assembly GCA_024697785.1. Taxonomy (GTDB): domain Bacteria; phylum Bacteroidota; class Bacteroidia; order Bacteroidales; family Bacteroidaceae; genus UBA1189. The sequence continues at coordinate 33,761 of JAILEU010000115.1, read as the reverse complement.
CTCAACAAGACAACAAGTCAATAAGATACGATAGAAAAACAGTATATGGAAAATCAGAGAATACGTGTCGCCATCACGCAGGGCGACGTCAATGGTATCGGTTACGAAGTCATTCTGAAGACGTTTTCCGACCCCACTATGTTAGAAATCTGCACCCCTATCATCTACGGGTCGCCCAAGATAATGACGTACCATCGCAAGGCCCTCGACCTGCCCGTCAATTTCACCATTGTCGGTTCAGCCGCCGAGGCTGTGGATGGACGCGTCAATGTCGTCAACTGCAACGAAGAGGAGGTGAAGGTCGAGCTTGGCCACGCTTCTGCCGAATCGGGAAAAGCGGCTTTCGAAGCCCTTGAGAAAGCCCTTGTGGACTTTGGTAAAGGCGGCTACGACGTCCTCGTCACCGCCCCCATCGACAAGCACACTATCCAGTCGGACAGCTTCCGCTTCAACGGCCACACCGACTATCTCGAAAACCGCATCGGCGGAGGCCAGAAGGCCTTGATGGTGTTGGCGAAAGACGACCTGCGTGTGGCTTTGGTGACGACCCATGAGCCCGTCGGCAAGGTGGCTTCGCTCATCACGAAGGAGACCGTCAAGGAACGGCTGATTCAGTTTTCGCAGTCGCTTAAGAACGACTTCGCCATCCGCTCGCCTCGCATAGCCGTGCTCGGCCTCAATCCGCATGCCGGCGACGGCGGCCTGCTGGGCAGCGAAGAGCAGGAGGTCATCACCCCCGCCATCGAGGAGGCACGTGCCGAAGGCGTCGTCTGCTACGGTCCCTTCCCGTCCGACGGCTTCTGGGGAGCCGGTTCCTTCACGAAGTTCGACGGCATTCTCGCCATGTACCATGATCAGGGTCTTGTCCCCTTCAAGCTCCTCGCCATGGACGAAGGTGTCAACCTGACGGCCGGTCTGCCACTTGTCCGCACCTCGCCCGACCACGGCACAGCCTACGACATCGCCGGCAAGAACATCGCCTCCGAAGCCTCGTTCCGCAACGCTGTCTATCTGGGCATCGACGTGTTCCGCCATCGTCAGGGCGAGAAGGCCATCCGCCGCAACCCGCTTCGCAAGTCGTTCTTCGACCGCCGCGACGATAGTGACCGGCTCAAGAAAATGGATACAACAGACGAGCAATGAACCATCAGAAGATACAGGAAACCAAACAGCGCTTCGGCATCATCGGCAACTCGCCCGAATTGCTCAGGGCCATCGACATCGCCCTGCAGGTGGCGCCGACCGACCTCTCGGTGCTCATCACCGGCGAGAGCGGCGTCGGCAAGGAGCACTTTCCGCAGATCATCCACCACAACAGCGCCCGCAAGCACAACAAGTATATCGCCGTCAACTGCGGAGCCATTCCCGAGGGCACCATCGACTCCGAGCTCTTCGGTCACGAGAAAGGTGCTTTCACCGGAGCCATCAGCGAGCGCAAGGGCTATTTCGCCGAGGCTGACAAGGGCACCATCTTTCTCGACGAGATTGGCGAGCTTCCCCTGGCCACGCAGGCTCGTCTGCTGCGTGTGCTCGAGTCCGGCGAGTACATCCGCGTCGGCTCATCGACGGTCGAGAAGACCAACGTCCGCATCGTGGCAGCTACCAACGTGGACCTCACCGAAGCCATCGAGAAGGGACGTTTCCGCCAGGACCTGTTCTACCGTCTCAGTACCATCCCCATTCGTGTGCCCGCGCTGCGCGAACGCCCCGGCGACGTTGAGCTCCTCTTCCGCAAGTTTGCCTTCGAGGTGGCCGAGAAGTACACCATCCCCGGCATTCGCCTGACCGAGGAGGCGAAGGAGAAGCTGCTGGCTTATCCCTGGCCCGGCAACGTACGCCAGCTGAAGAACATCACCGAGCAGATTTCCCTGCTCTCCGAGCAGCGCGAGATTACGGCCGAGGCGCTGGGCGACTATCTGCCTCCCGTCGCCCGGAACCTGCCCGTGACCTTCGGCCTCGACGACGAAGTCCGTGACAGCTCGTTCGCCAACGAGCGTCAAATACTCTATCAGATACTCTTCGACCTTCGCCGCGATGTGACCGATTTGCGCGAACAGCTCAAGTCGCTGATGCAGAACAACTCAGCCGACCTTCCCCCCGCCGACTATACCCCCGAGGCGAAAGCCGCCAACACCATCGACATCTCCAGCTCATCCCCCCGCCAGACGTACTACGGCAGCCGCCTGCACCACGCCTCGGCCGTGCAGCACTCCGCCATCGGAGGCGACGAGGCTGAGACCGTCGAGGAGACGCTCTCCATTCAGGACGGCGAGCGCGAGCTCATCCGCAAGGCTCTTGAACGCCATCGTGGCCGGCGCAAGGATGCCGCCCGCGACCTCGGCATCTCCGAGCGTACACTCTATCGGAAAATAAAGTTGTTGCACCTCGATGACGAATGACGCCATGACCCCGCAGCACGTCCGTAAACCCGTCGCCCGCTCTGTGGCCACGCCATGCCGCCTCCTCGTGGCAGCCCTGGCGCTGCTGCTCGCGTCGTGTACCATACAATACCGCTTCAACGGCGCCTCCATCAACTACAACGAGGTGAAGTCCATCACCATCGAGAACTTTGCCAACCGCGCCCTCTTCCAGTGGGGACCGATGGAGAGCATGTTCAACCTGTCGCTCACCGACATCTATGCCCGCCAGACGAAGCTGAAGCAGGTGTCCCGTAATGGTGACCTCATCCTCAAGGGCGAAATTTCGAGCTACGACCAGCTGAACAAGTCCGTGTCGTCCGACGGCTATTCCGCCATGATGCAACTGAAGATGACGGTGAAGGTGACCTACGAAAACACCACTAACCACACAGAGGATTTCGAGAAGTCGTTCTCCGCCACGCGCGAGTTCGATGCCACCCAGCAGCTCAACGACGTTCAGGAAGAATTGGTGCAGCAAATGATTAACGAGATTGTGGAGCAAATCTTCAACGCCACCGTGGCCAACTGGTAAATTTCGTTTAACGTTTAACGTTTAATGTTTAACGAGCAAGTCCGGCGTCCATGCGCAGCCAAATAGTAAATATTTTTATGAACGAAGAACTGATACACCATCTCACCGGTCATCCCGAACGGATGAACAGCGATAGCCTCTATCAGCTTCGTACGGTCGTTGCCCGCTACCCCTATTATCAGGCCGCCCGCCTGCTGATGCTCAGCAACCTCTATCTGCTCCACGACCCCGACTTCACGACCGAGCTCCAGCGCAGCGTCTTCTACATCCGCGACCGCCGCGCCCTCTGGCAGATAGTAAACGAAGGCCTCCCCCTGCCTACAGGGGTTAGTGGTGAGGGGATAGAGGTTAGGGTCAACGCTGGCACAGCAAACAACTCTCACCCCTCACCCCTCACCCCTAACCCTTCCCAGGGGATGGAGACAAGCTCTTCCCAGCAGGCGGATGCCGCGAAAGCCTCTATGGCGTTGATAGACGCTTTCCTCGAATCTCTTCCCGACCAGCCCGCCACCCTTATCCCCGACACACCCGTGGCAATGGATTATCTCGCCACGCTTGGCTGGACTACGGCGGACGATGAAAGCCTCCACCTCACCCCTCCTGAAGGAGGAACGACCATCGGAGGTGATCAGTCCCCCCTCCTTCAGGAGGGGACGGGGGAGGCTCCCCTTCAGGAGGGGATGGATGTAGGCTCTTCCCGGCAACCCTCGGACGAAGCCCCCGAAGACCTCCTCCAACCCGAGTTTTTGACCGAAACACTCGCCCGCATTTACATCAAGCAAAAAAAATATGACCGTGCACTTGCAATTATTCGGTCGCTTTATTTGAATTTTCCAGAAAAAAGCATTTACTTTGCAGACCAAATTCGATTTCTAGAGAAATTAGTCCGAAATAATCAATTAAAAAAAGATAAGTAAAAATGTACTTAGTTAGTGTTATTCTGATCGTTATCGTATCGATACTGATGTGTGTAATCGTTCTTATTCAGAACTCGAAGGGTGGTGGCTTAGCTTCCGCATTTGCATCTTCAAACCAGATTATGGGTGTTCGCAAGACCACCGACTTCCTGGAGAAGACCACGTGGGTGCTTGCCGGCATTATGGTTGTCCTTAGCATTGTGGCAGCATACGCTCTGCCGCACCATGTTTCTTCGCAGGGCAGCGCCGTCATGGAGCGCGCCATCAACGAAAGCGCCACCAATGCGCAGACCGTCCCCGGCTTCGACGCTCCCGCCACCGACGCTGAGGCTCCCGCTGCTCCCGCTGAGGAAGTTCCTCTGGAGAACTGATTCCCCCATGTGCCGGCATCTCATGCCGGCTCTTTTTTTCATCTCACATACTTTTATTTTGTTAATCAATTCAGGGTGTTCCTCGTGAGAGGCGCACCCTTTTCATCTTAACTTTGCATCGTGAATTACGATGGCTATTAATAGCGGGTTGTTCCTGTTCAACAAACATAAGGGGGGGCGTCTGCGGACGACCCCTTTCTTTTTGCAGAAAGGGGGAAGCTTTTCTTGGCGTAGTACTTCATTTATAAACAGGGGCGGCGTTTATATAAACAGGGGCGCTGTTTATAAACAACGTTTGATTCCCGGAAAAGGTCTGGGGCAAACAAACGTCTTTTCCGAAAAAATCATGAAAAACTACTACACTACTACACCAACCGACCCTGCGCGCTGATTAGAAGATGCTTACGCGATGTAGAAGGCAAAAATAACTACACCTTACTACACCAATCTACATCGACGCATTTTCGGAACTGGCTCTATAGGATAAGTACTTATTCGTAAATTTTACGGATAAATCCGAATTTTGGAAAGGAAGAACTTAAAGCCAAACAAATTAAAAAGCTTAATCGGCAGTACTGTAGCTATTAAGGAATAAAAAAGATGCAAGTAAGTTGGAATATCCGTTCAATCTGTTTAATCCGTGTTCGAGAAAACTACGTGTAAGCCCGCAATAACAGCGTCTATTTTTTTCGGGAAAAGACAAATCCGCCTGAACGGGTACTCATAAAACAATAATGAACCCTAAAAAACACGAAGTTTTTGCAACCTTTTCCGTTTTTGTCTTGTCTAATGGACAGAGAATTCTCAAAAAACAGAACCATTAACTCATTAAAACCATAGAAAGTATGAAAAAGATTTATCAAATTCTTCTCTTGACAGTCCTGCTGCTGATGCCGCAGGCGGTGTTGCATGCCGATGAACTCCAACTGCCCCATTCTCTGCAACGAACCATTCAACAGTTGCCCGACTCCCTGAAATACGATGCCTTCCTAAGGGCAGTTGATGTGGTGGAAAACAACTACGATGCCGACTACGAGCAGAGGAGGGAGATGATAGAAACCCTTGGCGCTCCTATTGCCATGGTGGTGGTATTTGCCATGGCGCTGATTGTGCTCGCAATGATTCTGAAGGTCGTCCGTCGGCGCGACAAGGAGCGGAACGAGATTATTCACAAAATGATTGATAGCGGCGTTTTCACCTCCGCCAATGCCGACACGGCCGAGATGCTCCGTGCTTTGACGCCGCAGCAGAAGTCGGACAAGGGACGTGTCATCACCAGCGCCTCCATGCTGGGCGTGGGGCTCGGGCTGATAGCCTACCATCTTTTCAATCGCGCCACATACGAGTTCGTTCCCTTTGTCGGCTGCATCCTGACGGGATACGGCTTGCTGAGCCTTGTCGCCATTGCCGCCCTCAATAACATAAAACGAAGAAAAGAGAAGAAATCAACGGAAAACTAAGAATCTGATGTGGAGCAGACGGGTTGGTCGCCTCTGCGTGCTTTCTGAAAAAAAAAGACGGCCACCTGCCTCTCCACATTCTTCATCCATTTTACGGAAGTGGAGGCTGACCTCGTTTTGATTTCGCGCGTGGTGCTGCTGGACGACCAGCGTGCCTTCGCCCGTCTAATGCGGAAGTACCAGCGGCCTGTACGCCGGTACTTCCTTATCGAAACGAACGGCAACGAGGCGCTAGCGGACGATCTGGCGCAGGAGACGTTCATCCATGCTTGGCAGAACATCGGTTCATTTCATGCCCTGAGTGGCTTCGGTACCTGGCTCTACCGCATCGCTCACAACACGTGGCTCAACTGGCGGGCGCGCCATCATGATGTCCTTTCGCTTGACGATCCAGCCGTCCGCATCGAAGCTGAAGCTACTCTCCATCTTGACAGCCGTCAAGGTTCCGATACGCTGGAAGCCGACCAGCTCCGTCTTGCCGTTGCCCGCCTTCCTGAGGCTGAGCGCACGTGCATCGCCCTCTTCTACCTGCAGGAACTCAGCCTACGCGAGATACATCGCGTCACCGGCTGGCCTGTTGGAACCATCAAATCGCACCTCTCACGAGGTCGTAACCACTTGAAAAACCTTCTTGACTATGACTAATGACGACCTTCGCCTCCGCCAACGCCTGGAAACGCTCTTTGAACCTGCTTCCGATGACGCTTTTGTAAACGACACTCTTCGTCGCCTTCCTCACGGATATGCCCGTCTGCGTCTGCGGCTTGTCTTGTTCTTTATTCTCATCTGGGGGGTGTTTTTCGGGCTTATTTTCTATTTCCGTAATACGCTATACACGGCGCTGAAAATTGTACTGCGTACCTTTAGCAGTTTGACCCTTCCACCTGCTTCTGACCTCATTACCTTACTGCTTGTTGCCTTTCTCTTCTTCCTTGCCGTCCACGAAAGCTGCGATGCCGTTTGCCGCTATATTGACAAGCAGTACGAACGCCCCTGAATAGTTATAATGGCTATAGACCCTTTATCCACAGCAATGCGGACTCGAGGGGGGCTTCGGTTTCGACGTCGGGTTTGATGGGGTCGTCGCAGAATACTTCTCCTGTGCGGGCGACATCTTGGCTGACCGTCAGCACGAGGGTGTAGCCATCGGGAAGAGGGTAGGGGATGTTGGCGCTGGCATAGCCTGCCGTGAGGCAACCGAAGGTCTTTGTATTGTCAAGCCCTCGGAAGGCAAGTAGCGTAGCTTCGCCCGAACTGGCTGTGAGGGTGTCGGTGAGAAGAGCGATGGGTAGTCCCTCAATCCGCCCCAGGAGACTTTCGCTTAGGGCAGGACGATGGTTGCCAATCTCTGTCTTGCGGATGTATTCGGTGGTGACGGGCATGGCGTGCTGCTTTTTCTGGAACTTGAGGCATATCCCTTCGGGGATGAGGGGTGACAAGCCTGCCAGCATGGGATACATGTTACCGCCCACATTCCCACGAAGGTCGATGACGTAGCCCTTGGCGTTCGTGTGCCGACAGATGGCGTCGTAAAGGGTGAAGGTGTAGAGGGTGTCGTTGACGCTGATGCCCATGTGGGCAGGGACGCTGAGGTAGAGGATGCTGTCCTCACGGAAGAGCGCATGCGGAGTCTTTTCCTTTAGGGAATTGGATTCATTCAAAGGGGGACGTAACGCGGAATGCTTGCCTCCGCAGACATGAAGAGCCTCTGTGACAATCTCGTGTGCTTCGTCCAGACTGGCAATTTCCTTTGCTTGCTGCAGGGCGTGATTCTTGGCGTTTTCCCACTCTTTCCCTTCGGCGTAGAGCCCTTTCTTGTCCATGATGCGGATGCAATGATGCACATAACCCTTCGGGGTGTGGGGATTGTCAATGAACGTGCATCCCGACAAGGCGAGGAGCAGAAGAGCGCATGTAATAAACTTTGATCGGGTAACCATCGTATGCGAATATTTATTTGGACAAAGATACAGGAATGTGAGCGATAATGCAAATCTTTGGTCTAAAAAGAAATAAATATTTTTTTTGAAGAAAGTTGATAAACCTTCCAAAAACCACCCCTAAATACGTTTGATTTTGGTTTAACGTTTAAGGTTTAACGTTTAACGAACACGTCCTATGATTTTGGTTTAACGTTTAAGGTTTAACGTTTAACGAACAAGTCCTCTTACCTCTTACTTCTAACCTCTTATTTCAGACCTCAACAATCAATTTTTACAAGCGAAAAAAAACTTCATTTTTCCATTATTTTCCCATTAAGGCGCTCCGCACGCCCTAGAAAAAAATGGAGAAACACGGAAAAAAGCGACGTATAAATAGGATAATCTGAAAAGTAAGTCGAAAAATTGTAGGAGAAAAAAGGAATTCCAAGCGCTTGCCTTTGCAGTTCCAACTGCCTGGAATTTGGAAAGCAAGCGCTTGGAATTGGAAAGAAGAGATGCAACAGGAAAAGCAATCACAAGCAGTACGAACGCCCCTGAATAGAGATGGTTTTCTTATCCTTAATGTATCATGGTGAGGTCGGTGGCGATGAGGCAATGGTCGCTTAGGGTGGGCTCGTTCAGGACGCGGACGCGGCTGGGGATGAATCCCTTGACGATGATGTTGTCGAGCGCCGAACGGGGGTTATCACCAGCGGGGTAGGTGAGGAGGTCGCCCACCGTGCCGTGGTTGGCCATGCGGTAGCCGGCGTGGAGGAAGGCATCGTATTCGGCGGTATTGCCGACGTTCCAGTCGGCGCAGAGGATGACGTAGGGATAGGCGTCGAAGGCCTCGATGATTTCCTTAATCTGGGTCGCGCGATATTCTGCGCCATGTTCGCCCTGGTTCCAATCGAGGTGGGTGGAGACGAACTTCACGGTTTCGCCGCCGATGACGATGTCGGTCGCGAGGTAGTAGCGGGGCTGTGTGGCCTTGGCGAAGCGCGTCGTCTCGCCCACACTCAGGGGGAAGCCGCCCCCGGAGAAGATGGCGTTGCCGTTGTAGTCCCACTTGGGACCGACGATGGCGTTGGTGTAGCCGGCAAAGACTTCGTCGCGGGCGGGGAGGAGCATCTGCCCGTCGTCATCGCGGACGAACTCGGGACTGTACTCGACGACGGCCATGATGTCGGCACCGACGGCGTCGATGAAACGGCGGTAGGCGAGGGCTTTGTCCGGCGCATCGTCGAGGGCGATGCGGCTGTCGGCGGCCTTGCCCAGCGCAAAGTGGCCGATGTTCCACGACGCTACGGTGATCTTCGTGAACGGCTCGGTTGCCTGCATGGTGACAGCTATCAACAAGAAAGCCCCAAACAGGGCTTTCTTGAATGATATAATACAATGGTTGGAATGACGTGTCGGCATTACTTCTTGATGTTGGGTTCTTCGAGGCCGAGGTGGCGCTTCTTGTCGAGGGCCTTCAGGTAAAGGGCGATGAGGAAGGCGGCGACGCCGAAGCAGGCGAAGATGACGAGGGGCACGGTGTAGTTGTAGGGGATGAAGTCGGCACCTGATGCCTTGGCGGCGATGACGGCGGGGTTGTTGGCGTTGCTGCTGGCGAGCACGCTGCCGATGAGGGCGGGGACGAGGCAGAGGCCTATGTTCTGCACCCAGAAGATAAGGCAGTAGGCCGAGCCGAGCACCTTTTCGTCGATAATCTTGGGCACGGAGGGCCACAGGGCGGCAGGGACGAGCGAGAAGCTGATGCCGAGCACGACGATGGTGGCGTAGGCGATGAGCTTGCTGTGGGTGGCGGGAAGCACAAAGGCGAACACCAGGTGGCAGACGATGAGCAGCACGGCACCCCAGATCAGCATGGTGGCACCCTTGCCCTTATGGTCGAGGAACGAGCCGAGGAAGGGCGTGATGGCTGCCGCGCCGATGGGGAACCAACGGAAGATGTTGGCTGCAGCCTCGGGCGTGATACCGTTGAGGTTGCACTGGAGCATGTTGGCGCCGTAGCGCTGGAAGGGGAAGATGGCGCTGTAGTAGAGCACGCACAGCAGGGCTACGACCCAAAAATTGAGCGAGCCGAAAATCTTGCCGAGGTCCTTGACCTTGAACTCTTCGTCGGGGTCGCTCTCGAGCGTTTTCTCGCCGGCGGCGACGAGCTGGCTGTCGAGCTGCTTGTCCATGAAGGTGAAGATGATGAAGTTGATGAGGCCGATGAGGAGCAGGACGGTGCAGAAGCCGACGGGTGCAGCCACAGAGCCCATCTTGGCGGCGATGACGGGGCTGATGGAGAAGATGGCGAAGACGCCCACGCGGGCTATGGCCATCTCGATGCCCATAGCCAAAGCCATCTCCTTGCCCTTGAACCACTTTGCAATGGCTTTGCTGACGGTGGTGCCGGCCATCTCGCAGCCGCAGCCGAAGATCATGAAGCCGAGGGCAGCTAGCTTGGCGCTGCCGGGCATGGCCGTCCACCAGCTGTTGAGCCACGTCTCGAAGCCGCTGCCGGCAAACCAGTCGCTGACGGCGTAGAACTTGATGGCGGCGCCGACGAACATCATCGAGGCGGAGAGCACGCCTGTGAAGCGGATGCCCATCTTGTCGAGGATGATGCCGGCAAGGATGAGGAAGCCGCAGACGTTCAGGATGTACTCGGCGCTGGCGTACGTGCCGAAGACACTGGGCGACCAGCCTTTCTGCGATTCAACAAGTGCCTGAAGGGGCGACATGACGTCGACGAACATGTAGCCGAAGAACATCATCAGGGCGATGAGGATGAGGGCTGTCCAGCGGGCCCACGCTTTGTCATTCAGCTTCTGCTGAACATTCGAAATGATTTCTGACATCTTTTTGTTATTTACGATTTGACTATTTACGATTTACTATTTGCAAATGGGACTATCTACAATTTGGCTTTTTACGATTTACTATTTGCGCTTTACAATTCGGTTCCTTTATTGCTTTTCTACCTTATTTAATGTTGGGCTCTTCGATGCCGTAGTGGTTGCGGCGGTCGTCCTTGCGGATGAGGGTGGCGATGAGGACGGACACGAGGGCAAGCGTGGCGAAGATGCACATGGGCAGCGTGTAGTTGTACGTGGGGGCTCCGCTGGGCGAGGTGCCGGTGATACACCAGCGGTCGAGGACAATGCCGATGAGCAGGGGGACGTAGCTGAGGCCTATGTTCTGAATCCAGAAGATGACGCTGTAGCCGGTGCCGAGCCTGCGATGGGGGATGACCTTGGGGATGATGGGCCAGAAGACGGCGGGCACCATCGAATAGGCTACGCCCAGCACCACCATAAGCACGATGGCGAAGCCCTGCGTCGGCAGGATGGGGAGCGCGAAGAGCAGCATGTCGGCGATGAGGATGCAGCAGCCGATGATGAGGAAGCGCGTGCCGTGGCCACGCTTGTCGTAGAGCCAGCCGAAGAGCGGCGTCAGGCACAGGCTGCACAGATGGAGCAGCGACGGCACGAAGTTGACGAAAGCCGAGTCGTCCGTGAAGCCGTATTTGTTCAGCATCAGGCTGGTGGAGAACTTGTTGAAGGGCTTGACGGACGAGTAGAAGATGAGGCAGAACAGGGCGATGAGCCAGAAGCTGCGCGAGGTGAGGATGGCCTTCAGGTCGGACAGCTTGAAGCCATCGTCGTCTGCTTTACTATTTGACGATTTGCTATTTCCTATTTGGCTGCGCATGGCCGCTACCTGGGCATCGAGCTTCTTGTCCATGACGTTGAAGACGAGGTAGGCGAGCAGGGCGACGCAGAGCAGGACGCACGATAGCAGCAGGGGCGACGACATCTGCCAGCGCTTGGCTATCATCGGGCTGAAGAACATGGCGGCAAACGAGCCCACGCGGCACAGCGCTACCTGCACGCCCATGGCCAGGGCCATCTCGTGGCCCGTGAACCACTTGGCGATGACCTTGCTGACGGTGATGCCGCACATCTCGTAGCCCATGGCAAAGACGGCAAAGCCGATGCAGGCTATGACCACCTGGCGGTGATGGCCGAGGAACACCAGGTGTCCCGGGTCGGCGGCCGGGCTGGGGACATACTGCACGGCGATGTACTTGACGAATGCGCCGACGACCATCAGCGCGCAGGCGATGGTGCCGGTGAAGCGCGGGCCCATCTTGTCGAGGATGATGCCGCCGAAGATGAGCATCAGGCAGAAGACGTTCAGCCAGCTGTACGACGAGTTGAAGAAGCCGTAGTCGCCTGCCGTCCAGCCGTACTGGCTCTGGAGGGCTGTCATCAGCGGGGCCATCGCGTCGTTGAGGAAGTAGCCGAACAGCATCGTCAGCGAGACGATGAGCAGCACAGCCCAACGAGAGCCCCTATTGTCGGAAATCAGTTTTTCAGCCATTTGTCAAGCCATTCGAAGTAGGTGCGCTGCCAGAGTACGCCGTTCTGGGGCTTGAGCACCCAGTGGTTCTCGTCGGGGTAGAGGAGTAGTTCGGCGGGGACACCGCGGAGGATGGCGGCATTGAAGGCGCTCATGGCCTGGCTGGCGAGGATGCGGTAGTCGCGCTCGCTGTGGATGCAGAGGATGGGCGTGTCCCACTTCTCGATGAAGAGGTGGGGCGAGTTGGCATAGCTGTGGGCTGTCTTGGCGTTCTTCTCCCAGTACGGGCCTCCGAGGTCCCAGTCGGTGAACCATAGCTCCTCGGTCTCGAGGTATTGCATCTCGAGGTTGAAGATGCCGTCGTGGGCGATGAAGGCCTTGAAGCGTCCGTCGTGGTGTCCGGCCAGCCAATAGACGCTGTAGCCGCCGAACGAGGCGCCGACGCAGCCCAGGCGGTCGGCGTCGATGTAGGGCTCTTTGCTCAGCTCGTCGATGGCCGTGAGGAGGTCCTTCATGCACTGGCCGCCATAGTCGCCGCTGATTTCCTCATTCCACTCGTTGCCGAAGCCGGGCAGGCCGCGGCGGTTAGGCGCGACAATGATGTAGTCGTTGGCGGCCATGATGGACATGTTCCAGCGGTAGCTCCAGAACTGGCTGACAGGGCTCTGCGGACCGCCCTCGCAGAAGAGCAGGGTGGGGTATTTCTTGTTGGGGTCGAACTTGGGCGGGTAGATAACCCAGACGAGCATCTGCTTGCCGTCGGTGGTCTTCACCCAGCGCGGCTCGCAGGTGGCGCGGTCGATCTGGTCGTAGATGTGCTTGTTCTCGGTGGTGAGCTGGGCTATCTGCTGGGGATTGTTTAAGGGGAAGGCGTAAATCTCGTCGCCCTCAAGGAACGAGTGGCGCTTGCAGAGCATCTTGTCGCCCATGAGGCTGATGCCGCCGAAGTCATACTGACCCTGGGTGAGGCGTTCCACCTTGCCCTCGAGGTCAAGGCGGTAGATGTGGGTCTCGCCGTGCCATACGCCGGCGAAGTAGAGGCTCTCGCCGTTGGGAGCCCAGACGAACTCATCGACGTTGCTCTCGAAGTCCTTGCTCAGGAACACCTTGGCGCCGGTGGCGATGTCCATGACGAAGAGGCGGTTCTGGTCGCTCTCGTAGCCGTCGTGCTCCATGCTGAGCCAGGCGATGCGGCTGCCGTCGGGACTGTAGGCGGGGTTGGTGTCGTAGCCCATGTTCTTGTTGGCGCCGCACTCCTTGCAGATGTTGACTACGCTGCCGTTGGCTATATTATAAAGGTATATGTCGCTGTCGGTGCTTCGGGCATACTCCATGCCGGTTTTCTTGCGGCAGGTGTAGGCCACTGTCTTGCCGTCGGGGCTCCATGTAAACTGTTCCATGCCGCCGAAGGGGCGCAGGGGGCTTTCGAAGAGGGTGCCCTCAAGCAGGTCCTTGGGCTCGCCGACGCTCTGGCCGTCGAAGCTGGCCACAAAGGGGTGGGGGATTTCGTCCACCCACTCGTCCCAGTGCTTGTACATCAGGTCGGTGATGATGCGTCCGGTGCTCTTGGCCAGGTCGGGATATTTGTCGGCTACGCGCGGGCCGTTCTTCACGGTCATGACGAGCAGCACCTGGCTTTCGTCGGGCGAGAGGAGGAATCCCTCGAGGTCCTTGCCGGTGTGGCTGAGCTGGCGCCGTGCTGTGCCGTCGGGGTTCATCTCCCAGAGCTGGTTGGTGCCGTCGTCGCCCTGGGCCAGGAAGGCAAGCTTCTTGCCGTTCTTCATCCAGCAGACGTCGCCCTCGGAGGTGGCCGAGGTGGTGAGCAGGGTGTTGCCCGTGCCGTCGGCATTCATGATGTAGATGACGCGGTGGCTTTTGTTGAGGGGCACGCTGTAGTAGCTGACGGTATAGGCCACGCGCTGTCCGTCGGGCGAGGGAGCCATGCTGCCGATGCGTCCCATGGCCCACAGGGCCTCGGGCGTCAGGCGGCGGCCCTCGATGGTGATGTTGCTACGGCCGATGAAGGGAGCCTCGTCCGACGTGTTCTTTCCTGTTTGGCAGCTGCTGAGGCCAATGGCTGCAAAAGCTGTTAATGCCATGATTATTGACAGTTTCTTTGATTTCATATTACATCATTTTACGATTTCGTCCTGCAAAGATAGGGTGAGCCGAGCGAAAAACCAAATTTATTTGAGTTTTTAACTGCGTTTTCGTCCGTCGCGACTCGGCAGAGCAAACAAGTTTGCTTTGCGCTCGCTGCTCCGTCCGTTCCGAGGCGACCCCTATCTAAAAGCCTCTGAAGGAGGATTAAAGATAGGGTGAGCCGAGCGAAAAACCAAATTTATTTGCAATTTTGACGTTGTCTTTGTCCGTCGCGACTCTCAATTTGCTCTCGCTGCTCCAAAAATTGTTCCTCCGGGGCGAGTTGTTAGGGTAGGACGTATTTTTTGCAGAGAATCAAAAAAAAGGTCTTTTTCTTGCTTTTCCGCTCTGTTTGCACTAACTTTGCGGCCAATTTTCGAAATTAAAGTATTAGAATATGATAAAAATTACTTTTCCCGATGGTTCGGTCAGAGAGTACCGCGAGGGTGTGACGGGCCTTGAGATTGCCGAGAGCCTTAGTCAGCGTCTGGCACAGGAAGTGCTGGCATGCAGTGTTAATGGAGAAATCGTTGAGCTCAACCGCCCCATCACTACCGATGCCACAATCAAGCTCCACAAGTGGGAGGATGAGGAGGCCAAGCATTCGTACTGGCACACTTCGGCCCACCTGTTGGCCGAAGCCCTGCAGGAGCTCTATCCGAACATTCAGTTCGGCATCGGTCCGGCTATCGAAAACGGTTTCTACTACGACGTTGACCCTGGCGAGGGTGTCACCATCAAGGAGAGCGACCTGCCCGCCATCGAGAAGAAAATGGAAGAGCTGGCACACAAGGGTGAGCCCCTCGTGCGGCGTGAAATCAGTAAGACGGATGCCCTCAAGGCATTCGGCGACAGGGGCGAGACGTACAAGTGCGAGCTCATCAGCGACCTCGAGGACGGCACCATCACCACCTACACCCAGGGCGCCTTCACCGACCTCTGCCGTGGCCCGCACCTCATGACGACCGCTCCCATCAAGGCCATCAAGCTGCTCAGCGTGGCCGGTGCATACTGGCGCGGCGACGAGCACCGCAAGATGATGACCCGTATCTACGGCATCACCTTCCCCAAGAAAAAAATGCTCGACGAGTACCTCGTCCTGCTTGAAGAGGCCAAGAAGCGCGACCACCGCAAGATCGGTAAGGAGATGGAGCTCTTCATGTTCTCTGACATGGTGGGCAAAGGCCTGCCCATCTGGCTCCCGAAGGGCACGGCCCTGCGTCTGCGCCTCCAGGATGCCCTTTCGCGCATACAGAAGCGCTTCGGCTACCAGCAGGTCATCACTCCTCACATCGGCAACAAGAACCTCTACGTCACCAGCGGCCACTGGGACCACTATGGCAAGGACTCGTTCCAGCCCATCACCACCCCCGAGGAGGGCGAGGTCTATCTGCTGAAGCCGATGAACTGCCCCCACCACTGCATGATTTTCAAGAACCAGCCCCGCTCGTACAAGGAGCTGCCTCTGCGTCTGGCCGAGTTCGGCACCGTCTATCGCTACGAGCAGAGCGGCGAGCTGCACGGACTGACACGCGTACGTTCGTTCACCCAGGACGATGCCCACATCTTCTGCCGCCCCGACCAGGTAAAGGAGGAGTTCTGTCGCGTTATGGACATCATCGAAATCATCTTCAAGGCCCTGAACTTCGACAACTTCGAGGCGCAGATCTCTCTCCGCGACCCCAACGACCACGAGAAGTACGTGGGCAGCGACGAGCTCTGGCAGACGGCTGAGCAGAACATCATCGACGCCTGCAACGAAAAGGGCATGAAGGCCCGCGTCGAGTATGGCGAAGCTGCCTTCTACGGTCCCAAGCTCGACTTCATGGTCAAGGATGCCATCGGTCGCCGCTGGCAGCTGGGCACCATCCAGGTGGACTACAACCTGCCCGAGCGCTTCCAGCTGGAGTATGTCGGCAGCGACGGCGAGCGCCATCGTCCCGTCATGATCCACCGTGCTCCCTTCGGCTCGATGGAACGCTTCGTGGCTGTGCTCATCGAGCACACCGGCGGCAAGTTCCCCCTCTGGCTTATTCCCGACCAGGTGGCCATACTGCCCATCAGCGACAAGTTCATCCCCTATGCCCAGCAGGTGCAGGCAGAGCTTGAGCGTCAGGATGTACGTGCCATCATCGACGACCGCAGCGAGAAGATCGGACGCAAGATCCGCGACACCGAAGTAAAGCACATCCCCTACATGCTCATCGTCGGCGAGAAAGAGGCTGCCGAAGGTCTCGTCTCCGTCCGCCGTCAGGGTGGTAATGGCGACATGGGCAGCATGACCGTAGCCGACTTTGCCGACATCATCGCAAAGCAGGTCAGCGAGCAGATCAGCCAGTGGTAACCAAACGGTAACAGTTTGCGTTATATGTGTTAGTCCAAACGGCTGCACCTCGGATAAACCAAAAAAAATATAATTTTTCTTGTTTTATCTCTCGGTTTGCACTATCTTTGCGGCCGCTTTTGAAAAAGAAACAAATAGTAGTCCGAAAAACAGTAGTTAAAACATAGCAAAACAAGTCAACACTGAATGAAAGGTGACAACCAAAAAGACCAGTACCGTATCAACGAACAGATACGTGCGAGGGAAGTGAGAATCGTGGGCGAGGGCATTGAATCGCGTGTCGTATCTCTTGACGTTGCCCTACGCATTGCCGAGGGACGTGACGAAGACGTCGTCGAAATCAGCCCCAACGTTAATCCCCCTGTTTGTCGCATCATCGACTACTCAAAGTTCCTCTATCAGCAGAAGAAGAAAGCCAAGGAGCAGAAGGCCAAGCAGACACGTATCGACGTGAAGGAGATTCGTTTCGGTCCCCAGACGGACGACCACGACTACAACTTCAAGCTCAAGCATGCGCAAGGGTTCCTGTCCGATGGCGACAAAGTGAAGGCATACGTCTTCTTCCGCGGCCGCTCTATATTATATAAGGAACAGGGCGAGGTTCTCCTTCTCCGTTTCGCACAGGACTTGGAAGACTACGGCACCGTCACCCAGATGCCTATCCTCGAAGGAAAGCGCATGACCATGTTTATCAGCCCCAAGAAGGGTGCCGGCAAGAAGCCGCAGCCCGCAGCTCCTGCCAAGCCGAAGGCAGCTGACGAGGACAACGACGCCAACCCCCAGTCGTAAATGGCCTAAATTGCTATCTTATCTGCACCAAAAAAGTTAATAGTAAATAGTCAAATAGTAAAAAAACGGGCCCCTGCGCCTCTGGTATAGTGCGTCGAGGAGCCTTTAATAATAACCCATTAAACAATTAAAAACATGCCAAAAGTAAAGACGAACTCCGGTTCTAAAAAAAGATTCGCTCTTACCGGAACGGGTAAAATCAAGCGTAAGCACGCTTACCACAGCCACATTCTGACCAAGAAGACGAAGAAGCGTAAACGTAACCTCGACAAGTTTGCCATCCTCGAGAAGGCCAACCGCAGCCAGGTTCGCGAACTTCTGGCCATGAAGTAAACGTACGAAACGAGAGAGATTTTTACCAAACAAAGTTATTCATCGAACTGTCAGCCAAAAACAACAAGAGAGACCTTAACAGGCGCTGACATTCACAAAAAAGTTACAAAACTATGCCAAGATCAGTAAATCATGTTGCTTCAAGAGCAAAGAGAAAGAAAATTCTGGGTCTGACCAGAGGTTACTTTGGCGCCCGCCGCAACGTCTGGACCGTCGCCAAAAACACTTGGGAGAAGGGTCTTACCTATGCCTACCGCGACCGTAAGAACAAGAAGCGCAACTTCCGTGCCCTTTGGATTCAGCGTATCAACGCTGCCGCTCGCATGGAGGGTCTGTCGTACTCCCAGCTGATGGGTCTGCTCCGCAAGGCTGGTATCGAGATCAACCGCAAGGTGCTCGCCGACCTCGCCATGAACAGCCCCGAAGCCTTCAAGGCTATCGTCGAGAAGGCCAAGCAGGCCTAAGAAGTTCCCCCAGGACAACGAAGTAGGGACGTCACATCGTGTGACGTCCCTACTTCGTTTAGTTAAGAGCTTGAATTAGTTAAGAATTAAGAGTTAAGAGTTAAGAAAAAATGCCTTGCACTTGTTTTTTTCTCAAATATGAAATTCGATTGGGAGGAGCGCCCCGGAGGGGCATAGAGCACATAGCCCAGGGCAACGCCCTGGGTCAAACGGTCAAAAGCGGCGTGGGATGATGTGTGCTCGAATATACCTAGGGCGTTGCCCTGGGCTATACAGGACGTTCACATCTTTCATGGGGGGGATCAGACCATCTGCTCTATCTCTTCCCGGTGTTCGAAGAGTGTGCAGCCTCCGGTGTGCTCCCAGCCCAGGGCGCGTGCGGCGCGGATCTTGCGGAAGAGGGGCGATTGCAGCGCCTGGCGCACCCCCATCTGGGCCACGTTGCTGTCGCTGAAGGGAGAGAAGGGGCAGGGCTCGGCCGAACCGTCGGGACCGATGTGGAAGAAACCGCGTCCCGAGGCCAGACAGCCGCCGAGGGCCTTCTCGTCGCCAGGGAAGGAGAGGAAGATGATGTTGTCGGCATATTCACCCCGTCGCTCGTCGAGCAGCTGTTCCATCTCTGCCACGTGCTCGTCGCTGAAGGCCAGATGCTCCGTGCCCGGTTCGGTGGGGACGTACTCGACGTAGAAGACGATTTTACAGCCGTAGCTACGCAGGGTGTCGATGAAGTCTGTCGAAGTGACGAGGCGATAGTTCTCCGTGGTGACCGTGATGCTGGTGCCGAAGAAAAGGTCCTCATCGCGAAGCATCTCCATCGATTGCACGGCACGTCGGAATACCCCTTGACCGCGTCGTTCGTCGGTGCCGATGGCCGTGCCCTCGATGCTGATGATGGGAACCATGTTGAGGTGCTGACGCAGGAACGTCATGTACGCAGGGCCGATGAGCGTGCCGTTGGTGAAGATGGGGAAAATCATGTCCTTCACGTCGGCAACGGCCTCAAGGATGTCGCGCCGCATCATCGGTTCGCCGCCAGCCAGCAGCGAAAAGTTGATGCCCAGCGAGGCGGCTTCTGTAAAAATGTTGCGCCATTGCTCCGGGCTGAGTGTCTCCTTGCGGGCCTCGTCCTTGTCGGCAGCAATGCCGTTCGAGCGGGCGTAGCAGCCGCGGCAGTGCAGGTTGCACGTTGTGGCGATGCTGCTGATGAGGAACGGTGGAACCTCCAGCCCATCTGTTTCCAGCAGTCTTTTGCGACGCTTCTCCGACTTCTGGAAAGTCTGCTGCATGCGGTAAGCAAACTTGGCTTCGCGCGGATTCGAAAGCACGTTCTTGTAGGCACGCGCCATGATGCGACGGATGCTGCCGCTCATATAGGCTGCCAGGTCAGGCACAGCTTGGTCTGTATGCATATTTCTTAAACCCTTAAACTCTTAAACTCTTAAACCCTTAAACTCTTAACCCCACAAACCCTCACCGGATGAAGTGCATAGGTGTCCAGGGCTCGCGCTCGGGGTAGTCGGGATGTCCGTCGGCATGCATCTTTTTCAGCAGCCACGCCATATTGTTGGCCAGGGTGCGCATGGTCTGCATGCCCTCGTCGTCAAGCGCAGCCTGTCCTTCCTCGCGTCCATAGACGATGTTCCAGTACTGCGAAGTCACCACGGGCATGTTCATCATCTGGAAGGGCATGTTCAGTGTCTGGAACGCTGCGGTGGCTCCACCCCGTCGGCATACGCATACCGCTGCGGCAGGCTTGTTCTGCACCTTGGCGCCAGCCGAGTAGAACAGCCGTTGCATCAGCGACAGCACCGAGCCGTTGGGCTGTCCGTAATAGACCGGAGAGCCGATGATGAGCGCGTCGGCGTCGTCAAGCATCTCACCGATGCGGTTGCAGACGTCGTCGTCGAAGACGCAGCGGCCAAGCCCCTTCGTCTTGCATTGGTTACAGGCGATGCAGCCCCTGACGGGCTTCACGCCAATCTGCACAATCTCAGCCTTAATGCCCTGTTTCTCCAGTGTGCTGGCCACCTCGCTCAGTGCCACAAAGGTGTTGCCCTTTCTACGGGGGCTGCCGTTGATTAATAATACTTTCATGTAACGATGAATGGATACTTTTCTTTTCAAAAGGCAAAAGTAGTCATTCCTGCCGTTTTTTTCCTGCATGCCGAGTCACTTTAACATTTTTAAATGTATCACCCCCCCCGATGTCTTGAACAAGAAAAACGTTTTCGTTTAGCCAAGTGAAAAATGCGACCGTGCGACCATGCGACGCTGGCGATGTGAGCACTATTTTGCGCCTACATTCTAGACGCCCACCCGAACCGATTTTTAGGTTTTTTCTGTTTCGATGCAAGAAAACTCCTACACTGTTTTTATGCCGAGGCTGGGGGGGGCGACGGAAAATCGGCACCATTTTTTTGCGATTTTGCGGTTTTGAGTGTCAAAAACGGGGCAAAAATCGGGGTTCTGACGTTGCTTTACGCGCCAAAAAAAGTGCTTTTTTTGGTAGTCAAAGAGGGCCTAAAATCCGTCGACTGGGGGGTGTTCTTACCGTCAATTTTGTTTTTTTGGGGGTGAAAAGGCGACTTTTTTGGCGACGACGAAGACCGAAAAACGGGGTGATGCGACATTTTTTCGGGTGGAAGTTGCTGCGGCGGTTTGGCAGAAATTCGGGCCGACGTACGCGTAGGAAGGGGATTTCTCTGTCGGGGAAGGGCTTTTCTGCACGGGGAAAAGAGCGTCGCATTGTCGCATTGTCGCATTGTCGCACAACCTCTCCGGCGTGCGCGCGATTTATAATATATATGGAAATATAAAATAGAAATATAATATATAATATATATAAAACCATTCTACCTTTCCATATATAGTTCGCGCATGTGCAGGAGGAAAATGCGACGATGCAACAATGCGACAATGCGACAATGCGACATTTTCGATGCCCCCAAACTAAGTCGGAACAATAAAAATCCAACAAACAAGGCGTTTTCAAAAAAAATGAAGATTTCTTGAAAAATATTTGGAAAAATGTTTGGTGAATTAAAATTCTTGCCGTAACTTTGCAGCGCAAAAGAAATCTTTTAGTGAACGGTTGCCATTGAACGGATGAATGTTTAAGCTCGCAGTGTACGGCAAAAAGTACTTGAATTCTTAACTCGTAATTCTTATCAAAATTATATGAAGTTCGAAGTGAAAAAAATGATTACCCGAGTGGTGATGGGGAGACGTGGCATGTCGCGTCTCTACAGTTGGCGAGTGGTGACTCGGTCGCACGGTCGCACGGTCGCACGGTCGCATTCTTGGGCATGTCAAGAAAACGATGGGGAAAATCCAAGACGTTTTTCCAAACTGAACGGAAAAAGTTTTTTGTCCCGACTGGATGATATTCTCAGAACTTTTATATATGTTTGCAGTCTAAAACGATATTTCAGCATTGTCATGAAAAAAGCCTCTCCCCGTCGGTGGACGGAACGTGCCAGCTCTTTTGCGCTTGCAGCAGCCCTGCCTGCCGCGTGTGTGCCAGCAGCCATGGCGCAGCAGCGGCCCAACATCCTTTACATCATGTGCGACGACATGGGCTACGGCGACCTCTCGTGCTATGGCCAGCAGCATTTCGTGACGCCCAACATCGACCGTCTGGCGGCACAGGGCATGCGCATGACGGCTGCCTATGCCGGCAGCCCCGTGTCGGCGCCCTCGCGTGCTTGCCTGATGACGGGGCAGCACACGGGCCACACCCATGTGCGGGGCAACCGCGAACACTGGTCGGGGCGAGTGGAGTATGGACGGAATGTCGATTATGCCGTCAGCGGCCAGGAGCCCTACGACACCGCCCATGCCATACTGCCCGAGCTGATGCGTGCCGTGGGCTACACCACGGGGCTGTTCGGCAAGTGGGCGGGGGGCTACGAGGGCAGCGTCTCAACACCCGACAAGCGGGGCATCGACGAGTTCTATGGCTACATCTGCCAGTATCAGGCTCACCTCTATTACCCAAATTTCCTGAACCGCTACAGCCGCCAGCGTGGCGACAAGGGCGTGGTGCGCGAGGTGATGGAGCAGAATATCGGCCACGACATGTATGGCGACGACTACGACAACCGCCGTCAGTACTCGGCCGACCTGATCCACCAGCGCGCCATGGAGTGGCTGGCAAGGCAGGAGGAGGGGAAGCCATTCATCGGTTTCCTGACCTACACGCTGCCCCACGCCGAGCTTCGTCAGCCCGACGACTCGCTGCTGCAGCGTTTCCGTGGGCGGCTGCTCCCCGAGCGGACCTACCGCGGCGACAGCGGCTCGCGCTATAACGCCACGTCCGAGGCCCATGCCCAGTTTGCCGCCATGATAACGCGGCTGGATGCCCAGGTGGGCGAGATCATGCAGCTGCTCGACGAGCGTGGGCTGGCCGACAACACCGTGGTCATCTTCACCAGCGACAACGGCCCTCACGAGGAGGGTGGGGCAGACCCGGACTACTTCAACCACGACGGCATGTTCCGTGGCCTCAAGCGCAGCACCCACGAGGGCGGCATCCGCATACCCTTCATCGTCCGCTGGCCCGGACACATCGCTGCGGGCAGCGAGAGCGACTTCCCCTTTGCCTTCTATGACCTGCTGCCCACCTTCCTCGACATGGCCGGCATGGCCTCCGTCACCACGACGGACCGATGGAAGGCACGTTACGACGGCCTCTCGATCCTCCCCACGCTGACGGGGCAGGGCGTCCAGCCGCAGCATGACCACCTCTACTGGGAGTTTCACGAGACCGACATGCTGGGCGTGCGCCGTGGTGACTGGAAGCTCGTCGTCAGCCGCGGGCGTCCCTCGCTCTACAACCTCGCTGCCGACCCCCACGAGGACCACGACCTCGCCGCCAGCCGTCCGGACATCGTCCGACAGCTGGTCACGAAGATCTACGAAGACCACATCGACAGCCCTCTCTTCCCGGTCACCCTGCCGCAGGAAGAATGAGAAAAAACACGAATATATTTGTTTTTTCGCGCTGACTGCCGTACCTTCGCCGCAGATTTCAGAATGGTTATGAACAAAGACGATGCCTTTATGGGTCTCAGCGGTGTCGGAACCGCCCTGGTGACGCCATTTCGCGAGGATTTCAGCATTGACGTGGACGCCCTGGAGCGTCTGGTGGAGAGCAATATCCTTGCAGGTGTGAATTTCTTTTGCGTGCTTGGGACGACGGCCGAGACGCCCACGCTGACGGACGCCGAGCAACGGCTGGTGCGCGACACGGTGGTCCGTGTGAACGGGGGACGACTACCGCTGCTGCTGGGCTTCGGCGGCAACGACACGGCCGGAATGCTGAAGCGTATGCAGGCTGACGCCTTCGAGGGCATGGATGCCCTTCTCATCGTCACTCCTTATTACAATAAACCATCGCAAGAGGGTCTTTACCGTCACTATCGCGTCCTTGCCGAGGCATCGCCGCTGCCCATCGTGCTCTACAACGTGCCGTCGCGGACGGGCGTCAACCTGACGGCCGAGACGACGCTGCGCATCGCACGCGACTGTCCGCGCGTCATCGGCATCAAGGAGGCGTCAGGCAATGTGGAACAGATTGAGCGCATCCTGCAGGGACGTCCTGACGGCTTCAAGGTGCTGTCGGGCGACGACAAGCTGACGCTCCCGCTGATGGAGCGCGGCGCTGACGGCGTGGTGTCGGTGGTGAGCAATCTCATGCCGGCCGAGGTGAGCGGGATGTGCCGGGCCATTCGGCGGGGCGAAACGGAGAAAGCCGCGGCCATGGCAGCACGGCTGGAACCCGTCTGCGACATGCTGTTTGCAGAGGGCAGTCCTGCGGGCGTGAAGGCTGCGCTCAGCCTGGCCGGACGCATGCAGAATGTGCTGCGCCTGCCGCTGGTGACGGTGTCAGAAGAGCTTACGGAAAGACTGTCGGCCACCCTGAGACAGGGTACCACGATGTCTGGCGGAACTGACTGAACAGCATGCTGTAGAAATCGCCCGGCTGGGGCACGAACATCGAGACGCCCCCGTAGGTGTCCCGCGAGCCGATGTACATGTATCGTCCGGTGTACGAGGTGTACCAGTGCTCGGTGGCGCGGCGGTAGGGAACAGCGTGGTCGAAGGCTTCGAGCCAGACAGCCCAGTCGTCGTCGGACGTGATGAGATGGCGCATGTAGGCCTTCATGTCGTAAAACTCGGGAATAGACTGCATCGAGAGGGGGAAGTAGCGCAGCACTTCGCCCAGATTCTTGTCTTCGTCAGCCGTGGCATAGCGCTGAATCATCTGTGCCGTGACACGCTGTAGGGCGTCGAGTTCGCTGGTTTTCACGACCGAGAGCACGGCGCCGTGGGTGGCGGCGGAGCGGTTGCTGATGGTTATGGCCGAATCGGCATAGTGGTGATAATACTCGTCGATGATACCCTCGACGTCGGTCGTCGCGCTGAACATACAGGGCAGGATACGGTCGTAGGGGGCACCCGGGTTGGGAATCTCGGCGGGCGAGGCAATGACGTAGTCGGTGACGTGGCGCAGCTCGTAGGCCACCTCGATGGTCTGCATGAAGCAGGCGTCGAACATCAGGAAGCTGAGCTTGGGGAAGTCGCTCAGCACCTCTGCAAGCTCGCTGATTTCCATTTTGGAACCCGTGTTGCTGAACGAATTTCCTCCGTTGTCGATGCCGATGGTGCGCTGTGGCTCAGAGCGCGGTGCGCTGAGGGATGCCGGAGCCTTGCGGTTGTTGGCGGTGGTGCGTGAGCCTGGAAGCCAGGCGTTGCCGTGGCTCCAGAACACCAGCCCGTAGCTCTTCGAGGGGAGCAGGGTGGTCATGATTTCCATCATCTGCCGAAGTGTCTCGGTGGCGCAGCTGTTCATGTCCTCGGTCCATTGCTTGAGCAGGCGGGGCTTGCTTGAGGTAGAGCCGTTCTCGACCAGATAGAGGCGCGGCGTGTCGGTGTCGTCCACATAGACCAGCAGATGGCATTTGGAGGGAATCTCGCCCGACGCTGTCAGCAGTTCGTTCAGGTCCTGTTCGTGGAAGTTGCCATACGAGAGGCTGTTCTCAGCCACCATATAGACCAGTACGGTACGTGTGGGCTGTGTGTCGTCGTCGGCAGGGTGGTCCCAGGGGTGGCAGGCCGAAAAGAGAAACAGCAGGGCGAGAAGGAAAAAGCTGCTATTCTTCATGTTTATCCTCTTGGCGAACAAAGGTGAAGTCATCCTTGCTGACGCGGTTGATGAGGTAGCCCTGCTTGCGCAGTTTGGCGTCCATCTTGGCGAAGCGTTTGGAGGCTTTCTTCTCGTCGGTCATGTAAAAAACGGCGCACGTCTCGTTCTCGAGGTTGTAGTGTGACTCGAGATAGAATTTCAGGTCGCCTGTGTAAGCATAGTAGTCGCGCAGCTCGCCGTCGGGCTCGATGTAAACGCTGTCGATGTGCTGAAAGTCGGTGACATAGACCACCGAGTCGAGGAAGTTGATGCCAGCGCCATAGATATAGACCGTCTGCGGCGTCATCTCGGCCAATTTCTTGGCCATCTTGGCAGCTTCTTTCTGGGCCTTGGCGACAGCCCGCGCCTGGTCTTTCTCGCGCTGGGCCTGCTTCTTGGCCTGTTTCTCAAGGTATTTTTCGTGGTTGCGGGCTTTTTTCGCCTCTTCTTTTGCCTGTTTCTTTGCGGCTTTCTCAGCCTCCTTCGGTGTCATCTGCGACGTGACAGCCAGGGTGTCTGAGAGGGCTGTGAACGGTGAACAGCCGTCAGATAATGGCTGGAGGGACAGGGCATAAGCCCCCGTGTTTGCGCCGCAGATGAGGGCAGCTACAAACAGCCAGAGATGCCAGATGTTCGATTTCGACTTCATAAGTTGGGGACAAAAATACAATATCGTTTGCAGAAAAAAAAGTTTTTTCATATATTTCACGTTTTAGCATAGAAAATCTCACTTTACAATCACCAGCATCGCGCCAAAACCGTAGCGTTGGAACGAGGCATCCTGAAAACTGTAGTGGTCTGTCTTGCGTTCAAGCTCGCTCTTCAGCGCTGCGCGGAGCACGCCGTCGCCCTTGCCGTGGATGAAGACGATGCGCTGCCCGTGGCGGTTCTGGTTTTCGCGAAGCACGCGCCGGAAGGTTTCAATCTGATAGTCGAGAATGTCTTTGTTCGTCATGCCTGCGGTGGTCTCGAGCAGCTCTTCGATGTGGAGGTCCACTTCGACGGGGGCACTGGCATCGGGCTTGGAGCCGAAGAACCGGGACTTGCGCGGAGACGCTGGCGAGTCGGCAGCCTTCTTTCCCGACGACAGGGCTTCGGCCAGCTCATCGCGAGGAATGGCGACGAGACGTGTGGGACGGTCGTCGCGGACGATGTCGTAGAGCAGGGCAGGGTCCTCGAAAAAGGGCGTCTCGTGGAAGGTATGAAGCTTGAAGAACTTGACGGTCTCGATGCGAAGCTCGGCATCAATCACCGGTTTGCGACGGTAGGGCTTGCCCTGCTTCCAGGCAAAGAGCTGGAAGCTGACGTGCTCGAGCTGTTCGTACATGTCGCGTGAGAACTCGCGCAGGAACACCACGCTGTTGGGTTCCAGTGTCCCCTGGTCGAACATCGTCAGGCTGCCTGAGCCGATGGAGGCCCAGGCGTAGGTGACGAAGTAGTTGCTGTCGTTGACGAGCCAAGCCTCCATGACGGTAGTGCTGATGGCTTTGATGTCAACAGGGAGGAAGGCCAGATGGACGTTCAGCGTGTCGTGGCCGGCAAATTCCTGGACAACGGCTGGAGCTGGGGCAGGGGCAGGATTTGCTGGAGGAACTGGACTGGCTGGACTGGCTGGATGGGCTGGAGTGGGGGCGGGCTTGGTGGGACGGCGCTCGAAGTTCAGGGCGTCTGTGTTGCCCACGACCACCACGCCTGTGATGGGCATGGGAATGTCGAAACCGTCGTCGCCCTCCACAATTACGGTGTCCTTGCCTTTGAAACCTTTCACGACGCCTCCGCCGGTCTCGGTCAGAAAACGCACTTTATCACCTATATTCATCCTATGTCTGTTTGGGGGGTTGATAATTATCGATATAAACTATTTGAATGAGTTGCGGCAGAGCAGCGACGAGTCGCCGTACGAGAGGAAACGGAATCCGTGCTTGAGGGCAAAGTCATAGATGTCCTTCCAGACGGGTGTTCCGTCGGGGTGACAGCCGACAAAGGCCGACACCAGCAGCAGCAGCGTGCTCTTGGGCTGGTGGAAATTGGTGACCATGCGGCTGACGATGTGGAACGGATAGCCGGGCACGATGATGATCTGCGTGGTGGTGTGGAAGGCTTCGAGGCCGTTGCGGTCCATCCACTGCAGGATGGCCTGGAGCGACTCGACGGCAGAAGGCTGTGGGGCGGTGTCGTCGTAGGGCATCCACTGGGGAACATGCAGCTCGTCCTGCCGGATGTCGGGGTTGCGGCGGATGAGCAGTCCGATGTAGTAGAGGCTTTCGAGCGTGCGGACGGAGGTGGTGCCGACGGCAATGGCTTCGCCGCCGTGGCGGATGAGCTTCTCGATGGTGGTGCGGCGGACGACGATGTACTCGGCGTGCATCGCGTGGCCGCTGATGAATTCGCTCTTGACGGGCTTGAAGGTGCCGGCACCTACGTGAAGCGTCACCTCGTCGCGCTCGATGCCATGGGCGTCAAGGGCCTTCAGCACCTCGTCGGTGAAGTGCAGCCCGGCTGTGGGCGCTGCCACCGAGCCCTCGATTTTTGAATAGACCGTCTGGTAGGTGCGGAGGTCGCTTTCCTCGGTCGCCCTATTTAAATAAGGAGGAATGGGCAGTTCGCCGCACGCCTGCAGCACCTCGGCAAACGAGATGTCGCCCTGGTCGGACGTCCAGCTGAAGCGGACAGGGAACTCGGGCGACGAGGTGGTGCAATACGACGTGCCGCGCACAACGTCCGCCTCGTCGTCCATGCGGCAGACGGACAGCTCCACTTGCCGTCCACCCACGTCGATGGTGCGAGTGAGCGGGCCGTGTTTCCATTTCTTGAGGTTGCCCACCATGCAGAGCCAAACGCACGACTGCTTCTGGGCGAACATGGAGACATATTCGCGTGGCGACAGCGGCTCGAGGCAGAACACCTCTATCAGTGCCCCCGTCTCCTTGCGGAAGTGAAGGCGGGCCTGGATGACGCGCGTGTTGTTGAACACCATCAGCGCCCCCTCAGGCAGGTAGCCGGGCAGGGCAGAGAACACGTCCTCGCTGATGCTCGCGTCCCTGCAGACCAGCAGCTTGCTGCTGTCGCGTACGGACAGGGGAAATTTGGCGATGCGCTCGTCGGGCAGGGGGTAGTCGTAGTCTTCGATGCGGATATGACGGATGTCGTTGGTCATGCGATGGAGAAAAAATTTTTTGCAAAAATAGTGCTTTTTTTGATGATGATGCAACTTTTCGGCTCTTTGCGCCGTCTAACGAGCGAAAATAAAGAAAAAATAACATCTACGGAAATGAAAAAAACATTTTTTTCGCTATTGTCCGTGGCCGTTTTGGCCATGGCAGGCATCACTGAAGCCGTTGCCCAGGAGTCAGGCACGGAGAGCACTGTCGAGCAAAGGCGCATAGGCCAGTGGGTCATCACCCGCGAATACTCGCAGGACCGCAGCACCGAGGACGGCGTATATGAGCGGTCGAACGTCAGCTACGACGTCAGCTTCGGTCATGGCTTCGAGGCCCATATCCCGTTCTACTACATGGGCTTCAGCGGTTTCATGGCCGACGGACCGTTCAGCATGAATTTCAGCGACGTGCGTCTCGACGAGGCCCGCAGCTGGGAGTGGGGTATCTACCTGCCGTTGGACGCCGTGCGTCTGGCGGGTGACCACGTCGGCCTTGGCTTTGCCTTCGGCTTCGGACGCTCGATGTATAAGTTCGACACCCCCAACTATTTCTTCACAAGCCGCAGCCAGGGTGGACGTACGACCTTCTTCTCCACGCAGAGCGACGTTGAGCCCTACGACGAGACGTGGTTCCGCTATTGGTCGTTCAAGCTCCCCGTACAGCTTGAGTTTCAGACCTCCGACGACGGATTTTTCCTGGCCGTCGGCCCCGAACTGGAGTACCGCTTCTCGCCCGCCTCACGCGGACGCTATAACGGCAAGCGCAAGGAGACCATCACGTCGAACATCAGCATGCATCCGCTGAACGTCAACCTGCTGGCTCAGGTGGGATACGGCAACGTCAGCCTCATGGCCAAGACCTCGCTCGTCGAGCTCTTCTCGGGCAGCCTCGACCATTCCGCTTATTCGTCAGCCGTCTGGCCGGTGAGCCTCTGCCTTGGCCTGACGTTCTGACGGCTGCCCACGGCTTTCCCCCTCGGCGCCGACAGCACAATCCGTTCATCACAGCTGTGATTTTCCTCATCGCAGCTGTGATTTTATTTCGTAAAAAAAATAGAAAAAACTTCGTCTTATTTGGAAAGATAGAAACAAGTGGCTATTTTTGCAGGCGGAAATAGAACGTTTTTATTAAGCCAAATGACCAAAGCCAAACTTGTTTGGGCTTTGGCATGGCGAAAAAACAAAGGATGAAATCCAAAGAAAATGGCTGTGGATTATCAGGCACTCGGCAACTTCTCGTCGTCACCCCTCTTCACCGAGGGGGAGCGTGAGGAGTTTGCCCAGCTGATGACGCAACTGGCGAACCAGGTGGGCGACAGCATGGACGAGGCGACGCTTCAGCATGCCCTTGCCGCCATGCAGCGGGCTGCCGAGAGCCAGACGCTGGTACGCAACGTCTTCGGCCACAACCCGTTGCTGCTCGATGTGCGCACAGCCATTGTCGTCTCGGACGAGATGGGCATGAAGCGCGCCGCCATCCTGGCTGTGCTTCTGCACGCTGCCGTACGCGTCGGCGTCATCGACATACCGACCGTCGAGAAAGAGTTCGGCACCGACGTGGCACGCATCATCGAAGGGCTGGTCAACATCAGCCGTCTCTACGAGAAAAACCCCACTATCGAGTCGGAGAACTTCCGCAACCTGCTGCTGTCGTTTGCCGGCGACATGCGCGTCATCCTCATCATGATAGCCGAGCGCACCTGCCTGATGCGCGAGCTATCGGCGCTGCCCGACGAGAACCGCGAGGCCTGCGAGGAGTTCCGCCGCAAGGTGGCCGGCGAGGCTGCCTACCTCTATGCCCCCCTGTCGCACAAGCTGGGCCTCTACCGCATTAAGTCCGAACTGGAGGATCTGGCCATGAAGTACACCGAGACCGAGGTTTACTATCAGATCAAGGATAAGCTGTCGCAGACGAAGGCTGCCCGCGACAAATACATCGCCGACTTCATCGAACCCGTCAGCCGCAAGGTGGCAGCGGCAGGCCTGAAGTGCCACATCAAGGGACGCACCAAGAGCATCCACAGCATCTGGCAGAAGATGAAGAAGCAGCGCTGCCCCTTCGAGGGCGTCTATGACCTCTTCGCCATCCGCATCATCATCGACAGCCCTCCCGAACGCGAAAAGCCGGACTGCTGGCTGGCCTACTCCATCGTCACCGACATGTACCAGCCCAACCCCAACCGCCTGCGCGACTGGCTCAGCATACCCAAGAGCAACGGCTACGAGAGCCTCCACACCACGGTGATGGGTCCCGAAGGGCGATGGGTGGAGGTGCAGATCCGCACCGAGCGCATGGACGATATCGCCGAGCGTGGCCTGGCCGCTCACTGGCGCTACAAGGGCGTCCAGAGCGAGACGGGGCTCGACGAGTGGCTCACCAGCATCCGCGAGGCGCTCGAGAATGCCGACGACGACCGCGAGCTGATGGACCGCTTCAAGATGGACCTCTACAAGGACGACGTCTTCGTCTTCACCCCCCAGGGCGACCTCTTCAAGCTGCCCCATGGCGCCACCGTGCTCGACTTCGCCTATAGCATCCACACGAACCTCGGCTACCATTGCACCGGTGCCAAGGTGAACAACCGCCACGTGCCCATCCGCTACGTCCTCCACAATGGCGACCAGGTGGAGATTCTCTCGTCGAACTCACAGACACCCAAGCAGGGATGGCTCTCCATCGTCACCACCTCGCGTGCCCGCAGCAAAGTGCGCCAGGCGTTGAAGGAGATTGAAGCCCGTCAGGCCTCCATCGGACGCGAGGAGATTGAGCGCCGTTTCAAGAACCGCAAGATTGAGCTCGACGAGGGCATCATGCTCCGCCTCATCCGTAAGATGGGCTACAAACAGCAGGAGCAGGTGTTCTATCAGCATGTGGCCGACGGAAAACTGACGGCCGACGAGATCATCGAGGGCTACAACGCCCTCTGGGACTACGAACACGGCATCGCCGGCGAGGGTGGGGAAGAGACAGCCTCGGCCCACAGCGCTGCCGAGTACCGCCAGAAGACCGACGTAGAGGCACAGGGCACAGCCGTCAGCGAGGACGCAGCCGGAGGTATTCTCTTCATTGACCCCCACATGGCCGGCGTCGAATACAAGCTGGCCAAATGCTGCAACCCCATCTACGGCGACGACATCTTCGGCTTTGTCACCGTCAGCGACGGCATCAAGATTCACCGTCAGAGCTGCCCCAACGCCACCGACCTGCGCAGCCGCTTCAGCTACCGCATCGTCCCTGCCCGCTGGTCCGGCAAGGCTGGCGGAAAATTCTATGCCGTCACCCTCAGCGTCGTCGGCCTCGACGACCTGGGCATCATCAACAACCTCACATCCATCCTCTCGAAAGACGAGCACGTGAAGCTGCGCAACATCAACATCAACACCCACGACAAGCTATTCTCCAGCCAGCTCACCATCCTGATGGACGACACCAGCCGCCTCAATGCCCTCATCAAGAAACTCCGCGAGGTCAAGGGTGTCAAGCAGGTACAGCGACTATGAAGATTTCATCAATGGATAATTGACAATGGATAATTTCAAAAGATAAATAAACAACAATTAATAGAATATGAAAAAGACCATCACCCTTTTGTGTGCAACCATGCTGTTTGCATCCGCTGCCGTGGCCGAGGATACGGCCGAGATGACGTTCAAGAACAAAAACCACAATTTCGGCATTGTGGCGCAGGACACCTGCGTCGTCAGCTGCGTGTTCACCTTCACCAACACCGGCAATGCCCCCCTCATCGTCCATCAGGCCGTCAGCTCGTGTGGCTGCACGGTGCCTGAGTACACTCAGGAGCCCATCGCCCCTGGCGCCACCGGCACCATCAACGTCACCTATAATGGCCGCACCAAGCGTCCGGGAGTATTCAAGAAGAGCATCACCATCCACAGCAATGCCGTCAACACCCCCGTCCGTGTCTATATCGAGGGCGAGATGATTGCCGAGGACAACATCGAGGAACTCGTCCCCGTCGCTGTGGCCGACGAGCAGCCCGAGGCCAAAGCTGACACCGTAGCTGCCGAGCCCCAAACGCCTCGCAAGCCCGGTCTGCTGCGCCGCCTTTTCGCCCCCCGCAAAAAAGAGGCAAAGGAAAAATAGGAGTCTGGGTTTAACGTTTAACGTTTAACGTTTAACGAACACGTCCTCTGATTCACCTTCTGCCGCATGGTCGTTAAACGTTAAACATTAAACGTTAAACGAATAATATCAATTATCAATTGCGCCATTGGCGCGCGTCATCTCCTTCAGGAGCCCGTAGAATTCTGGCAGCTCTTCTTCGAGGGCGATGGGACGTCCGCCACGAAGGAAACAATGCTGGCTCGTAGCGGTGCAGACGACCGTGCCTCCCACCGTCATGGTGTAGCCGAAGCGCATCTTCAGCCTTGTGAGCTCCTCGACGTGAAGCGTGATGACAATCTGGTCGGGGAAGGCGGTAGGCTTGCGATAGTTGCAGGTGACGCTCATCACGGGCGACACGATGCCCTCAGCCTCCATCTTCTCGAAACCATAACCCATCTGCTCCATGAGGTCTATGCGGGCCTCTTCCATAAAGCGGATGTAGTTGCTGTGGTGGGTAATCTGCATCTTGTCCGTCTCGTAATAGTGGACGGTGTGCACGTAAGGTTTTATTTCCATCATTTGCGGTGTTTTTTGTAATACTCCAGTCCTAAGCGGACGTTCTCCTTGACGGCTTTGGACGAGTATGTCGCCCCCGTGACGCCGTCAGGCGGGTTTTTCAACGCCTGCGTGACCACCAGTCCGTTCCATTGTGGCAGTAGGTGTGATTTTACGCGGGCAAAGAAACGGGGCGTCTCGCGGTTCGAAAGGGCTTCCACTTTCTCTATCTTTCCGTTTGTAATATAAATCTTTAGCGGTGTCGCCCCTTCGTATCCAAGCACATCGGGAGCCAGTTTGGTGGTATTGATGATGTACGAGCCGTTCTCTTTCTGCATGATGTCGGCGTCGGGTCGGCTGACGAGCAGCATGACCGCCACTCCCACTGTCAGCACCCCTCCCGCGGCAGCTGCAATCAGTATGTTTCTTTTCTTTTTGTCCATCTTCAGTTCTCCAATTGACGATGCGAAGGTACGGCAAACCACGCGAAGTGCCAAATCTTTTTGGGTTATTTAGATTTTTATTTGGAGATGAGCCAGGGATTTCGTTACTTTGCAAACGGAAAAAACGTCCAACGGTTTAACGTTTTGGTTTAACGAATATGATTATCCGCAATCATCCGACAGACGGCCTGAAAGGCCAAAAGATTATAGCCCAGGGCAACGCCCTGGGTATATTCGAACACACCTCATCCCACGCCCTGAAAGGGCAAAAGCTCTTGATAATAATGCTTTTGCCCTT
>JAILEU010000147.1 GCA_024697785.1 Bacteroidaceae bacterium | reverse complement strand
TTCTGGTCCTCGACCACGCGGATGTTGCCAGCCGTCCACGTCCACACTTCGGCAGGGGATTGGAAGTGAGGCAGCGCTGCGACGTCAATCTTCGAACGGAAGGGGCGCAGCTGCTCGCGCTCCACACGAGGACATTCGCGGTAGGCCGACCACGAAGCCTCTCCTAAATCCTCCCCTGAAGGGAAGGACTTTAGAAGCGCATCCTCCAACGCCTCGAGGGTGACGTCACGACGGTCTTTCTCAGAGAGCGAGGCAATCAGCATCTCGACATTCGGGTTTTCTGCATGACGGCTGCGGAAAGCGTCCAATACCTTTTTTCCTGCCGGAACGGTGTGAGCCGCCAGACGCAGCGAGTCCTCGTAGGCAAAGCGCACGGCACAGGCCGCACGCTCCTCAGCCGTAGCGTCGGAGGGAATGGGGTTCTCTGGCGGCGGTACGATGTCCACATCGACGGCGAAACGCTTGCCGACAGGGTATTGGAGGACAACGTCCGTTTTATCCGTCGAGGCTTTGGCGAAGCCGAACATGCCGTCCTTGCTGGCCCATACGAGCAGGTCGCCCTGCCCGGTGATGAGGCTGGCCTGGCCGCGGGCATCGGAGCGGTAGGTGGCCACGGTGTAGAACTCGGCGTAGTTGTAAATCTTAAACTCCACGGTGGCACCCTCGACGGCCTTGCCCTCTGTGTCGCGCACGGTGACCACGTTGCGGCGCGTGGGGACATAGCCCGCGATGACGTTGATCTCGGTGTGGAGGGGGCTCTGGTCGATGATGTCCTCGTTGGCGTCAATCTGATAGTTGCCGAAGACACGGGTGTGGAGCAGCATGGCGCGGCTGACGGGGGCGTTGAACCACGCCATGTTCAGCCGTGGCTCAGGTTCGCAGGCGCCGAGGAAATACCACTTTCCGTCCACCCACGCCTCCACCCAGGCGTGGTTGTCGTCGGTATGTGCCCAGCGAGGGGTATAGACCTGGCGTGCAGGGATGCCGACGGCACGCAGGGCTGCGACGCCCAGCACGCTTTCCTCGCCACAACGGCCTGTACCCGTAGCAATCGTAGCCAACGGGCTGGAAGTACGGGCATCGGAGGGCTTATAGGTAGCCTGCTCGTGACACCAATGGTTGATTTCCAGTACGGCGTCGTACATGCTCATCCCCTTCACCCGCCGGCAGAGCGAGTCGGCCCAGACGGTGCGGAAGTCGTCGAGGTTCTCGTTGTTCACGCGGGGCGGCAGCACAAAGTGACGGAACTCCTTTTCGGGGACGTTCCAGCCCATCTCGCTACGCACCTTCAGGGCGGATTTCACCTGCGCTTCCCAATAAGTGAAGGGCTGCATGGCCATGTCGGGCAGCGGGAGGTAGCTGTAGAGGAACTCCATGTAGCGCCGTTCGTCGGGGGTGAAAACGGTTGTCTCGAGCGGCTGCCAGAAGCTCTGTTCAAACTCGGGTAAGGCAGCACGACGCTCAGCGAGGGGAAGGGATTCCTTCTGCTGCCCGCATGCTGTCAGCAACAGGGGAAAGAGGAAAAGGATGTGGAGGGGTTTCATTGATTGAAGATGGAAGATTTAATATAATGAAAAATGAAGAATGAAAAATGAAGAATAAATAGCATTGCCGTCGGTAGGGCAAGCAGAGGAATGGGCGTACGGTTTACGAAACATTTTATTTTTCATTCTTCATTAACTATGTTTTCAAACAACGCGACTCGGCAAAACGAGCAAGCTCCTTTGCTCTCGCTGCTCTGTTTGTTTTTCATTTTTCATTAAAAACATTGTTTTTTCTATAGCTCTTTGGCAAAGGTGAGTTCGAGGATGATGTCAGGCTGAGCGTTGTCCAGCGTAGGCAAGGTAAGCGTAATGTCCTTCGATGTCTGCTTGAAGGGGATTTTCTCTCCTCCGGCAAACAGCGTTGCTGCCTTCAGCCTGTTTTGCGCTTTGGGAATGTTGAGCTGGAGTGTTTCTGGAAGAGGATTGTCAGCCTGCGGCAGGAGGTGGACGTAGAGTGTCTTGCCGCGCTGGGTGGTGACGCCCCAATCCTGCTTATCGATGCAGCCGCCGTCCGTGCCGTAGATGGTTTCGCCGTTCACTTTCAGCCAGGCGCCGAGAGTCTTCAGCCGTGCCAGCGCCTCCTCGGGCAGCGTGCCGTCGGGACGAGGACCGATGTTGAGCAGCAGATTGGCGCCCTTGCCTGCTGTGCGGACGAGGTATTGGACAACCCCAGCAGGCGACATGTAGTTCTTGTCCTTCATGTTATAGCCCCAGCTGTTGTTCATCGTCTTGCACGTCTCGAGGGGAAGGCGGGAAATCTCCTGCCCCGAGAGCCCGGCCTCGTTCTGCCCGGGGATGTCCTGCTCGAAGATCTGTATGTCCTCGCCTTCGAAGGGCAGCATGTGGTGGTTGTTGCCGATGAGGCACGAAGGCTGCAGGCGGTGGATGAGGGCATACTGCTCGTAGAGGTTCCATATCTTCGGCTGTTCCTCACGCGAGAAGGCATCCTGGTCCCACACGCCGTCGAACCAGATGGCGCCAATCGGGCCGTAGTTCGTGAGCAGTTCCGTGAGCTGCGTGTTCATGAAGTCCAGATAGCTGCGCTTGAGTGGGGTGGCAGGGTGCTCTTTCTTCCCCTCGGCAGCAATCTTTCGCCCTGTGCCCCATCCTGTGCGGCCAAGAGGATAGTAGTCCTCGCGTCCCCAGTCGAGATGACTGTAGTAGAAGTGGAGCTTGATGCCCTGTCGCTGGCACTCCTTCGCCAGTTCGCCGATGATGTCGCGTTTGAACGGCGTGGCATCCACGATGTTGTAAGGGCTGGCTTTCGTGCCGAACATCGAGAACCCGTCGTGGTGGCGGCTGGTGATGGTGATGTACTTGGCTCCGCTGCCCTTGATGGCGCTTACCCACTCGGCAGCATCGAACTTCGAGGGATAGAAACCGGCGGCCATACGGCTGTATTCGGCATAGGGCAGGTTTTGCACCTGCTGCGCCCACTCGCCGTCGCCCAGGATGGAGTAGATGCCCCAATGGATGAAGATGCCGAAACGGGCATCCTCGAACTCAGCACGGGCTTTCTGGTTGGCTTCCGACGGGATATAGCCCACCTGGCTGAAAGCAGGCAACGCCACAAACAAGGCAACAAAAAGGGATTTAATGCTTCTCATATATGGTTGTTTTTTAATTCTTAATTCTCAATTCTTAATTCCTAATTCCTAATTCTCTAATTTTTTACGTCTGTCCAGGCGGGAGGATTGACGCCGAGCAGATGACGCACAAAGAAGTCGTAGCGCTTGTGCTCGCCATACGCTTCGCCCACTGTGTGATGGGCGCCAGGGATGACGACCAGCTCAAACTCCTTGTTTGCCTTGATGAGGGCGTTAGCTACCTGCATGGTCGAAGCAGGATCGACGTTGTCGTCCAGCTCGCCCACCACGAGCATCAGCGGACGCTGCAGCAGATGGGCGTTCTCCACGTTCGAGCCCTCTTTGTACTGTTCGCCGATTGGATAGCCCAGCCAGAGCTCGTTCCACCAGATTTTGTCCATGCGGTTGTCGTGGCATCCGCAGGCGCTGTAGCAGCATTTGTAGAACTCGGGGTAGAAGAGCGTGGCGGTGAGCGACTCCTGTCCGCCGGCTGAGCAGCCGTAGATGCCCACGCGGTCGATGTCCATATAAGGATATTTCTCGGCAGCAGCTTTTATCCAGGCAATATGGTCGGGGATGCCGGCATCCTTGATGTTGCGGCAGCAGATGTTCTCGAACTCACGCGAGCGGAACGAGGTGCCCATGCCGTCCACCATGACGACGATGAAGCCCAGTTCGGCCAGCGGCGTCATGTAGTAGTTGAACGCCTGAAATGACTTGGGCACATACTGGTCGCCGGGGCCCTGATAGATGTATTCCACGATGGGGTATTTCTTTGTCGGGTCGAAGTTCGTGGGGCGGGCAATCACTCCCCACATGTTCGTTTTGCCGTCGCGTCCGGGAGCGACGAACACCTCGGGAGCCTGCCAGCCGGCATCTACTAGGCGGCTGATGTCGGCCTTCTGCAGCTCGCGCACTATGCTGCCGTCCCCCGCGCTGCGCAGCACCGTCTGCGGAGCCTCAGTCACCGTTGACCACGTATCAATAAGGTATGCGTAGTCGTTGCTGAAGACGGCGCGGTGGTGTCCCGCTGCCGGCGTCAGATCCGTCATGTCCGAGCCGTCGAAGCGGATGCGGTAGTAGTGAATGAAGTAGGGGTCTTCGCCCGAAGCGGCGCCGTCGGCAGCGGCATGGACGCCGTTGGCGGTGAAGTAGATGACCTCGTTCTCCTCGTCAACGCGGATCACCTGGCGCACATACCACGGCCCTTTCGTAATCTGGTTGATGGGGCGTCCAGTGGCGCGGTCGTAGAGGTAAAGGTGCTGCCAGCCGTCGCGTTCGCTGCTCCAGATGAAGCGCTTGCCGTCCTTGAGGAAACGGTTCCAGAGGCGGGGATAGTTGACGTATTTGTCGCTTGTCTCCTCGGCCAGCGTGCGCACCTTGCCCGTCTCGGCCGAGAGTTCCAGCAGACGATAGACCTGATGGCCGCGGGCATTGAATTCGAAGCGGACGGCGCGGCTGTCCTCGTTCCATGTGGGACCACTGAGGTCGTACTGGTTGGTGAAGAGCTCTGTGGAGGGAATGACGGCACGCCCCGTCTCCACCTCGAAGATGCAGGGCGTCTTCTGCATGAGGTCGTCGCCGGGCTTGGCATACTCCTGCTTGTGTAGCTTCGGCTGCAGCTGGTCGGCAGGCGACGACTCGACGTAATAGACATAGCGCTTCTCGGCCACGGGGCGGATTTTGTTGGCGGCGACGTAGCGGCTGTCGGGCGACCAGCGCAGCCACGACGAGTAGTAGTTAGCCAGCGTGCCGTCGAGGCTCAGGGCGCGTGCCCTGCCGCCTCGGGTGGGGCGCACCCAGACGTTGCCGTCGCGGACGAAGGCCACCCATTTGCCGTCGGGCGAGGGGATTTCGGCACCGCCCTTTTCGTCGTCCACCTCCATCCAGTGGCGCTG
>JAILEU010000139.1 GCA_024697785.1 Bacteroidaceae bacterium | reverse complement strand
AAAGAGAATCATGAAAATCCTTGTCCTCGGAGCCGGCAAGATGGGCTCCTTCTTCATCGACCTGCTCAGTTTCGAGCACGAGACCGCCGTCTATGACATCGACGCCCGCCGTCTCCGTTTCATGTACAACACCCAGCGGTTCACCACGCTGGACGAGATAGAGCAGTTCCGTCCCGAGCTGGTCATCAACGCCGTATCGCTCGACCACACCCTCGACGTCTTCCGCATGGTCACCCCGCATCTGCCGGCCGAGTGCATCCTCAGCGACATCGCCTCCGTCAAGACCGGGCTGAAGGAGTACTACGACACGTGCGGCTTCCGCTACGTCTCCACCCACCCCATGTTCGGCCCCACGTTTGCCAACCTCGGCGCGCTGACAAGCGAGAATGCCATCATCATCACCGAGGGCGACTACATGGGCCGCGTGCTTTTCCGCGACATCTACAGCCGTCTCGGCCTCCACATCTGCGAGTACACCTTCGCCCAGCACGACGAGACCGTCGCCTACTCGCTCTCCATCCCCTTCGTCTCGACGTTCGTCTTTGCCGCCGTCATGAAGCATCAGGATGCACCGGGCACCACCTTCAAGCGCCACCTCGCCATCGCCAAGGGCGTGCTGAGCGAAGACCGCACCCTGCTGCGCGAAATCCTCTTCAACCCCCACACCAGCGGTCAGGTTGCCCAGATACGCAGCCAGCTGAAAGACCTCATCGACATCATCGACCGCAAGGACAACGCCGCCCTCGACGCCTACATCGACCGCATCAAAGGGAATATTGGGTTAGGGGTTAGAGGTTAGGGGTTAGAGGTTAGGCGCCTTCGGCGCAATTGATAATTATCAATTGTCAATTATCAATTATCAATTGAATTGGGTTAGGGGTTAGGCGCCTTCGGCGCAATTGATAATTATCAATTGTCAATTATCAATTATCAATTGAATTGGGTTAGAGGTGAAGTACCCCCTATTCGCCTTGCGTGCCCAGAAGGGGCAGAAAGCCACTAGCCCAGGGCAACGATGCGTGCCCTGAAGGGGCAAAAGACACCAGCCCAGGGCAACGATGCGTGCCCTGAAGGGGCAAAAGACGCCAGCCCAGGGCAACGCCCTGGGTACAAATAGCAAATGTAACTTACGCCCTGAAAGGGCAAAAGCATTAATATTGGACGCTTTTGCCCTTTCAGGGCGCGAAATGATGTGAGCCCGCATACCCAGGGCGTTGCCCTGGGCTATTTGCTCTTTGCCCCTTTGGGGCGCGCTATTGAGGTTAGGGGCATTTTTGCGGAAAACTATGTTCTTAAAGTTTTTTTATTTCCACGTGAATCTGGGCGGGGAAGCAGTAGGCTGGGTCGCCTCTTGTGCTGAGGGTGTGGCGGAGGGTGCTGGCGCGACGTTCCACCGGGCCTTCGAACAACGTCTTATCCCGACAGACCACCTTGACAGGCTGGTCGAGGTCGAGCATGGCGTCCGTGAGTGAAAGGGTGAGCGAGGTGTAGTCACAGCGGGTGATGCGGATGGTGTTGCCGTCCAGCTCGGCGCGGACCTCCTTGCCCTTCGCGAGTTCGTCGGCAGGAGCGCTGAGCCAGTAGAAGTGCTCGTGGAGGGCGTCGCCCTGCTGCCAGACGATGCGGCGCGGATAGGGGTTGCGTGTGTACTGCGCCATCCACGTGACGGCAGCGGTATCCACGCGGTCCATCCAATGGCCCTTGTCGGGCACGATGTGCCCCTCGAAGATGTAGCCCTCGGGGTCGGCACGATGGAGCGAGTCCATCTGGGCGATACGTGCGGCACACTCAGCATTACGGTTGTAGGCTGCGTCGTTTGCTCCGCACCATATCATGAAGGGGGTGTTGCGGAGGCTCACCAGCGAGACGTCGCCCGGGTGGCCTGCCATCATCGAGGCAGCGGCCCAAGTGTCGGCCATGCGGGGGCCGAGGCGCCAGACGCCGTCGCCACCAGCCGAATAGCCCATCACATAGACTTTGTTGGGGTTGACGTGGAGGTGGCTGACAGCCATCATGATGATCTGATGGTAGAACTCATCAAGCTCGGGCTTGAAGTGGAGGTCCCACGTGTTGAAAGGCGCACGAGGGCAGAGATAGACGGCATTCTGAGGCCGATAGAGTACCTGCTGGTTGCGCCATTGTCCGTCGTTGAGCTGGGGCGGCGCTCCCCCGCCGCCGTGGAGCGAGATGTAGAGCGCGAGGTCGTCGGCACCCTCAGGGGCATAGACCGTCCACGCCAGCGGCATCACGAGGTCGCCCGACCGCACCTCTTTTTTAGTAAACACGTCATCGGTTGCCACGCGGATGGAGTCCATCCACCCGGCCTGCAGCGCGGTGGCCTTCTGCTCAGCCTCGCTGCGGCTCAAAGCCCTTTCGGCCGAGCACGACAAACAAACAAGAGCAACGAGAGAAAAAATGAAGATAGCTGTCTTTTTCATCTTATCCTTCAAAAATTCAATTATAAATCCGTTATATAAGTGACTGTTTTTGCAAAAATACGGCAAAAAGTCGATTCATAAAAAGGAATTAGGAATTATTAGGATTTCTCGTTTATCGTTAAACCAAAATCAGAGGACGTGTTCGTTAAACATTAAACGAATCTTCAATTATCAATTGTCAATTATCCATTGCGCCGAAGGCGCTGGACGTGTTCGTTAAACATTAAACGTTAAACCCCCAAAAAGAGGACGTGTTCGTTAAACCAATTATCACTTCTCCATCTTCTTCAGCTGTTCGGTGGCGCGGTGGATCATGTCGAGGGTGCCTGAGCCGTCGCTGACGTACTTCACGACCATCTCGGCATAGTCGATGGCTTCCTTGAGGGCAGCAGAGGGCTGAGGGACGGCCTTGGCCTGTTCGAGCAGGGGCAGCAGGTCGTCCATGTCCTCCAGCTCGGGCAGGTTGCCAGGACGCATGGTGTTGAGGGCGGCGTTGAGGGCGGCAGCCTGACGGTTGATGTCCTCCTGCGTGCGGAAAAGGTTGTCGAAGACGCGCTGCGAGCGGTCGTACTGCTCCATCATGCGGCGGAACCCGTGACG
Organism: Bacteroidaceae bacterium; assembly: GCA_024697785.1. Classification (GTDB taxonomy): domain Bacteria; phylum Bacteroidota; class Bacteroidia; order Bacteroidales; family Bacteroidaceae; genus UBA1189. Next base: position 4,657 of record JAILEU010000139.1, on the reverse strand, counting down.
TGCCCAGGGAGCATAGTCGGGCACCTTGACCTTCATCTCGTTCCACGCCCGCTGGGCATCGCGACGGCTGCGCGCCACCTGCATGGCCTCGCGCAGGGGCGTCTCGTCGAGCTTCTCCTCATCCTCGGCATCGGTTGCCAGCAGTTCGGCTGGGAGCGTCGAGGTGTCGCTGGCGGCGCCGATGAGGTTCATGCGCAGGTAGTGCGTGACGTGGCGGTCGGCATCGTAGTCGGGGATGAAGGTTAGGGTTTTAGGGTTAGGGGTTAGGGTTTGAGGGTTAGGGTTATTTACATCGTTATCGTTAGCCCTAACCACTAACCCTTCACCACTTACCATTTCTACATCCACTTCGGCTTCGTTCCACGTGCGGATGTCCTTCGCTGCCATCACCAGCGGACCCTGCATGACGGCACCCAGCCACTTGGGGGCGAAGGTGGAAGTCTCGTTGCGGCCCGTTGCCGCGAGCTCCATCTTGTCGGGACCGAAGTCGATGTGGGTGGTGAAGGGCATGGTCACCACGACCTCGTCCCGCTTCGTCCATCGGCGGCGGGGAATCTCCACATAGCTGCCGGGCTGGAAGTGGTCGGCCACAGGCTGGCCGTTGAGGGTGACGGAGAAGCCGCTGGTGGCCCAGTAGGGCACGCGCAGCTTCATCGTGAAGGGACGTGTGGCACGGCGGAAGAGTCCTCGGAAGCCCTTGGTGACGCGGATGACGGACTGCTGGGCAGGCCACTCGCACGTCTGCTCGAGGGTGACGCGGCGGGCATCCCAGCGGGCTACAGAGGGCAGGTAGAGCGCCACCCACACCGTCTCGTTGCCCCGTCCTGCCGAGGGGGTGGAAACGAAGTAGGCCGCCTCCTGATACTTCACGTGATTCTCGGCACCTGTGCCACCGCAGCAGCTGCTCTGAGGCGTCTCGTTGCCCCAGGGCTTCGAGGCGTTGAGCCCCACGGCATACTGATAGACCACCTGATACTGATGGGGATTGAGCGAGCCCACAAGTTGGTTGTAGAGCACGCGCTCGTAGTAGTCCATGTAGCTGGCGTCGTCGGGGCGGAAGCTGTTGAGGTCCTTCGTGAGCTTGGCGAGGTTATAGGCGCAGCAGGTCTCGTTAATGGTTGGCTCGGGATAACGGTCACGTCCCCAGCCGCCTACGTTGGTGTTCATGGCGAGCATCTGGGTGTAGGGCTGACGGAACATCTCGCCGTTGCCCACGCCGCCCATAGCATAGCGGTAGCGGCCCTGGATCATCGTCCAGAAGTTCTGCGCGAGGTTATAATAATAAGGATTGGCGTTTCCGCGATAGCTGCGCAAGGCACCCGTCACCATGGGGATGTGCTGGTTAGCATGACGCGTGCGGATAGCATCGACGTTCTTCGCAAGGGGGTCGAAGAAGGCAGGGCTGTCGAAGAAGCTGGCAGCCTCCAGCAGATGGGCACTCTCCTCTTTGTCGCGCACCATCTCGGAAAGCCGTGCGAGCGATTCGGCCATACCGCCCACCTCGCCGGCGATGTACATGTTCCACATCTCGTAGCGGTTGCCGGGCGTCAGGCGGCGTTCCTCCTGCGTGCCGTCGCTCTTCACGTAGGTGCGGTAGTGCAGGCGGTTCCACACCCAGAGGCCCATGTCCTTGGCGATGAGCAGGGCCTTGCGGCGGATGGCACGGTCGTCGACGTAGGTGGCGATGTCAATCAGTCCGGCCAGCTGCTTATGGACGCTATAGTAAGGAGCCCACACCCATTGCTCGTTGTTGTAGGCACGGTACATCTCTATCAGGACACAATGCTGGGCGGGGATGGCGTTCAGGTAGCCGTAGCCGTAGTGGGCATAGTCGTGCTTGTAAGTGTCGAAGGCCTCCCACGTGCCCTTCAGGGTACGCAGCTCCTCCTCGGGAGCGAGGTCGCGCGCCTCGCGGTAGCGCCCCAGCTCCTTGTCATAGACGAAGGTACGCTCCTGGCACATGCGCAGCTCGTCCACCATCGTGCGGATGTTCTCCTTCAGCCGTGCGCGCTTTTCCGCGTCAGGACAGCTGGCGTAGGCCATAGCCAGGGCGCTCATGTAGTGTCCGCTGCCGTGGCCCTTCAGCTTGGTGGTGGGCGAGTCCCATCCGTCCGACTCAGGATAGCCATCGGTGGGCAGGCCGTAGGTGTCGCGGTAGTTGTAGAGCTGCTGTCGGACGTCGAGGCTCAGCAGCTGGTCGATGTCGAGGTCGCGTCCCAGCGTCAGACGGTTGTCGCCCGTCAGCTGCACCTTGTCGAGGGGCAGGGGCTCGGCCACGGGCTGTGGAGCGGGCACGTCCCACGCCGCGTCCGTCACCCGGACCTCTGCCAGCAGGGGATAGCCGCCCGGGGTGGTATTATCGCCCGTCACGAAGCCCTTCACGGAATACGTCGTGCCGGCGGGATTCAGTTCCGCATCAGCCTCGCGCTGCTCGGTTGTGAGGCTGGAGTTTGTCCAGCGCACCTGCCGCCACTCACCCGAGCCGTCGGCATACGTCACCCAGACCTGGAACGGCAGCCTGGGAGCCGTGCCCACAGGCGTCGTCACGCGGATGGGTTCCACACTTCGGATGGCTCGCTCCCCTGCCCTCACACCGAGGACGAACAACACACCACAAACAATCAGCAGAAAACACTTTTTCATAGTCACGATTTTCTATAGAAAGTTAAACTCCGTTCGTCGGTTGAACTCCGCAAAGGTAATAAAAAAATGAAAAGGAAAAGACGAAAATCGAAAAAATATGATTACTTTTGCGCCAAAACCATTCAGATTTTCCACATGCGTACATCAAATTACGATAAATTCCCCTCAACCCGTGTCGATGGGAGCGTCATCAAGGGATGGACAGACATCCTTCACACCCTCCGTCAGGCCCTCGCCGATGCCCCCGTGTGGGCTGTGGATCTCTATGTGGGCAGCTACGAGGAGGACTTCTTAGAGGCATTCCGAAGACTGGGACGCGAGGTGGTGGACGTCAGTCAGCTGCTGCGCCCTGAGGCGGAGCTGCGCCAGCTGACCGAGCGTTTCATGACGGACGACGTGCTGTTCGGCTACATGTCGAACATCCGCATCGGCGAATACTTCGTCGCAGAGCGAATCAAAGCTCTGCAGCAGCGCATCGCATCGGGAGAACCCCTTATTATAATAGGTACGGGCGCGGGCTACGTGACGCCCGACGACGTGCCTGTGGTCTATGCCGACCTGGCGCGCTGGGAAATCCAACAGCGTTTCCGCCGCCACGAGGTGAGGGCGCTGGGCATCGACAACCGCAAGGACAGTCCTTCGGTGCAGTACAAGCGGGGTTACTTTAACGACTGGAACATCTGCGACGCGCTGAAGGACGAGCTTTTTGCCGCTGGGCGCATCCGCTTCTGGATTGACCATAACGAGCGCCAGGTGCCGAAGCTCATCACCCATGCACAGCTGGTCGAGGGGCTGGAGCGGACGGTGTCGCGTCCCTTCCGCGTGGTGCCCTTCTTCGACCCAGCCCCCTGGGGCGGTCAATGGATGAAGGAGGTGTGCGACCTGGACCGTAGCGAGGCGAACTACGGTTGGTGCTTCGACTGCGTGCCCGAGGAGAACAGCCTGCTGCTCGACGTGGGGGGCACAAGGGTGGAACTGCCGTCGCAGGACCTCGTGCTGTGGCAGCCGCGCCGCCTGCTGGGCGAACGGGTGTGGAGCCGCTTCGGACGCAGCTTCCCCATCCGCTTCGACTTCCTCGACACCATGGGTGGAGGCAACCTCAGCCTGCAGGTACACCCCACGAACGAGTTTGCCCACCGCGAGTTCGGACTGGCCTACACGCAGGACGAGAGCTACTACCTGCTCGATGCCGGCCCCGATGCGGTGGTCTATTTAGGGCTGAAGGAGGGCATCGACCGCCACCAGATGATCGAGGACCTGCGTGCTGCCCAGCGGGGTGAGCGTCCGTTCGACGCCGAGAAGTACGTGAACAAGCTGCCTGCCCACAAGCATGACCACTACCTCATCCCCAACGGCACCATCCATTGCTCGGGCCACGACAGCATGGTGTTGGAAATCAGCTCGACGCCCAGCATCTTCACCTTCAAGCTGTGGGACTGGAATCGCCTGGGTCTGGACGGCAAGCCGCGTCCCATCAACGTGGAGCGCGGACGCCACGTCATCCAGTGGGAGCGCACCACGCCGTTCGTCCTCAGGGAGCTCTGCAACCACTTCGAGGTGCTGAGCCGCGACGAGGGCGAGATGGAGGAGCGCACGGGCCTGCACCCCAACGAGTTCATCGAGACGCGCCGCCACACGTTCAGCCGTCCCGTCAGCCACGACACCTGCGGAGGCGTGAACGTGCTGAACCTCTGCGAGGGCGACGAGGCCGTCGTCGAGAGCCCCATCGGGGCGTTCGAACCCTTCACCGTCCACTATGCCGAGACCTTCATCGTCCCTGCCGCCGTGGGCCGCTACACCATCACCCCACCGGTAGGCAAGACGTGCAAGACCATCAAGGCAAGCATCAGGCCATGAAAAATGAGATTTGAACCAAAACAAGTTTCAGAAGAATGAAAGTCGTTTTAAAAGGAACGCCCCGAAGGGGCATAGAGCATATAGCCCAGGGCAACGCCCTGGGTACAAACGGCAAAAGCAACTTTCGCCCTGAAAGGGCAAAAGCTTTTAATAACAA
>JAILEU010000122.1 GCA_024697785.1 Bacteroidaceae bacterium | reverse complement strand
TTGACTTAGTCTTATCTTGTCGCGACTCGGCCAAACAAACAAGTTTGTTGGCTCTCGCTGCTCCAAGATTTGCCCCTTCAGGGCGAAAGTTACTTTGGCCGTTTGTACCCAGGGCGTTGCCCTGGGCTGGGTGCTCATTGGCTTCGCCTTCGTCCGTCACGACTCGGCCATTCAAGCAAGCTTGATGGCTCTCGCTGCTCCGTCCGTTGCCCCTTCGGGGCGCTCCTCTCTGGTACGATTTCATACTTCCGAAACTTGAATCAAATCGTAAATAAATGGTGAATCGTAAATAAATCGTAAATCGTAAATAGTCAAATCGTAAGTAACTGTTATTCTTTCTCCTTGCAATAGGCGGTGTATTTGCTGTAGGCTTCGTCCCAGAGGGCGGCGTCGCGGGGGGTGTAGGTGTGGGTGTCGATGCTGTCGGCGATGAGGGCGCGCATCTCCCAGAGGTCGCCGACGAGACCGGCTGCCTTGGCCTGCAGCATGATGTTGCCGATGGCCGTACACTCGATGGGCCCTGTGACGACGGTGACACCCGTGGCGTTGGCCGTCAGCTGGTTGAGCAGGACGTTCTGCGTGCCGCCGCCGATGATGTGGAGCGTCTCGAGGGGGAAGGGGGCCATCTCCTTCAGGTAGCCGAACACCTGGCGGTAGCGCAGGGCGAGGCTGTCGAAGATGCAGCGGCAGACCTCCTCGGTCGTCTCGGGCACGGGCTGGGCGGTGAGGCGGCAGTAGTCCTGTATGGCGCCGACCATGCTCACGGGGTTGGCGAAGCAGGGGGCGTCGGGGTGGATGAGGCTGCGGAAGGCGGGGACGTCGGGGATGTGGGCATAGATGTAGTCGTAGCTATAGGGTTTGCCCTCGGCCTTCCATTCGGCACGGCTGCGCTCGAGAAGCCACATGCCGCAGATGTTCTTCAGGAAGCGGGTGGTGCCCTCGACGCCGCCTTCGTTGGTGAAGTTGCGGGCGTAGCTCTCCTTATTTATTATAGGCTCGGGCGCCTCGATGCCCATGAGGCTCCACGTGCCTGAGCTGAGGTAGGCGAAGTGGGGGCTGCGGGCAGGCACGGCAGCGACGGCGCTGGCGGTGTCGTGTCCCGCCACGGCCACGACGGGTACGGCGCCCAGTCCCGTCAGCCGCTGCACCTCGGGGGTGAGCGTGCCGACGATGGTGCCCGGCTGTACGATGGGCCCGAACTGGCTCTCGCTGACGCCACAGGCCTTCAGGAGCTCCGCCTCGAGACGGCCCGTGCGGGGGTTGAGCATCTGTGAGGTGGAGGCGATGGTGCGCTCGGTGACGCGGACGCCCGTCAGCAGATAGCTCAGGGCGTCGGGCATGAAGAGTATCTTGTCGGCGGCACGGAGGGCGCTGTTGCCTGTGCGGTGGAGCTGGTAGAGCTGGAAGAGCGAGTTGAAGTTCATGAACTGTATGCCCGTGAGGTCATAGACGCGTTCGCGGGGGACGGCCTTGAAGAAGTCGTCCATCGCCCCCTCGGTGTGAGGGTCGCGGTAGCTGTAGGGGTTGCGCAGCAGTTCGCCGTCGGCGCCGACGAGGGCGAAGTCAACGCCCCAGGTGTCGATGCCGATGCTGCAGGGGGAGATGCCCTCGCGGGCCACGGCCGCCAGACCGCGGATGACCTCGCGGTAGAGGGCATAGATGTCCCAGTAGCAATGTCTGCTCAGGTGGATGATGGGGTTCTCGAAACGGGTTATCTCGCGCAGCGTCAGGCCGCTGTCGGAGAGCGTCCCGAGGATGGTGCGTCCGCTCGTAGCGCCCAGGTCAACGGCAAAAAACAGGTTGTTTTCAGACTTTTTCATGGTGGGGATGGTTTGGGTTCCTTGAAAAACGGCGGTAAAGATACGAGAAAACGCACAAAAATCCAAATTTATTTGCGTTTTTCCGTCATTTGCCGGCGTCAGTATTTCATTCGGTTTTAATCAGCAGGCACGGTTTTTCGTCAGAAGTACTGCAAATCATACGGAAAGTTAGTTTTTTTAAGAAAAATACAATTATTATTCAAGAAAAACTATTGACGTCGGGAAGATTTTCGCTGACGCTTTTGGCGCGTTCCGATTCTTCCCAATTATGCGGAAAAAACAAAAAAGTCGTTTTTTCCGTGCAGTATTTCACATAGTGCTACGTTTAAATAGCAGAAACCAAGAATAAGATACGATTATGAAAAGGATGTGTTGTGTGCTCTTGATGCTGTTTCTTGCAGAAAGTACTTTTCCTTTATTTGCCCAACAATCCCTTGATATGGAAGGAAAGGATGATTTTGGCAGCCTATCAGCTGAGCTGCCAGATATTGAGCAGTTGAGGTCCAAATGGGGATATGGCGTACGACTCTCTAATTTGAGTCTTAGCAAGGACTTGGGACAGTATCTGGATACAAGGTTGGGATTGGGGTTGTTCGTTATTTACAACATGAAGCGGCATACTGTGGGCTTAGAGTCAAATCTTTCTGTTGCAAAAGCACGAACAGATATTCCTGTGCTTTATTGTGGGTCTGGAGAGTCCATTGACTTGAATGAATGGATTGCCTCGTATGGATATAGAGTTGTCAATAACACGTTATGGCGTGTCACTCCCAGCGTAGGCGTGTCCTTATTTCATCTGAGTAACTTTATTATAGAGGGCGTCGAGGGGCATAACTATTCTATAGAAGGCTATGGACCATCGGCAGGGCTGCAAGTGGAGTATAAATACAAGAGAATTCTGAAGGAATCCTCGAAAAGCACTAGTGGATATAAATATAGTGAAAGGACAATAGGACTTGGCTTTCAAACCAAATACATCGTCTCACAGCCATTCTATACCGTCAACTCTCAATTATCATCTCTTGAAAGACGGAAAGGGTGGGTATACAGTTTGAATCTTTCATGGGGGATAAACTAACATAAAAATAACGCATATTTTTGTAAAACTTTTGCATTTATTCGGTTTTTTAATTACCTTCGCAGCCAAAATGTAAAAGTTTTCCAAATGAAAAACAAGACAAACCGCCTTCATGCCATTCGCATGATAGTGCAGAACAACACCATCTCGAACCAGGAAGACCTGTTGGAGAAGTTGCGCGAAGCGGGCTTCGAGGTGACTCAGGCGACGCTGTCGCGCGACCTGAAGCAGATGAACGTCGCCAAGGCATCGATGGGCGACGGCGGCCATGCCTACGTGCTGCCTACCGACTCGCTCTACGAGCGCATCTATCAGGCCAAGGCGGCCTATGAGAAACAGGTGCACTCGGGCTACGTCAGCCTGCAGTTCTCGGGCAACATGGCAGTCATCAAGACGCGTCCGGGCTATGCCAGCGGCATTGCCTACGAGATTGACGAGCGCCACCTGCGTTCCGTCATCGCCACCATCGGGGGCGACGACACGGTGCTGGTCATCCTGGCCGAGGGCGTCAACCGCGACGACGTCCGCCGCGAGCTCGGTACATTCCTACAAGTCAAATAAGTTAAATAGTAACATCCATCAAAATGATAAAAACTGGCATTATTGAAGGGGCGGGGTTCACAGGAGGTGAGCTGATACGCCTGTTGCTCAACCACCCCGACGTGGACCTTCAGTTCGTCACGTCGAGGGAGTTCGTGGGCCATCGCATCGACGAGGTCCACCGCGGGCTCTACGACGAGACCGACCTCTGCTTTACGTTCGACGAGCCGCTCGACCGGCTCGACATGCTCTTCCTCTGCACCGAGTGGCAGGGCAGCTGCGCGTTTTTCGACAGTCACACCCTGCCCGAGGGGCTGAAGGTGGTGGACATGAGCCGTGCCTACCGCATCGACGACCCCACGTTCGTCTATGGTCTGCCGGAGCTCAACCGCCGCGCCATCTGCCAGGCCCGCTTTGTGGCCAATCCAGGCAATTTCGCCACGGGCATCCTGCTGGGCCTGCTGCCGCTGGGACGTAACCTGATGCTGAGCGGCGACATACACGTGCAGTCCATCATCGGCAGCACCGGCACCGGCGAACAGTCGTCAACCCTCACCAGCTTCAACTGGCGCAGCGACAACGTCAGCGTCTATAAGCCCTTCGTCCACCAGCATCTGCCTGAAATCCGTGCCGCACTCCATCAGCAGCAGACCAGCTTCAACTCAGACATCCTGTTCGTGCCATGTCACGGCAACTTCACCCGTGGCATCTTCACCACCATCATGCTGAAGAACAGCGTCGCGCTCAGCGCTCTCGAGGACCTCTACGAGCAGTACTACGACGAGGACTCGTTCACCTACCTCTCCCGCAAGCCCATCGACCTGAAGCAGGTGGTGCACACCAACCGCTGCTTCATCCACCTCGACAAGCAGGGCGACAACCTGCTCATCACCACCTGCATCGACAACCTCCTGAAGGGTGCCAGCGGTCAGGCCGTTCATAACATGAACCTCCTCTTCAACCTCGAGGAGACCGTCGGACTGAACCTCAAATCAACGGCGTATTGAGAGGTCAATCGTCTATAGTCAATAGTCAATAGCTTTTCGCGGCCTTTGCCGCCACGCCCCAAAGGGGCGTAAAAAGCAATAGACCATAGACTATAGACTATAGGCAAAGAATAAAAACCGATTATCATCCTTTTAATTAATAATATAACAATGAAAAGATTGTTTGTCGTGTTGGTGAGCGTGATGCTCACCGTGAGTATGTTTGCCGGACAGGCAAAGTATGTGTTCTATTTCATCGGTGACGGCATGGGCCCCGCAGAGGTCCTCGGCACCCAGTATTATCTCAGCCAGAAGAAGGGCGAGCTGGGCATCACGCCGCTCTGCTTCGCTTCGTTCCCCTTCACGGCCTTCGCCACGTCCTATTCGGCCAGCTCGGATGTCACCGACTCAAGCGCTGCCGGTACGGCGCTGTCGAGCGGCATTAAGATCAACAACGGCCAGATCGGTGTGCTCACCGACGGCACCACCCCCGTCCACAGCATCGCTGCGTGGGCCAAGGCTGCCGGCAAGAGCGTCGGCATCACCACCAGCGTGGGCGTCAACCACGCCACCCCCGGCGCGTTCTACGGCCATCGCCCCTCGCGTAACGACTACTACGAGCTCGGCGTGCAGCTCACCGAGAGCGGCTACGACTTCTTCGCCGGCGGCGACTTCATCAAGCCCACCCGCGACGACGAGCCCTCGCACTACGAGCTGGCCGAGAAAGCCGGCTACCAGATTGTCCGCGGCTACGACGAATACCAGGCTCAGAAGAACTGCGGCAAGCCCATCATCCTGCTGCAGAAGGAGGGACGCGGCGACAACATCCCTTATGCCATCGACGCCAAGGACGACGACCTCCGTCTCGACCAGATTGTCACCGCCGCCATCGAGCAGCTCTCGAAGAACAAGAAAGGCTTCTTCCTGATGTGCGAGGGCGGTAAGATCGACTACGGCGGGCACGCCAACGACGCCGCTGCCTGCTTCGGCGATGTCGTGGCCATGGACGATGCCGTCAAGGTGGCCTACGAGTTCTACAAGAAGCATCCGAAGGAGACGCTCATCGTCATCACCGCCGACCACGAGACGGGCGGCCTCGCCCTCACCGGCGGCAGCTACAGCATCAACACCGGCGTCCTCCAGTACCAGAAGGTCAGCAAGCACGGCTTCTCGGAGGTCCTCAACCAGCTGCGCCACGACAAGAAGGACAAGGTGGAATGGGCCGACGTGAAGGCTGCCCTCACCGAGAACTTCGGCTTCTGGCGCGAGGTTAAGATTTCGCACGACGACGAGATGGCGCTCTACGACGAGTGGTACCACTCGTTCCAGACCAACGAGAAGGTGAAGATGGCCGAGAGCCTCTACTACCGCGACGAACCCCTCTCGGACCTTGCCGTGAAGGTGATGGCCCGCTGCGCCAAGATCATCTGGCCCGTCGGCAGCCACTCGGGCATCTACGTCCCCGTCTTTGCCATCGGCGCTGGAGCCGAGCAGTTCACCGGCCAGATCGACAACACCGACATCCCCAAGAACATAGCCAAAGCCGCCGGCTACAAAGTCAAGCAGCTCGACTGATTAAGTTAAGAGTTAAGAATTAAGAGTTAAGAAAGATAGTTTTGTTGTCGGGATGCGCTGCATACGGGATATTTTTTCTTAACTCTTAACTCTTAATTCTTAATTCTTAACTATATGATCATGAAGTCCCTTCATCACGAAGTTCTGCGGCTGGCGGTGCCCAGCATCCTGGCGAATATCACCGTGCCCCTTGTGGGCATGGTGGATATTGCCATTGCGGGCCACATCTCCGATGCCTCGGCCATTGGCGGCATAGCCATCGGCGCCATGCTCTTCGACCTGCTCTACTGGAACTTCGGTTTCCTGCGTGTGGGCACGGGCGGCATGACGGCGCAGGCCTTCGGACGGCAGGACTTCCGTGGTGCGCGTGAGATACTGGTGCAGAGCGTCACCATTGCCATTGGCGCAGCGCTCGTCATCTGGGCACTCCAGTGGCTGTTCCTCCATGTGGCCATGGCGCTCATACCCTGTTCGGACGAGGTGGCCATGTTTGCGCGGCGCTACTTTTTCATCCGCGTCTGGGCAGCCCCCGCCACCCTCTCGCTGATGGCGCTGAAGGGATGGTTCATCGGGATGCAGGATACCGTGTCGGCCATGGCAAGCGACATCACCGTCAACGTCGTCAACATGGCAGCCAGCTTCGCCCTCGCTGTCTGGACACCTCTCGGCGCCCTTGGCGTCGCCTGGGGCACCCTCATCGGCCAATACGCAGGACTCCTCGTGGCCGCCGTCCTCCTCGTGAGGAAACTGAACTCCCCAAAAACAGAAACTCCTGAACTCCTGAACTCCCCAAAAACAGAAACTCCTGAACTCCTGAAAAACGCCCTTCGCTGGTCGAAGCTGCGGCGGCTGTTCGTGCTCAACGGCAACCTCTTCATCCGTTCGCTCTGTTTCATGGTGGTCTATGTGGGCTTCACGTCGCTCACGTCGCGCTTTGGCGACGGTCCTCTCGCTGTCGGCTCCATCATGATGAAGCTGTTCATGCTCTTCAGCTACTTCATCGACGGCTTTGCCTATGCTGCCGAGGCGCTGACGGGGCGTTTCATCGGTGCGCGCGACCGCCTGAACCTCCGCCATTCCATCCGCATCCTCTTCCTCTGGACGCTCGCCATCGGTGCAGCCTTCACCCTGCTCTATGCCCTGACGGGCGAGGGTATGGTGCGGCTGATGACCTCCGACGCCAGCGTCATAGCCGACTCCCATCCTTTCCTGCCGTGGCTGGTGGCGATGCCACTTGTCAGCTGCCTCGCCTTCCTCTGGGACGGCATCTTTGTCGGTGCCACGGCAGCCCGCCCCCTGCGCAACGCCATGATAGCCGCTGCCGTAGGTTTTGTGGCCGCTTCCGTCGCCCTCCAGCCGCTCTGGGGCATACAAGCCATCTACGTAGCCTACTTCGTCCACCTCGCCATCCGCGTCATCTGGCTCACCGCCGCCTGGCGACATAGCGCCTTCGGCGCAATTGATAATTGATAATTGTAAATTGAAAATTTTGGTTTAACGATTAACGTTTAATGTTTAACGAACACGACTGGCGCCTTCGGCGCAATTGATAATTGATAATTGTAAATAGATAATTTTGGTTTAACGTTTAACGTTTAACGAACACGTCCGGCGCCTTCGGCGCAATTGATAATTGATTTAATTTTCGGAAGTTATATATAATGAAGTTACTTAAGTTTCGCAAGTATGAAATTCGTGCCGGAGAGGAACGCCCCGAAGGGGCAATGAGCACCCAGCCTAGGGCAACGCCCTGGGTACAAACGGCCAAAGTAACTTTCGCCCTGAAGGGGCAAAAGCTTTACAATCTGTGGCTGCTGCTTTTTAAGTTCCCCTCTGAATGGAATGCTTTTGCCCTTTCAGGGCGCGGAATGATGTGTGACCGAGATACCCAGGGCGCTGCCCTGGGCTGGTGGCTTTCTGCCCTTTCAGGGCGCTCATCGCTTTCTGGGCTCGTTTTTTT
>JAILEU010000098.1 GCA_024697785.1 Bacteroidaceae bacterium | reverse complement strand
CGTCATCTTGCCTCCCGACTACACCAACGACCTGCTCAACGACTCGAAGCAGCTCACCGAGAAGCGCCGCTACGCCCTGCGCGAACAGATAGAGCGCGATGCGCTGGCATGGGCCGTGGGTATCGTCACACCCGAGGAGATCGACAAGATCAACATCCTCAACGCCTCCATCCTCGCCATGCACCGTGCCCTTGACCAGTTGCAGCTTCGCCCCGAAGCTGTCATCGTCGATGGCAACCGCTTCAAGCCATGGATTCCGAAAGAGGACAGTGGTCAGTCCGAGTCCGACTCCGCCAGGTCCTCCTCCCCCTCGGGCAAGTCGGGAGGGGTCCCCTACACCTGCATTGTGAAGGGCGATGGCAAATACCTCTCCATCGCTGCCGCCTCCATTCTCGCCAAGACCTATCGCGACGACTACATGAACGCCCTCGCCGCCGAGTATCCCCAATACGACTGGCTCTCCAACAAGGGCTATCCCACCCGCAAGCACCGCGATGCCATCCGCCAATACGGCATCACCCCCTACCACCGCCGTTCCTACAACCTCCTCGGCACCCAAGAACTCTCCCTCGATTTCGGTTCAGAGTAGCCGCGTCCCTACATTCTCATCGCCTTCATCCTATTTGGTTAAAAAACCGGGAAATTCTTGCATCCGATTGAAAAATGTTGTAACTTTGCAAACAGGAACTTTAACTTAAAACTCTAAACATGAAACTGAAACTTCTATGGCTACTGGCTGTCGCCACGACGGCTATGGCACAAGGCCCCAACGACTCGGGCGACTACTATATGAATGCCGACGGGCTGAAGGGACAGAAACTGAAGACCGCCCTCAGTGGCATCATCAACAAACATACCGACATCGGCTATGCCGGATTGTGGGACGCCTACAAGACCACCGACCGCCGTCCCGACGGCTTTCTGCGCGACTGGTATTCGAATGCGACAAGCTACGTGATTGGCGGTCCGAACCAGGGGGCGAACTACAGCGAGGAGGGCGATTCCTACAACCGCGAACACCTTGTGCCGCAGAGTTGGTTCAGCAAGGCGTCGCCCATGCGCAACGATGCTTTCCACGTCGTGCCCACCGATGGCTACGTGAACAACCGCCGTGGCGACCTGCCGTTTGGTGAGGTGGGCACGGTGTCCTACCACTCCGCAAACAACTACAGCCTGGTGGGCCGTTGCAAGGTGGCGGGCTACAGCGGCCAGTGCTTCGAGCCGAACGATGAAATCAAGGGCGACGTGGCGCGTGCCTATTTCTATATGACGACCTGTTACGAGAACGACCTCCCCACATGGGGTGGCACCAACTTCTCGTATTGCTTCGACGGCACCACCTATCCTGCCCTCACCGACTGGTTCCTGCAGATGCTCATGGCGTGGTCGGAGCGCGACCCCGTCGACGAGGTGGAGTTGGAGCGCAACGAGGCCGTGGCAGCGCTGCAGAAGAACCGCAATCCGTTCATCGACTATCCGGGCCTGGAGCAGTACATCTGGGGCTCGAAGCAAAACGAACCCTTCGACTACACCATGCAGCCGGGCGGCGAAACCGCTACCGTTCATAAGCCTTACTTCACGCCGACGGGTGGCATCTTTGCCGAGGCACAGACCGTTACCATCGTCTCGCCGACCGACGGAGCCACCGTCTATTACACCTCCGACGGCACCACGCCAACCACAAAGAGCACCGCTTATACAGCACCCATCACCATCGAGGAGACCACCACGCTGAAGGCCATCGCCGCGAAGGACGATGCCGTGAGCCATGTGGCGGTGGCAACCTACGTCATCAAGGGTGGTGAGCAACCGGCGGAAGGTGAATGCATCTGGAGCGAGGACTTCGACGGCATTGGTAATAAGGTACCCGTGGAGCAAGTGCAGAACGCGAAAGCCATCTATTACGGCGACGACGGCCAGTATTGCTTGGTCTACGATGGCAACATGGCCGGTGGCGAGGCACCCGAGCTGCTCATCCCGAAGAAGAGCCGTCCGGTGAACTACTTCACGGCCCTTGTCGCCATGAGTGGTCAGAAGGGACCGTTCCACCTGTCGTTCCTGAGCAACCGCAGCAGCATCGCCGTGAGCAGCAAGACGGCAGGCGTGAAGATTGAGCCCCTTGAGGCCGAGGACAATACCTATCATTATAGTGTCAGCGTGCCCATTGGCCTTAAGTCGTTCGAGCTGACGTTTACGATGACGGAGGACCAAAACGCCCGCGTCGACAACTTCCTCTTAACCGGCCCGGGTGATGATACCGATGGCATCCACGAGCTCACGCCTTCCCCCCACTCGCCCCAAAAGAGCAAGGGGACAGGCGCCGTCTACAACCTCAACGGCCAAAAGGTCTCAACTTCTCAGCATCACAATATCTCCGCTCTCCCCAAGGGCGTTTACATCGTGAACGGAAAGAAGGTCATACAATAAATTAAATATTAATTTAGGAAGTTAATGAAGTTAAAGGAGTTAAAGGACAATAGTCCTGCTACTGAAGGTAGAACACCCAGCGT
>JAILEU010000004.1 GCA_024697785.1 Bacteroidaceae bacterium | reverse complement strand
CAAGGCGCTGAAGGCTTCTTCGACTTTGCGGACGGGGTGCAAGGTGATGCCGTCGGGAAGGGAGGCATGGAGCGATTTCAGCTGTTCGGCGTTCGAGGCAGGGATGAGCATGTCGCGGAAGCCGAGTTTCCCAGCCTCGCGTATGCGTTGTTCGATGCGGCTCACAGGGCGTATCTCGCCTGAAAGTCCCACCTCGCCTGTCATGCAGAAGGTGGGTTCGACAGGGACGTCGAGGTTGCTGCTGAGGATGGCGCTAATGACGCTGAGGTCAATGGCGGGGTCGCTGACACGCAAACCGCCAGCAATGTTCAGATAGACATCCTTCTGCGCCAGTTTGAAGCCCACGCGTTTCTCCAGAACGGCCAGCAGCATGTTCATGCGCCGGAGGTCGAAGCCTGTGGCGCTGCGTTGTGGCACGCCATAGGCGGCTGTGCTGACAAGTGCCTGCACCTCGATGAGGAAGGGTCGGACGCCCTCGACGGCAGCGGCGATGCACACGCCACTCATGCCCGAATGACGGTCTGTGAGCAGCAGTTCGCTGGGATTGCTGACCTCCCGCAGCCCGTCTTGCCGCATCTCGTAGATGCCCAGCTCGGCTGTGCTTCCGAAACGGTTCTTCTGGGCTCGTAGGATACGGTACATGTAGTGTTGGTCGCCTTCGAACTGCAGCACGGCATCGACGATGTGCTCCAGCACCTTCGGCCCTGCCAGGCTGCCCTCCTTGGTGATGTGGCCGATGAGGATGGTGGGGATGCCGTTCTCTTTGACAGTCTTGAGGATGCTGGATGCACATTCGCGAATCTGCGTGATGCTGCCCGGCGACGAATCGACGCTCTCCGTCCACAGCGTCTGGATGGAGTCGATGATGATGAGCTCGGGCTGCACGGCCTTCACCTGAGCCAAGATCTGTTCAAGGTTCGTCTCGCAGAGGATGAATAAATTGGGGTTCGGGGTTAGGGGTGAGGGGTTAGGGTTGTTTGTTCCATCATCCTTGCTCCTCACCTCTAACCTCTCACCTCTAACCTCTAACCTCTCATCTCTGCCCCCAACGAGTCTTTCCGCGCGCATCTTGAGCTGCGAGGCACTCTCCTCGCCGCTGACGTAGAGCACACGGCGTTCGGGCATGTGGAGGACGGTCTGGAGGACAAGGGTTGACTTACCGATGCCGGGCTCGCCGCCCAACAGGATAAGCGAACCCTGCACCAGCCCGCCGCCCAGCACGCGGTTGAGCTCGTCGTCGTGGGTGTCGAGACGTATCTCGTCGCTGGTCTCAATCTCGGACAGGGTGAGCGGGACGGACGTGATGTTGCCTAACAAGCTTGATGCTTTCACAGTCTGCTGACTTGTTGGCTTATAGACCGTCTGCTCGACGCAGGTGTTCCATTCGCCACACACGGGGCAACGCCCGAACCACTTGGGCTGATCCTCGCCACAACTGTTACATAGATAAACGGTTTTTGTTGCTTTTGCCATCTTCTTTCGAATTTATGCACAAAAGTAGCGTTTTTTCTTCAAAATATCCGTAACTTTGCGCCCAAATTTTTCGAATCGTCAATGAAAGTACTGAAATTTGGTGGCACTTCGGTGGGCACGGCTGAAAGCATCAGCCTGGTGAAACAGATTGTAGAGGCTCAGACAGAGCCTGTGATAGTGGTTGTCTCTGCCCTTGGGGGCATCACGGACCGCCTTATCCGAATGGCTCATCTGGCAGCATCGGGCGATGTGGCCTACGAGGCTGAGTTCGACGATATCCGCAAGCGTCACGACCAGCTGATACGCGACGTCATCCCTACGGGCACCAGCCGCAAACGCACCCTTTACCGCAAGGTTCATGCCTTGCTCGACGAGCTGCAGGGCATCTGTCAGGGACTATTCCTGCTGAAGGAGATGTCGCCCAACATGGAGGACACCGTCGTCAGCTATGGCGAACGCCTTTCGTCGCTCATTGCCGGCTCGCTCATCGATGGCGCTACGCTCTACGATGCCCGGCTCTTCATGAAAACCGAGCAGAAGGGCGGCAAGCACATGCTGGCAAAGAATGTGACGGAACAGCTTATACGCGAGACCTTTGAGGGAAAACGTGAGACGGTTGCCGTAGTGCCGGGATTCATCGCATCGGATGTGACAACGGGACACGTCACCAACCTGGGCCGCGGAGGCTCGGACTACACAGCCGCCGTGCTGGCAGCCACGCTGGGAGCCGACGCGCTGGAGATCTGGACCGATGTCGATGGCTTCATGACCGCCGACCCGAAGGTCATCTCCAACGCCTACGCCATCGACGAGCTCTCGTACGTCGAGGCGATGGAGCTCTGCAACTTCGGCGCCAAGGTGGTCTATCCGCCCACCATCTATCCCGCCTTCCATCGCAATATACCTATTTTAATTAAGAACACCTTCAACGCCTCAGCCCCCGGCACCATCATCCGCGACAAGCTGCACGACAACAGCCGCATGATCAAGGGCATCTCCAGCATCACGGGCACCTCCCTCATCAACGTCACCGGCCTGGG
>JAILEU010000002.1 GCA_024697785.1 Bacteroidaceae bacterium | reverse complement strand
AGCAGGGCGACGGTTGCCAGGAAGTCGGGCAGCCAGATGGCGTCGCTGCCCTCCTCGCGCGCCGACTGCACGAAGTCGTGCATGCCGTCCATCAGCTCCTGCACGTTCTCCTGACGGCTGCGTCCCTCGTCGGACATGTCGCTGAAGATGTCGCTCTTGATGCCGCTGCGGTTCACCACCTCCAGCGCCGTTTCGTAGGCATCGTTGGTGCGCGACAGTTCGCGGAACGACGCTATCAGCTCGCGGAAGTGACCCAGCTTCGTTATCGTGCCCTTCGAGACAGGCAGCTCGTAGTGCTCGGGGTCGGAGATGACGTCCCACAGGCTGGCGCCTGCCTGAGAAGCCGTCTCGATGATGCGACCGAGCGTCGTGTCGCCAATGCCACGTGCCGGGTAGTTGATGATGCGCTTGAACGCCTCCTCGTCGTGCGGGTTGACCATAAGGCGGAAGTAGGCGATGATGTCCTTGATCTCCTTACGCTGGTAGAACGACAGTCCGCCATAGATGCGGTAGTCGATGCCGTTCTTCCGGAACTCCTCCTCGAAGATGCGCGACTGGGCGTTCGTGCGGTAGAGGATGGCAAAATCGTCCCAGTCCAGTCCGTTCCGTCGTCGGATGGCCATCAGCTGTCGTGCCACATAGCCCGCCTCCTCCTTGTCGGCAGCCGCCTCGAAGACGGTTATCGGCTCGCCCTGCTCTTTGTTCGAGAACACCTCCTTGGGGATGCGGCGCTGGTTGTGGGCTATGAGGCTGTTGGCAGCACCCACGATGGTCTGCGTCGAGCGGTAGTTCTCCTCCAGCTTGAAGAGGCGCGGATGGTTGTAGCGGTTCTGGAAGGTGAGGATGTTGTCGATGCGGGCGCCGCGGAAGCTGTAGATGCTCTGCGAGTCGTCGCCCACCACGCAGATGTGCTGATGACCCGATGTGAGCTGCCAGACGATTTCGTGTTGCGCCAGGTTGGTGTCCTGATACTCATCGACGAGCACAAAGTGGAAGCGCTCACGATAGCGCTGCAGCACGTCCTCCCTATTTTTAAAAAGGTAATAGGTCATCATCAGCAGGTCGTCGAAGTCCATTGCGTCGGACTGTCTCAGGCGGTTGGCATAGCGCTGGTAGATGTCGCGTATGGCAGGCAGCCGGCGCCGCATGTCCTCCTCGATCATGGCAGGGTCGTTATAGTACATGCCCGCTGTGATGAGGACGTTCTTAGCCTCGCTGATGCGGCCTTGAACGGAGTTGGGCTTATAGAGCTTGTCGTCGAGCCCCATCTCCTTGATGATGGCCTTGACGAGGCTGCGCGAGTCGGTCTGGTCGTAGATGGTGAAGTTCGAGGTATAGCCCAGCGCCTCCGCCTCGCGGCGCAGGATCTTGGCAAAGAGGCTGTGGAACGTCCCCATCCAGAGGTAGCGTGCCTGCTCCTCGCCCACCCTGCCGGCTATTCGGCTTTTCATCTCTGCCGCAGCCTTGTTGGTGAAGGTGAGCGCGAGGATTTCCCACGGCTTGTAGCCCTCCACCTCCATCAGATGGGCAATCTTGTACGTCAGCACGCGCGTCTTGCCCGAGCCCGCACCGGCTATAACCAGCGAAGGGCCGTCGTTGTATTCGACGGCCTTCAGCTGGCTCTCATTCAGTTTTTTTGCGTAGTCGTTGTCCATTCCGACTGCAAAGGTACTGACAAACTATTTAATTTGCAAATGTAAGCTGACCTTCTTTTACATCCACGCGGATGGGCTTCTCCTTGTCGATGCTGAAGGCGAGCAGACGGCGCGAGAGCTCGTCGAGCAGCAGGTGCTGGATGGCACGTTTCACGGGCCGTGCGCCGAACTCGGGGTCGTAGCCCACCTCGGCCACATAGTCGATGGCAGCAGGTGTTAGCTCCAGCTTGACGCCGTTCTCGCCCAGCATACGGCAGACGGCACCCACCTGCAGCTCCACCACCCGTCGGATTTCGTCCTTCGTCAGCGGCAGGAACATGATGGTCTCGTCCACACGGTTCAGGAACTCGGGCCGTATCTGCTGCTTCAGCATGGCCATGACGGTCTTCTGCGTCTCGTCGAGCACGCGCTCGCGGTTGCTGTCGTTCATGCCGGCAAACTGCTGACGGATGTAGTCGCTGCCGAGGTTCGACGTCATGATGATGATGGTGTTCTTGAAGTTCACCGTGCGCCCCTTGTTGTCGGTCAGACGTCCGTCGTCGAGCACCTGCAGCAGGGTGTTGAAGACGTCGGGATGGGCTTTTTCAATCTCGTCGAACAAGACGACGCTGTAGGGCTTGCGTCGCACAGCCTCGGTGAGCTGTCCGCCCTCCTCGTAGCCGATGTATCCTGGAGGGGCGCCGATGAGTCGCGTCACGCTGAACTTCTCCTGATACTCGCTCATGTCGATACGCGTCATCATGCGCTCGTCGTTGAAGAGGTAGTCAGCCAGCGCCTTGGCCAGCTCGGTCTTGCCCACGCCCGTGGTGCCCAGGAAGATGAACGAGCCGATGGGTCGCTTGGGGTCCTGCATGCCGGCACGGCTGCGGCGTATGGCGTTGGCGACGGCGCTGATGGCCTCCTCCTGCCCCACCACGCGGCGATGCAGCTCGTCCTCGAGGCGCAGCAGCTTGGTGCGCTCGCTCTCCATCATGCGGTTGACGGGGATGCCCGTCCAGCGGCTCACGACGTCGGCGATGTCGTCGGCATCCACTTCCTCCTTCACCAGCGCCTCCGAGCCCTGCTGGTCGTGCAGACGGGCCTGCGTCTCGCTGATCTGTTTCTCAATCTCCTGCAGGCGTCCGTAGCGTATTTCCGCCACGCGCCCGTAGTTGCCCTCGCGCTCGGCACGGTCGGCCTCGGTGCGCAGCTGCTCCATGAGCTGTTTCTTCTGCTGGATGTCGTTCAGCAGCTTGCGCTCGCCCTCCCACTTGCTGCGGACGGTCTGCTCCTGACGGCGCAGGTCGTCAATCTCGGTGTTCAGCTGGCGGAGCTTCTGCTCGTCCTTCTCGCGCTTGATGGCCTCGCGCTCAATCTCGAGCTGCTTCAGCCGGCGCGTGATTTCGTCCAGCTCCTCGGGCACGCTGTCGCGTTCCATACGCAGCTTGGCAGCCGCCTCGTCCATCAGGTCGATGGCCTTGTCGGGCAGGAAGCGCTCGGTGATGTAGCGGTTCGACAGCTCCACGGCTGCCACCACCGCCTCGTCCTTGATACGCACCTTGTGGTGAGCCTCGTAGCGCTCCTTCAGTCCACGCAGGATGGAGATGCTCGACGCCACGTCAGGCTCATCGACCATCACGCTCTGGAAGCGTCGCTCCAGCGCTTTGTCCTTCTCGAAGTACTTCTGATACTCGTCAAGCGTCGTAGCGCCGATGCTGCGCAGGTCGCCACGTGCCAGGGCGGGCTTCAGAATGTTGGCGGCGTCCATGGCGCCCTCGCCTCCTCCGGCACCCACCAGCGTGTGGATTTCGTCGATGAAGAGGATGACCTCGCCGTCGGCCTTGATGACGTCGTTGATGACACCCTTCAGACGCTCCTCGAACTCACCTTTGTACTTGGCGCCTGCCACCAGCGCGCCCATGTCGAGGCTATAGACTTGTTTGCGGCGCAGGTTCTCAGGGACGTCGCCGCGCACGATGCGCTGCGCCAGCCCCTCCACGATGGCCGTCTTGCCCGTACCCGGCTCGCCGATGAGGATGGGGTTGTTCTTCGTCCTGCGGGAGAGGATCTGCAGGATGCGCCGGATCTCCTCGTCACGTCCGATGACCGGGTCGAGCTTGCCGTTCTTTGCCGCCTCGTTCAGGTTGATGCCGAAACGGTTCAGAAACGCGTTCTTCTCGTTTGGATTGATGTTGTAGTTGTCCATTTTATAATAGTTTTAATTGTTAATAATCAACGTTCAATTGCACTCCGCACCCTGCGAAAACCATGCCAGCGGCCTTCCCGCCCGCAGCAACTGACAAAATGGACGGAACTGCGTCATTTCTGTCGCATCTCGACGAAGGACGTGGCACGACAAGAATTGCCTCTTCAAAAAACGCGCGTGATTGGGGGTATCATTGCGGATAACCTTAAAAAAAATTCTCTTTGCCCTCGCTGAATCGCTTTTTTGCACTATCTTTGCCCATCGAAAAAGTGATTACCATGTTACAGAAACTATTTGAAAAGGACAACAGCCCTCGGGTGATGGAGGAGCTGGCTGAGCTGCTGAACGACGGGGGCATCATCATCTACCCTACGGACACGACGTATGCCATCGGGTGCCACGCGCTGAAGGAGCGCGCCATCGAACGCATCTGCACCATCAAGGGGCTCGACCCGCGCAAGCACCTCTTCTCCGTCGTCTTCCCCGACATGAGCACCATCAGCGAATACGTCAAGGTGGACAACGCCTCGTTCAAGCTGATGCGGCGCAACCTGCCCGGGCCGTTCACCTTCATCCTGCCTGCGGGCAGCCGGCTGCCCAAGATCTTCCGCAACCGCAAGGAGGTGGGCATCCGCATCCCCGACAACGCCATCACCTCGGCCATCTGCAAACAGCTTGAGGCGCCGATGCTCTCCACCACCCTGCCCTACGACGAGGACGACGACATCGGCTTCTTCACCGAACCAGAACTGATTGAGGAGCGCTTCGGACATCTGGTGGACCTCGTCATCGACGGCGGTACGGGCGGTACCGTGCCGTCAACCATCGTCGACTGCACCACGGGCGAAGCGGAGATCATCCGTCAAGGAGCGGGGATGTTTATTAATTGATAATTGATAATTGACAATTGATAATTAAGAAAGACGCGTTTTTTCAGGCGGATTCCTCCTATATCAACCCCTAAAACGTTTCTCCCATGAAAAAAATATTGTTCCTCTTCAGTCTTCTCATCGCACTCTCCGCTTCGTTGCTGCAAGCGGACGATGGGGACTGGACGTTCGACGTGGGTGCCAACACCACGGTGGGCACAGGCCGCTTCGCCCCCTTCTGGCTGACGGCCAACCGCCACGGACTGACGTCGCTCGAACCCAACAGCGCCTATCTGCGCAGCTCGGCCGTCCGACCCTATCGGAACGCTCAGGGCTTCGACTGGGAGTGCGGCATCGACGCGGCATTCGGGACGATCAACGATATATATAATATAGGTATGGGGAACGAAGCCTCCGGATGGGGGGGCACGCAGCTCGTCCTTCAGCAGCTCTACGCAGGCCTACGCTACAACTGCTGGCAGCTGACGGTGGGCAGCCGCGAACACGCCGCGCAGGGCAAGAACGCCCGGCTCTCGACAGGCGGCATGACGTGGAGCGGCAACGCACGCCCCATCCCCCAGGTACGCTTCGGCATCTACGACTACACCCCCGTGCCCTTCGTCTTCCACGACTGGCTCAGCGTCAAGGGCTTCGTCAGCTATGGACGGACCACCGACGATGCCTTCCAGCGCCGGTTCGTCGTTCCCGCACGCTATGCCCTCTACACCCAGGGCGCACTCTTCCACGAGAAAAGCGCCTTTCTCCGTATAGGAAAACGCGACGTCAACCCCCTCTCGCTTGAGATAGGGGTTGAGATGAACTGCCAGTTTGGCGGGGAGCTCTGGGAACACGACATACGCCTCAACCCGTCCGCCGACGACAAGCGGCTCTTTGCTAACCCCCGTCGTCCGGCCGACTTCCTGAAGGCGCTCATCCCGCTGAGCGGGGGTGACGGCTCCACCGTCTCCGACCAGAGCAACGCCGCAGGAAACCACTTCGGCAGCATCCACGCTGCCCTCAACTACGAGGCCACGGAATGGCAGCTGCGTGCCTACTACGAGCACTACTTCGACGGACGCACGGGCATGACGCCCTGGAACAAGACGCGCGACATGGCGGGACAGCCCCACGTGTGGATAGCCTATCCCTGGTTCGACGGGCTCTACGGGCTGGAGTTCTCCCTGCCGCGCAACCCCGTCGTCAGCTCCGTCGTGGTGGAATACAACACCACGCGCGACCAATGCGGCCCCATCCACCACAGCTCCACGCCCACGCTCCCTGCCAGCATCCACGGCTTCGCCTGCTACTACTACAACAGCAGCTACCCCTCGTACCAGCACCACGGCCTCACGGCAGGCTCACCCCTGCTCTACAGCCCGCTCTACAACGCCGACCACACCCTCATCAATACCGACACGCGCCTGCGCGCCCTACACCTCGGCATCTCGGGCGACCCGACGACGACGCTGAGCTACAGGCTGCTGGGCACGTTCGTCCGCTCGTGGGGCTCCTACATGGACCCGCTGCCCGACCCCCAGAACACGTTCAGCACGCTCGTCGAGCTGTCGTGGACACCCCGCAGGTGGAGCGGCTGGCAAGGCACGGCAGCCCTCGCCCTCGACCGCAGCCCACGCCTGGGCAACAACGTCGGCGTGGAAATGGGCATCAGGAAGAGATTCGCTTTGAATGAAAATGAATAATGAAAAATGAAAAATAAAATGTCCCGCAAATCGCATACCCTTTCCTCTGCTTGTTCTTCCGCTGACAAAGCTATTTATTCTTCATTCTTCATTTTTCATTCTTCATTCAATAGGGCTATTTATTCTTCATTAACTACCGTTGAATCTTGTCGCGACTCGGCAAGACCGAAGCAAGCTTCGTTCTGCTCTCGCTGCTCCAAGATTTGCTTCATTTTTCATTCTTCATTAAAAAGAAGTATCCCCCTGCTGCTCCTGCTTCTCCTGACAGCGTCGTGCGAGAAGAACGTGCGCTACTCCGCCCTCGACGGGTTCTGGCAGGTGACCTCCGTCGAAGACAAGGCCACGCGAACCGCCACAAACCCCGAGGGACGGCTCTACATCAGCTTCGAGTGCGAGCTGGCCAAGCTCTCCTACCTCACCGACGACCACAACACGGGCTTCCTGGGCTACGAGTACATCGGCTCGTTCACCCAGCAGGGCGACTCGCTCCGCTTCAGCACCTTCTATGTCTATCACTACACGAACCCGCAGGAGACCACCCCTGCTCCCGCCGACCACCTCAAGGCCTTCGGCATCCACGCCCAGCCCGCGTCGTTCGCCCTCCGCATGACCCGCAGCAGCATGACCCTCGACAACGCCGAGACCCGCCTCACGCTACGGAAATACTAACCCCCCGCCCTCCCCGAAATCACTTGTACAATGAAACTGAAGAAACGCAAAATCAAGCATGCAGCCCTGTTCTTCCTCTGCTGGTTCGCCCTTTTAGTCCTTCTGGTTGACGTCGTCCTGAAATTCCAGACATTGGTTGACCTTTTCGGCTCATACGCCCTCACAGAGGTAGTGCTCGTGTTGCTGGTGCTCCTGCCCACATGGGCGGTTTACAGATTCACAAAGGAATAGCTGCCTTTCAGGCGAATTTGCAAATCCGCCCGAACGGGGAAATTTAATTCACTAATTATGGGAAATTTATTCACTAATTAAGGGAAATTTAATTCACTAATTTTGAAAAATTTATCACAATTCGTGAAAAATAATTTATCACAATTCGTGAAAAGTATTTATCACAATTCGTGAAAAGTATTTATAGGGGAGTCCGCTTCGCGGAGAAATTTTTCAAAAATTAAATTCAAAATGATTCAAAATTAGGTCAATTCGCCGAATACCAGTTATCGATATTTTGTGCAATTTTGATAATTATTTTTGTAAAATTTCTGCCCGAAGGGCACTCCCTTTTCCGCGCCCTGAAAGGGCAGAAGAACCCAGCCCAGGGCAACGCCCTGGGAATATTCCGGGCACCTGCCATTTTCACGCCCTGAATGGGCAAAAGCATTCAAAATTAATTCTTTTGCCCCTTCAGGGCGGTGGTTACTTCGGGCGTTCTGTACCCAGGGCGTTGCCCTGGGCTGGGGGCTCGTTGGCTTCGCCTTCGTCCGTCACGACTGACCTTCGGTCTTCCTCCTCCTTGCAAGGCAAAACTCGAACAAGTTCGGTTCTGCGCTTGCTTCGTTCGTCGGTTCGGCCATTCAAGCAAGCTTGATGGCTCTCGCTGCTCCGTCCGTTGCCCCTTCGGGGCGCGCAAGGAGGCACTCCCTTTTCTGCCCGAAGGGCACCCACATCACCCGATGAGCGCGAGGGCAGCAAGCGCGAGGGCAAGCGTCACAGGCAGCTTTGTACGGAGAGCGTGCCGATGATGGCCGTCAGGATGGCCACGACGATTTCGAGGACTTTTTTCCATGAGATGGTTTTCATGTTGTTTAATAGTTTATTTTTTGTGAAACAAAAGGTTTAGTTCGGCTTTGCCGAGGTTTAGTTCCGAAGTTGTCGGAGGTTTAGTTCCGGCTGCGCCGGAGGTTTAGGACGTTCAGCAGGTTTGGCGATAAACCCTTGCGGCGAGCCGCAAGACTAAACCTTCGCGAAGCGAAACTAAACCTTGGCCAAAGGCCAAACTAAACCTCCGGCTGCGCCGGAACATCAGCTCATCAGAGCGCTGGGGACTCGCTTGAGCGAGCGGTTGGTGCGGACGTACTTGAGGAGGTCGGCGTCGGCGCGGAAGCGGATGCCCACACCCTTGATGAACGAGGAGGGGTCGAAGCTGTCCGAGGGGATGACGGACTGCGCGAAGCACTTCGAGTTGAGGTTCGCCTGGAGGGCGCCGATCTCGGAGAGGACGATGCGCTGGCCCTGGAGCAGGTGCGTCTTGATGAACTCCT